>NZ_JBQQCG010000112.1:0-33162 GCF_052245575.1 Streptomyces sp. 2A115 | reverse complement strand
CACACATTCCGTGGCCTCCTCTTGGGCCGGTTCGGCGACCGCCGGCCGGTGGCGCACGTCCAGCCCCGGCGCCCGCTCACGTCACGCCGTGTAGCCCGCCACGCGGAGGGCGTGGACCAGGTTCCAGTGGTGGTCCTCCGAGGCGCGTTGGGCTGCTTCGAGGAGGAGGGGGACCAGGCGCTGCGGGTCGGCCTCGACGCTGCGGGCGGCTTCTTCCGGGGTGCGGATGCGTACGTACGCGTCCAGCAGGGCGCGCGCCTCGCGATTGCGGCCCTCCTCCACGAGGCCCAGCACGGCCTCTCCGATCTCCGGAGCGGGGCGTACGACGCCCTGCCGCAGCAGCTGCTGTCCGTCCGCGGTACGCCCTGTCGCGACGAGAGCGTCGGCCGCCGAGACCAGCTGGCCGGCGGGCAGAGAGGCCGCCTCCCAGAGGAGCGTGGCCCAGTCGGCGCCGAGCCCGGCGCGGTGGAGTTCGGAGGCGAGGAGCGGAAACCGTGCCGCGGGCCAGTACGCGGCCTCGACCAGCAGGGCGTGCGCCTCCCCGCTGCGCCCCTCGCGACGCAGCCTGATCAGCGACTCCACGGTCTCGACGGTGACCCTCCGCGCCTCGTCGTCCAGCGGCTCGCGCTTCGGCTTCGGCCGCTCGGGCTCCGCGGCGACCCCCGCGAAACGGGCCCCGCGCAGAGATCGCTCCCTGGTGGGCGGAACGGGCATGGCCGGTACCGCGGTGGCGGCTGCGTCGTCTTCCACGATCCCGGCGTAACGGGCGCCGCCTCGGGGACGGCGCTTGGAGCGTTGCTTGGGAACGGGGGGCTCGGCGGGTGGCTGGGGCGGTTCGGAAGGTGCTTCGCTCTCCGCGGGTGCGGCAGAGGCGGTGGGCTGCGGGGAGGTGGCGTGTACGGGTGTCCCGCCGGAGTGGCGGGCGGCTGCCCGTGGAGTCGTACGGCCCCATGCGTCCTGGTCGGTGGACGGCCGCCGCTGAGCCGACTGCGCGCCCTGGCCGCTCCGTTCCGCGGCGGCGTCACGCCAGACGTCCGGCCAGTCGTCCTCGTCCGCTCCAGACCGCTGCGCGCCCATGTGCGGCCGCCCGGACCCGGCGTATGCGTCATCACCCGCACCCGACGCACCCGCACCCGCACCCGCACCCGACGGTCCCCCGCCGCCGCCCGACGCCTCGTCGACCCAGAACACACCCCCGTCGTCGCCCGGCGGGATCCGCAGCGCCCCCTGCGCGTATCCGCCCGCGCTCCGCCGGTCCAACTCGTCCATCCGGGAGCGGAGTTCGGCACAGCGGGCCGTGGCGCGTTCGTGGTCGTCGCGCGCCCAGGCCAGGTCGAGGCGGATGGAGTCGGCCTCCTGCTGGGTGGCGGCCGTGTGAAGCGACTGGCCCAGCTCCGCATGCCGTTCGGCGGCATAACGCTGTTCGCGCAGCATGACGTCGAGGCGGTCGCTGAGGGCGTCACGGCCGCCGGGTCGTGCGTCGTACGCGGCGAGCGCCGCGCTGTGCAGCGCCCGCGCCCGCTCGGACTCCTGCCCGGCGGCCCGGGGACCGTATGCGGCGGCGAGGTCCTGGAGGAGCGCCTGCACGACGTCCCAGGGCGGCATCTCCGACCCGTCCAGGCAGGCCCGCATTCCCTCGGGATCCCGATGCCAGAACACACCGCACCAGCCGCCGCCCTGGTCGAGCCGGGACAGCAGGCCATTGAGATACTGCGCGAACTCCCGCACCTGGCCTGGGAGTTGTTCCACCGCCATTACGTTCACCCCACGCCAGACTGCAGTATTCCGCTCCGAAGAAAACACCATTCGTGTTACGGAACCGCTACGACGAGTTTGCGACCCGGACGCGGAGTGCGGCTGACCACTCGGAACGCGATGTGAGCGGCCGTCCGATGACAGGGAAGTGACGGGGCGTCACTCCCGCATCACATCACTCCCGCGTCATTCACTCCCGCTTCGCGTCGCCCCCGCATCGCACCACTCCCGCGTCACGCCGGGACGAGCGCGCAACTGCCCGCGATGTCGTCCATCGAGAGGCCCAGCACCCGCGCCAGCGCCGCCACCGTGAAGAAGGCCGGAGTCGGGGCGCGGCCGGTCTCGATCTTGCGGAGGGTCTCCGCGGAGAGGCCCGCGCTCGCGGCGACCTCCGCCATGCTGCGGCGGCCGCGGGCCTCACGGAGCAGCCGCCCGAGCCGCTCGCCGCGTTCTCGTTCTTCGGGGGTCAGGGGGGTGCGCACCATGCGGCGATTCTAATACCGTCGAGCGTTATATGAATAGGTACCACCCAGACACCAACCGGTATAGTAATTGGCACCGTGACCGGTATAGTAATTGGCATGGTGGAACTGAAGACGGACACGTCGATCGACGCGATGTACGAAGCGGGCCAGGTCGTGGCCCGTGCCCTCACGGCGGTTCGGAAGGCCGCGGACGTGGGTGTCTCGCTTCTGGAGCTGGACGAGGTCGCGCACCAGGTCCTGCGTGACGCGGGCGCGGGCTCACCCTTCCTTGGCTATCGCCCCTCTTTCGCCCCCACCCCCTTCCCGGCCGTCCTCTGCGCCTCCGTGAACGAAGCGATCGTGCACGGCATCCCGACCGGCTACCGGTTGCGCGACGGCGACCTGGTCTCCGCCGACTTCGGCGCCGAGCTCGGCGGCTGGGCGGGCGACTCGGCGCTCAGCTTCGTCGTGGGCAAGCCGCGCCCCGCCGACGTACGCCTCGTCGAGACCGCCGAGCACGCCCTGGCGGCGGGCATCGAGGCGGCCGTCGTCGGCAACCGCATCGGCGACATCGCGCACGCCATCGGCACGGTCTGCCGCGCGGCGGGCTACGGCATCCCGGACGGCTTCGGCGGCCACGGCATCGGCCGCCGCATGCACGAGGACCCGCCCGTGCCGAACGAGGGCCGGCCCGGCCGCGGCCTGCCGTTGCGCCACGGCATGGTCCTGGCCATCGAGCCCATGCTCATCGGCGGCGGCACCGACGGCTACCACGCGGCCCCGGACGGCTGGACGCTGCGGACGAACGACGGCAGCCGCGCCGCCCACGCCGAGCACACGGTGGCCATCACGGACGCGGGGCCGCGCATCCTGACCGCGCGGTAGGCGTCGGCCGGTCGTCGCACGGCCGCGGCCATCTCGTCGTCACGCTCACGTGTCGTCCTCACGCTTGTGTTTAGTCGGTCACGCTTACGCTTAGTCGTCACGCTTGTGTATCACCGTCATGCTTGTGTCACTTCATCACGCTTGCGTGTCGTCGTCACGCTTGTGTCGTCGCACTCATGTGTAAGCGAGAGGCCACCGGGCACCCGCGTGCGGACGGGCACGTCGATCAGCAAGTGTGTCCCGGTGGGGGCCGGGACACCGGAACGGATGGCCATGACCAGCGGGTTCACGGGTCCGCAGGGCTACGGCTCGGACCCCTTCGGAGAGTTCTTCGCACGTTTCTTCGGCGGCGGGTTCCGCCAAAGTCCCCGGCAAGTCGACATCGGGCGGCTGATGAGCGAGCCGGCCCGGCAGCTGGTGTCCAAGGCCGCGGCGTACGCCGCCGAGCGCGGCAGCCGGGACCTCGACACCCAGCACCTGCTGCGCGCCGCGCTCGCCGCCGAACCGACCCGGAGCCAGCTGGCCCGCGCCGGCGCCGACCCCGACGCGCTGGCCACGGGGATCGACGAGCGGGCCGGCACAGCCGACCGCGCACCGAACCAGGGATCGCCGCCCACGGCGCTCGCCCTGACGCCCGCGGTCAAGCGCGCCCTGCTTGATGCCCACGAGCTGGCCCGGGTCGGCGGTACCGGCTACATCGGCCCCGAGCACATCGTCAGCGCACTGGCCGCGAACCCCGACTCCGCCGCCGGGCACATCCTCAACAGCGCCCGGTTCACCCCCTCCGACGTCCCTCCCGAGGCGCCGGACCAGTCGGCGGCGACCGCCCGGACAACCGCCCAGGCAACCGCCCAGACGCGCCCCGAACGACCGCGCCGCTCCGCCACCCCGACCCTGGACAAGTACGGCCGGGATCTGACGGACCTCGCCCGGCAGGGCCGTATCGATCCGGTGATCGGCCGTGAGGAGGAGATCGAACAGACCATCGAGGTGCTGTCCCGCCGCGGCAAGAACAACCCGGTCCTGATCGGCGACGCGGGCGTCGGCAAGACCGCCCTCGTGGAGGGCCTCGCCCTGCGCATCGCGGACGACGATGTGCCCGCTGTCCTCGCCGGGCGCCGTGTCATCGCCCTGGACCTGTCCGGCGTGGTCGCCGGCACCCGCTACCGCGGCGACTTCGAGCAACGCCTGAACAACATCGTCGAGGAGGTCCGCACGCACTCCACCGAGCTGATCGTCTTCATCGACGAACTGCACACGGTCGTCGGCGCCGGTGGCGGCGAGGGCGGGGCGATGGACGCGGGCAACATCCTCAAGCCGGCCCTCGCCCGCGGTGAACTGCACATCGTGGGCGCCACGACGCTGGAGGAGTACCGCCGCATCGAGAAGGACGCGGCCCTGGCACGCCGGTTCCAGCCGATCCTGGTGCCCGAACCCTCCACCGCGGACGCGGTGGAGATCCTGCGCGGCCTGCGCGACCGCTACGAGGCCCATCACCAGGTCCGCTACACCGACGAGGCGCTCGTGGCCGCCGTGGAGCTGTCCGACCGCTACCTCGCCGACCGCTTCCTGCCGGACAAGGCCATCGACCTGATGGACCAGGCCGGCGCCCGGGTGCGGCTGCGCGCCCGCACGAAGGCCACCGACGCACGGGCCCTGGAACGCGAGGTCGAGCAGCTGACCCGGGACAAGGACCAGGCGGTGGCCCACGAGCAGTACGAGCGGGCCACGCAACTGCGCGACCGGATCAACGGCCTCAAGGAGAAGATCGGGGAAGGGCTCGAGGAGGAGGCCGACGACGGGCAGCACCTGGAGGTCACCGTCGAGGCCATCGCCGAGGTGGTCTCCCGGCAGACCGGCATCCCGGTCAGCAGCCTCACCGAGGAGGAGAAGGACCGCCTGCTCGGCCTCACGGAGTACCTGCACCGGCGGGTCGTCGGCCAGGACGAGGCCGTCAGCGTCGTCGCCGACGCGGTACTGCGCTCCCGGGCCGGCCTCGCCAGCCCCGACCGGCCCATCGGCAGCTTCCTCTTCCTGGGCCCGACCGGGGTCGGCAAGACGGAGCTGGCCCGCGCGCTGGCCGAGGCCCTGTTCGGCAGCGAGGAGCGGATGGTGCGCCTGGACATGAGCGAGTACCAGGAACGGCACACCGTCAGCCGGCTCGTCGGCGCCCCGCCCGGCTACGTCGGCCACGAGGAGGCCGGTCAGCTCACCGAGACCGTACGGAGGAATCCGTACTCGCTGCTGCTCCTCGACGAGGTCGAGAAGGCCCACCCCGACGTCTTCAACGTCCTGCTCCAGGTCCTCGACGACGGCCGGCTCACGGACGCCCAGGGCCGCACCGTGGACTTCGCCAACACCGTCATCGTCATGACCAGCAACCTCGGCTCCGAGGTGATCACCCGGCGCGGCGGCGGTCTGGGATTCTCCGCCGGCGGCGCGGAGGCCGACGAGCAGGACAGGCGCGAGCAGATCCTGCGCCCGCTGCGCGAGCACTTCCGGCCCGAGTTCCTCAACCGCATCGACGAGATCGTCGTCTTCCGGCAGCTCACCACCGAGCAGCTGCGGCGCATCACCGACCTGCTGCTCGAAGGGACCCGGCGGCGTCTGCACGCCCAGGACGTCACGATCGAGTTCACCGAGCAGGCCGTGGACTGGCTCGCCCAGCGCGGCCACCAGCCCGAGTACGGCGCCCGGCCGCTGCGCCGCACCATCCAGCGGGAGGTCGACAACCGGCTGTCCCGCCTGCTCCTCGACGGCCGGATCACGGCCGGCAGCCGGGTCGTGGCGGAGGCCGAGGACGAGCAACTGGCCTTCCGCACGACACCGCCGCCGACCGCGACCGAGCACTGAGCCTGCCGACAGGGCCCGGGGGCCGGTCCGCTACGGCGCCGGCCGCACCACCATCGCCGACCCGCCGCCCCTGCGTACCGTCTCGGCGGCCGCCAGCCACTTGCCGTTCGGCAGCCGCTGGACGCCCGTCGCCGCGCCGATCTCCGGGTTCTGCCGGAAGCCGTGGCCGATCGACTCCAGCTGAGTCCTCAACGGGCTGTTCCACAGGCCCGGTTCGAGCTCGGTGGTCGTCTGGTTGCGCTGACTGGCGCGCGGCGCGGCGATGGCGTCGACCAGTGGGAGGCCCCGGTCGAGGAAGCCGGTCAGCGTCTGCAGCACCGTGGTGACGATGGTCGCGCCGCCCGGCGAACCGAGCGCCACGACAGGCTTGTTGTGCTGGTCGAGCACGATCGTCGGCGAGATCGACGAGCGCGGTCGCTTGCCCGGCCCTGGCAGGTTCGGGTCGGGCACGGACGGGCTCGCGGGCGTGAAGGAGAAGTCCGTCAGCTCGTTGTTGAGGATGAAGCCGCGGTCCGGGACGGTGATGCCGCTGCCACCGGTCTGCTCGATGGTGAGGGTGTACGCCACGACGTTGCCCCACTTGTCGGCCGCCGTCAGATGCGTCGTGTTCTCGCCCTCGTACGTCGTCGGGGCAGCCTCACCGCCGGTCGAGCACGCCGCCGGGTTGCGCGGATCGCCCGGCGCCAGCGGGCTCGTCAGCACCGCGTCGTCCTTGATCAGGCACTCCCGCGAGTCGGCGAACTTCTGCGAGAGCAGTTCCTTCGTCGGTACGTCCTCGAAGGCGGGGTCGCCCACCCAGCGCCCCCGGTCGGCGAAGGCGATCCGGCTCGCCTCGATGTAGCGGTGCAGGTACTGGACGTCCGTGGCCTTCGAAAGGTCGGTGTTCTCAAGGATGTTGAGGGCTTCACCGACCGTGGTGCCGCCCGAGGAGGAGGGCGCGATCGAGTAGACGTTCAGGTCCCGGTACGCGGTCTTCGTCGGCGCCTGCCGCTTCGCCTCGTACGCCGCCAGGTCCTTCAGCGACAGCTCGCCCGGGCGCGCGTTACGCCCCGAAGCCGGGTCCACGGGCGGGTCGTTGACGGTGTCGACGATGTCCTGTGCCAGCTTGCCGTGGTAGAGCGCGCCGACGCCCTTGCGGCCCAACTCCTCGTACGTACGCGCCAGATCCGGGTTCTTGAACGTCGAGCCGACCACCGGCAGCGCGCCGCCCGGCAGGAACAGCTCGGCCGTGTCCGGGAAGTCCTTGAACCGCGCCTGGTTGGACGCCGTCTGCGAGCGGAAGGTGGCGTCGACGGTGAACCCGTCCCGTGCGAGCCGCTCGGCCGGCTTCAGCAGCGACCCGAGCCGCCGGCTGCCCCAACTGTCCAGCGCCGTCTGCCAAGTGGCGGGCGTACCGGGCGTGCCCACGCCGAGGCCGCTGGTGACCGCGTCGGCGAACGGGATCGGCTGCCCGTTCTCCAGGAAGAGCCCCGAATCGGCCGTGAGCGGTGCCGTCTCACGTCCGTCGATCGTGCGCACCGTACGGGACTTGGCGTCGTAGTAGACGAAGTAGCCGCCTCCGCCGATGCCCGACGAGTACGGCTCGGTGACGCCGAGCGCGGCCGCCGTGGCGACGGCCGCGTCCACCGCGTTGCCACCCTTGCGGAGGATCTCGATACCGGCGGCGGAGGCATCCGCGTCGACACTCGCGACGGCCCCGCCGTAGCCGACGGCGACCGGTGCCTTCTCCACGGGTGTCTTCGCCGTCGGTGTCCCGGGAGCGGGAGGCGCCGCGGCCCCCACCGACACGACCGCGGCCGAAACCGCCAATACCGCCAGACTCCGCGCAACAGAGCGCCCCATCCGTACCTCCAGTCAACGACCGTTCGAGCAGCGTACTTTGGCCGGGGACCCGGCCCGCCGCGAAGTGGCAAGCCGGTGCGGTGCCCCCCGGGAAACCACAGCCTCGCCATGCCCGCGTCAGGTCCCCCTCGAACACCGTTGCGCAATCCCGCTAGCATGCGCGCCCATGAATGACGACGTGCGCAACATCGTCCTCGGCGTGATCGTGGCGGGCATCGGCGCCTCGCTGGGCTGGATCGCCCGGACCTATCTGTGGAAGCGGAAGCTCCGCCGCAAGCAGGTCTTCTTCGGTCTGCCCGACAACTCCGAGTCGCTACTCGTGGTCAACCGCGAGGCGGGCGGCCCCGACCTGACGGTGACGCGCCACGACGTGTTCGCGCTGCTCGAACTCTCGGCGCTCATCAAGGACTGCGGCGCGCACGCGCAGGTCGTCGCGCACGACGCGGCCCAGCAGGGCTTCGGGGAGCGCACGGAGTTCTGCGTCGGCCACCCGGCCGTGAACCGCCGCATGGCGGCCCACCTGGCGTCGCTGCTCCCGGGTATACGAGTGAACACCGATCCCGAGCCCGGACCGGACCGGGGCGCCTTCCAGATCGGCAGCGAACAGTACCGACTTGAGCCGGGCCGCACCGAGTACGTCGCCCTCGCCCGCCTGACCGCGGACCAGGGGCGTACGGCCCGCCCGGTGTTCCTCTTCTGCGGACAGCGCGCGATCACCACCCAGGCCGCGACACGCTACCTCGCCCGCAGCCACGAGCGACTCGCCCGCAAGCACGGCAACAACACCTTCGTCCTGCTCCTGAAGGTCGTGAACTCGCAGGCCTACGGCCCGGACGTGGTCGAGCTCGTCGCCGACGTGACGCGGGTGGCGCAAACTCCTCCGCCCGCGGAGGCTTCGCGCAAAGCGCACCGCGCCTCCTGAGTTTCAACACAGTTCAACAATCGTTACTCGCGCGTAACTTACCGACGGGTTACCTACGGTAAGAGGCCGAGGTTACCGTCGAGTCACTTTGCACTTACACGAGTGAGGAGTGACCCGTGGGACTTCCGCGCAAGGCCCTGCGTACCACCGCCGTAGGTGCCGTCTCGGCAACCCTCGTCGCCGGGACAGCCCTCGGGCTCGCCCCCGCCGCGCAGGCGGCGCCGACCGGCATCCGGTTCGTCGACATCACCGGTGACGGCGGCACGGTCCTCAAGGCCAACGTCGTCACGCCGGCGAACGCCGACGACTCCCGCACGTACCCGCTCATCGTGCTGCCCACGAGCTGGGGCCTGCCCCAGGTCCAGTACCTCGCCCAGGCCCAGAAGCTCGCCGACTCGGGCTACATCGTGCTCACTTACAACGTCCGCGGCTTCTGGCAGTCCGGCGGCGAGATAGAGACAGCGGGCCCACCCGACGTGGCCGACACCTCAAAGGTGATCGACTGGGCGCTCGCCAACACCCCCGCGGACCCGAAGAGGATCGGCGTGGCGGGCGTCTCGTACGGTGCGGGGATCGGTCTCCTCGCCGCCGCCCACGACAAACGGATCAAGGCGGTCTCGGCGATGAGCGGCTGGGCCGATCTCATCGGCTCGATCTACTCGGGCCGCACCCAGCACTCCCAGGCGGCCGCGCTGCTGAACGGCGCCGGCACGATCACCGGCAGGCCCAGCGCCGAACTCCAGCAGGTGTTCAAGGACTTCTTCGCCTCCAACCTGTCCAAGGAACCGGAGTTGATCGCCTGGGGGGCGAAACGTTCCGCCACGACCTACATCGACAAGATCAACGCCAACGGCGCGGCGATCATGCTCGCCAACGCCTGGGGCGACACGGTCTTCTCCCCCAACCAATACGCCGATTTCTACGAGAAGTTGACGGGCCCGAAGAGACTGGAATACCGCCCGGGCGACCACGCCACCCCCGAGGTGACCGGCCTGTTCGGGCTCCCCAACGACGTGTGGAAGAACACGACCCGCTGGTTCGACCACTACCTCAGGGGCGAGAACAACGGCATCGAGCGCGAGCAGCCGGTGCAGCTCAAGTCCCGCTCCACGGGCGGCTACGAGGGCTACCCGGACTGGAAGTCGGTCGGCGCCACCAGCAGGAAGATCGCCCTCGGGGGCACCTCCACGATCCGCGCCAACGTGAACTCGGGCGCGGACGGCGGGATCATCTTCCTCTCCAGCATCCTCGACCAGATCGCCCGGCTGCCCCCGATGGCGTCGATCCCGCTCCTGCCCCGCCGGTACGCGGCCGTCTGGCAGTCGGAGAAGTACGCGAGCCCCCAACGGGTGCGCGGCACCGCCAAGTTGCACACCACGGTCACCAGTACCAAGGAGAGCGGCACCCTCGTCGCATACCTCTACGACGTGGGCCCGCTCGGCCTCGGCAAGCTGGTCAGCAACGCGCCGTTCACCTTCCACGGGCAGACGCCCGGCAAGCCGTTCGGCGTCGACCTGGAGCTGTTCTCCACGGCCTACGACGTCCCGGCAGGGCATCGTCTCGCCCTGGTCGTCGACACGGTGGACCCGCTCTACATCGAGCACAACCCGGCCGGCGCGCAGCTGACCTTCTCCTCGCCCGCGGCCGACCCGTCGTACATGTCGGTCCCGTTGCGCGAACAGTGATCACCGGCTGCTGCCGGGCGGGCCATTGCCCCTCGCTACCGCGTGCCCGGCAGCAGCGTCCCTGGTTGGATGAACGGCACATCGTAGTCGAGGTTCGACGCGGCCGGCTTCCGGGCGCGGAAGGCGAGTTGGACGGGACCGAGGAAACCGTCACCAAGGACGGAGAGGTCGTACGGGCCCAGCGAGCCGACGAGCTCCGTACGGATCACGGCCGCGTTCCCCCGCTCAGTGCTTGAGGATCTTGGAGAGGAAGTCCTTGGCGCGGTCGCTGCTCGGGTTGGTGAAGAACCCCTCGGGGGTGCGGTCCTCGACGATGCGGCCGTCCGACATGAAGACGACGCGGTTGGCGGCGGAGCGCGCGAAACCCATCTCGTGGGTGACGACGACCATGGTCATGCCCTCGCGGGCGAGCTGCTGCATGACCTCCAGGACCTCGTTGATCATCTCCGGGTCGAGCGCCGAGGTCGGCTCGTCGAAGAGGAGTGCCTTGGGGTCCATGGCGAGGGCGCGGGCGATGGCCACGCGCTGCTGCTGGCCGCCGGAGAGCTGTGCCGGGAACTTCGGCGCCTGATCGGCGAGGCCCACCCGGTCGAGGAGTTCGCGCGAGCGCTTGTCGGCCTGCTCCTTCTTGCGGCCGCGGGCCTTGATCTGCCCCAGCGAGACGTTCTGCAGGACCGTCTTGTGCGCGAAGAGGTTGAAGGACTGGAAGACCATCCCGACCTCGGCGCGGAGCCTCGCGAGGTCCTTGCCCTCCTCCGGCAGCAGCCGGCCGTCAAGTTTGATCTCCCCGGAGTGGATCACCTCCAGCCGGTTGATCGCCCTGCAGAGAGTCGACTTTCCCGACCCCGAAGGGCCGATGACCACGACCACCTCCCCCTTGGCGACGGTGAGGTTGATGTCCTGGAGGACATGCAGCTCCCCGAAGTACTTGTTGACGTCACGCAGCTCGATCAACGGATCGCCGGCCATGCTCAGCCCTACCCACTCTCAGCTGTGTCGCGATTGCCGCAAACTATCCAGCCAAGTGTGCAGCAATTGCACGACACGCACCTTTCGGGCATTAGCCGTATTTACCGCAATAAGGTGCGAATGGTGTCGGTGTGGCTGCCGGGATCCCTGAGCTATACCTCTGACACCTCGGCGTACAGCTGTGAAAGTTCGGGAGCGCCGCTGGTCGCCCACTCGTGGCCGGACGCGACCACGTCGATCTCGCGGCCGGAGGCCAGTCGCACCACCGGCCGTTCGTTGGGCCACACCTCCCACACGGCGCCAGTGACCGTGCGCACTATGACCGTGCCGAGGTAGAGGCCGGCGTCATTGCCGAGCCACTGCAGCCTCTCCTCGTCGTCGCGCCAGCGCGGCAGCAGTTGGTCGAGCTTCTCCAATGAGGCCGGGGTGTCGTCGAGTTCGATCCCCGCCCGGTACGCCTGGTCACGCAGCAGCTCGCACTCGGAGAGCAGATCGGCCACCCCCTCGTGATCACTCTCACTGTCGGAGAAGACCGCGACTCCCCTGGCGGGGTCCCGCTTCTTGCGCCAGTTGCCCACGAAAGGGATGTTCATACACCCAGCCTGACATCCCTGTCGCCCGGCGCACCACAGGGCGCGCGGAACCTCCTGTTCCTGGGGATTTCGTGCGGAGTTCGCGCCCGGCTCATTGACGGGTCCCTGACGCCTCTTTAGCTTCACGGTGCATCTGTCACCTCGTCGGTGACCGTGTCAGTGATCTTGTGAGTGACCTCGTCAGTGAGCCGTTCGTGAGCGGGAGGAGTCGGTGGTGCGCCGACGTGTCTGGGGTACGGCCGTTGCTCTCGCTCTTCTCTCGGTGGGGGTCGTGCCGACGGCTTCCGCGGAGGCCGCGCCGCCCTCCCGGGACCGGCCGATGCCGCTGGAGCGGCTCTTCGACAACACGGCCGTCAGTGACGACGCGCGGCCCGGCGAGGCGGATTTCGACGGCTCGGGCGCCTCCCTGTCGGCCCAGGACCTGTCGGCCGCCGGCTGGACGCCCGGGCGCTCGCTGACGGTCCAGGGCGCCCGGCAACGGCGACGCGCTCGCCTTCCTGGTGGCGGGCACGGGTGGCGGCGAGGTCAGCAGCGCCGGCGTGGTGCGGTACGCGAACGGTTCGCGCTCCTCGTACCGGCTGACCGCGTCGGACTGGCGCGGCGGCCCGCTCGGCACGAAGGCCGTGGCACTGCCCCACATCAACACACCGGGCGGCCAACTGGCCGAGAAGGCACGGCTGTACGTCGTCACCGTGCCGCTCGTCCGCGGGCGCGAGGTGGCCTCGGTCGAGCTGCCGCGCACCCGTGACCTGCACGTGTTCGCCCTGTCGGTCCGCTCCGACACCCGTGGCTGGACCGGGAGTTGGGCCGCCTCGACCGCCGGTTACACGCCGGTGGGACCGTGGACCGACCGGACGGTGCGGCTCGTGGTGCACACGTCGGCGGGCGGGCCGCGCGTACGGATTCGGCTCGACAACACCTTCGCCGCCGCGCCCGTGCGGATCGGCAGTGCGACGGTGGCGGTGCAGGGCTCCGGCGCGAGCCCGAAGAGCACTCCCGTGCCGCTGTCGTTCCGGGGCGCCGCGGGCACCGAAATCCCTGCGGGGGCACAGGAGTTCAGCGATCCGCTGAGCTTCGGGGTGCCCGCGGACGCCAATCTGCTGGTGAGCTTTCATCTGCCGGGGACGGTGACGGCGGCACCCGTGCACACCATGGCCATCCAGCAGTCGTACGTGAGCGAGCCGGGCGACCATGCCGCGGACGCCGCCCCGGGCGCGTACACCTCGACGATCGCCAACTGGCCGCTGCTGACCGGTGTCGACGTGGGTGGCGGGACCGGGTCCGTCGTGCTGCTCGGCGACTCGATCACCGACGGCGACAAGTCGACCCTGAACGCCAACCGGCGTTGGCCAAATGTGCTCGCCACCCGGCTCCGGAACCAGAGTGTGGTCCCGAGCTATGGAGTCCTCAACCATGGCATCTCGGCGAACCGTGTGGTCACCGACGTCTACCCCGGCGACGGCGTCTCCGCCGGCACGGGCGGGGTGAGTTCGCTGCACCGCCTCGACCGGGACGTCCTCGCCCAGACGTCGGCGCGTACCGCCATCGTCTTCCAGGGGGTCAACGACGTCCGCTGGGGCGCGAGCGCGGAGCAGGTCGTGGCCGGGCTGCTGGAGATCGCCGACCGGGCGCACGCCCGCGGGCTACGGGTGCTGGTCGCGACGGTCGCCCCCTGTGAGGGAGAGGCCCGGTGCACGGCGGCGGCCGACGCGGAGCGGTCAGCGGTGAACGCGTGGATCCGGTCCGGCTCGGGCTCCGCCTTCGACGGCGTGCTCGACTTCGACGCCGTGCTCCGGGATCCCGCGCATCCGGCGCGGATGCTCCCCGCGTACGACAGCGGCGACCATCTGCATCCGGGCGACGCGGGGTTGGCGGCGCTGGCGGACTCGGTGGACCTGCGACTGCTGTAGGCGCCAAGCGCTCCGCGCGAAGTGCGGTATTGACGCGGTATTGATGCGGTATTGATTCTGCGGACCGTCCGTGGCTGGTCGCACGGTTGCCCGCGCCCCTGGAAGGGCGCGGCTACACGTCCAGGTCCACCACGACCGGGGCGTGGTCGGACGCCCCCTTGCCCTTGCGCTCCTCGCGGTCCACGTACGCGTCCGTGACGGCCTTCGCGAACGGCTCGTTGCCGTAGACGAGGTCGATGCGCATGCCGCGGTTCTTGGGGAAGCAGAGCTGGCGGTAGTCCCAGTACGTGAACGGGTGCTCGTACTTGAGGGGCCGCGGAACCACGTCCGAGAGGCCCGCCTCGCGCAGGGAGGTCAGAGCGGCGCGCTCGGCGGGCGTGACGTGGGTGGCGCCTTCGAAGGCGGCGATGTCGTACACGTCGTCGTCCGTCGGAGCCACGTTGTAGTCGCCCATCACGGCGAACGGTCGGCTGCCGCCCGCGTCGCCGGCGACAGCCGCCTTCAAGGCCTCGAACCACTGGAGCTTGTACGCGTAGTGGGGGTGGTCCACCTCACGCCCGTTCGGCACGTACACCGACCAGACGCGGACCGGGCCGCAGGTCGCGGCGACGGCTCGGGGCTCATGAATGCCGTCGTAGCCGGGGTCGCCGGGCAGGCCGTTGACCACGTCCTCGAGGCCCACCCGGGACAGCAACGCCACACCGTTCCACCGCCCCGTGGCATGCACCGCCGACTCGTAGCCCAGCTCGCGCAGTTCGGCGGACGGGAACTGCTCGGCGGTGGTCTTGGTCTCCTGGATGCACAGCACGTCCGTGCCGCTGCTCTCCAGCCAGGCCAGCAGCCTCGGGAGACGGGCGGTGATCGAGTTCACGTTCCAGGTGGCGATACGCATGTCCCACAACTTACCGGGCGGGTCTGACACTCATGGGTGCGTGGTGTCGCCCGCTCACGGATCCGTGGTCGCACCCACTCACAGATCCGTGGTCTCGCCCGGTGCCAGCCGCAGGTGCTCGGAGCCGCCCAGCGCGCCGATCTGGTTGTCGTAGATCGGGCGGGCGAGGTCCGTGAGCAGGGCGTCGTGGATGTCGTACGCGCGCTGCGGCTTGACCTCGCGGACGTACTCGATGACCTCGGAGATCTTGCTCCAGGGGGCTTGTACGGGGAGCATCAGCGTCTGAACCGGGTGGTCGGGGACGGTGAGGGCGTCGCCGGGGTGGAAGACACGGCCGCCCTCGACGAGGTAGCCGACATTGGTGATGCGCGGGATGTCCGGGTGGATCACGGCGTGCAGCTCGCCGTGCACCTGCACGTCGAAGCCCGCGGCGGTGAACGTGTCGCCGTGGCCGACTGTGTGAACACGGCCCGGGAACGCGGCCGAGATCTTCTCCGCGACGGACTTCAGGGTCCAGATCTCCGCGCCCTGGTTGGCCTCCAGGCCCGCCCGCAGCCGCTCCTCGTTGAAGTGGTCGGGGTGTTCGTGCGTGACCAGGATCGCGTCCGCGCCGACCGCGGCGTCCTCTTCGCTGAAGCCGCCGGGATCGATGACGAGCGTGCGCCCGTCCTTCTCCAGGCGGATGCAGGAATGCGACTTCTTTGTGAGCTTCATGGTTCCCATCCTGCCCCTGCGCGCCGACGTCCCGCCTCCGCGTGCCGAGGCGAGCTCACTCCTGGGGTGTGGTCTCCTCGCGGATGACCTGCTGGGCCACCCTGAACGCGCTGTTCGCGGCCGGTACGCCGCAGTAGACGGCCGCCTGGAGGAGCACTTCCTTGATCTCGACCGGGGTGAGGCCGTTGCGGAGGGCGGCCCGGGTGTGGAAGGCGAGTTCGTCGAGATGGCCGCCCGCGACCAGGGCGGTGAGCGTGACGCAGCTGCGCGAACGCCGGTCGAGGCCCGGCCGGTCCCAGATCTCGCCCCACGCGTACCGGGTGATGAACTCCTGGAAGTCCCCGGAGAACTCGTCCGCCTGGGCGAGCGCCCGGTCCACATGCGCGTCCCCGAGCACCTCGCGGCGGACCTTGATGCCCGCGTCGTACGGGTCCGGCCTTCCCAGCGTCGCTTCGGGCTGCGCGGCCGCGGCGATCTCGGCGACGGGCGAGACCGGCGGCGGTGCGGCCAGGACGGGCTTCGCCGGGGGCGCCACGATCGCCATCTGGCCGGTGGACAAGTCGTAGGCGGGCTGCTGCCAGGCGCTGGAGAAGTGCCGTACGAGGAGGTCCGTGACCGCGGCGGGCTGCTCGACCGGAACCAGGTGCGAGGCGCCCGGCACGACCGCGAGCCGGGCATCCGGTATCCCGGCGACCAGCGTACGGGCCTCGGCGGGGCCGGTGACCTGGTCCTCGGAGCCGACCAGGACGAGGGTCGGCACCCCGATCCGGCCGAGTTCGGCACTGATGTCGAAGGAGGCGAGGGCCTCGCACGCGGCGATGTAGCAGCCCGGATCCGTGGTGCGGACCATCTGCACGGCCCACTCGGTGATCGCGGGCTGGGCCGCGGCGAACCCTCCGGTGAACCAGCGCTCCGGAGACGTACGCGCGATGGGGTCCAGGCCGTTCGTCCGTACGATCACGCCGCGCTGCCGGAACTCGTCGGCCGTGCCGAAGCGCGGCGAGGCGGCGATCAGCGTGAGCGAGGCCACGCGGTCCGGGCGGCGCAGCGCCAGCTCGGCGCCGACGGCACCGCCGAGCGCGCAGCCCGCGTAGCCGAACCGCTGGACGCCGAGCCCGTCGAGCGTGCCGAGCAGCCGCTCGGCGAGGTCGGTGACCGAAACCGCCGGATGCGCGGGCGCGCCGCCGTGGCCGGGCAGGTCGAAGCGGAAGACCCGCCACTGCTTCACCAGCTCCGGAATCTGCCGGTCCCACATGTGCCATGTAGTTCCGAGAGAGGGGCCCAAGATCAGGACAGGTGCCTCTTCTGGCCCGTCAAAGCGGTATTGCAGGCTGTTTGTCGTGCTCGCACTCACCCACCCACGCTCCCACATCTCACACTCTCTTCAAACGAGGGGGTGGGGACACTCGCCAGACCTCCCCATATATCCGCCACCGTACGAAGATCCTCCACATCCGGCTTCACATACCAGCGCTTCGTGGTCTCGGCGTTGGTATGCCCGGCCCACCGGGCAAGCAGGTCCTCATCTGTCACGACAGCCCCTATAAGCGGGGTCCTGGCTGTAGCTGTTTGAGCAGGTGGAAGACCTCCCGAGCAGCGTAGCGCTCGAGACAACGGACGCTTTCGCGCCGGGTCTTGCCTCCTTGATCCGGCGCTCGCAGTAGTCCTGCGTGCACGGGTCGACCCGCTCATCGACCGGGACCGGGACCGGGCGGGGGCGCGGCTCGCGGCAGCCTTGCCGGTCGAGGAGTCCGGCCGCGCACGCCCGGACGCACACACCGGCGACCGGGCCGGGACGGGAGTGCGGCCCTGGCGGCTCGCAGCCGGCCTCTTCCTGGGCCTGGCGTCCTCGACCAAGTGGAACGGCTTGTACTTCCTCGCCTTCTTCCGCGTGCTCGAAATGCTGGCATCGGCTCCGGGCCGGGTGTTCACCAGGAAACAGATACAGGAAACAGATACTGGAGCACCTGTATGGCATCGACCGCTGTGTCACGACCCGCACCGTCGACGGCCACGTCATGAACCTGCGCCGCGAGATCGAGCACGATCCCACCCGGCCCGAACTGCCGCTCATGGTCCACGGCGTCGACTACAAGGCCGCTGTCAGACCGCCGCCCCAAGAGGGGTGAGGACGGTCGCCCACCTCACCGACTGACGTTCTCGCAGGTGGCCTTCCCGTGCCGGTGCCGCCACGTGTGATGTGTTCCGCGGGCGTGCGGGCTCGGCTCGGAGCAGTGGCCCGGCCGACTGGTCCGGTCGACATGTGTTGGCCCGGTCCGACCATCCCCGTTACTTTGGTGATCATTCCAGAACTGGTACGTTCACTGGGTTCCGAGCAGGGTGTCGGCCCACAAGGGGTGTCCGGGTCAGCGTTCCGTGGGGTGGGGATGGACAGGACGGCGTTCGGCCGACTGTTGCGTGAGGCACGGCAGCGTTCGCTGCTGACACTGGAAAGTCTCGCCGAGGCCTCCGGCGTGAGTGTCCGGGCCATCAGCGACATGGAGCGGGGGCAGAGCCTGCCGCGGCAGGCGACGCTCAGCGAGCTGATGGACGCCCTGGACCTGGACGAGGACGAGCGCCGGAAATTCGTCGAGGCGTCGGTGCGGCGTACGCGGCCGGTTCCGCAGCAACTGCCGCCCGACCTCGCCGCGTTCCGCGGCCGGAAGGAGACGCTGACGGCTGTCCACCGTCTCACTTCGCGGGTCGCCGAACGAGGCGGACATGTGGTCATCTCCGCGATCGGGGGCATGGCGGGTGTCGGCAAGACGACGCTCGCGTTGCACTGGGCCCACCAGGTGGCGGACCGTTTCCCGGACGGCCAGCTGTATGTGAACCTGCGCGGATTCGAGGACTCCGGACAGCCCCTGGACCCCGCAGAGGCCCTCGGCCGGTTTCTCCACGCGCTCGGGGTGCCCAGCAACGCCATACCGGGCGGCACCGAGGAGCGCGGTGCGCTGTTCCGGGAACAGACGGCGTCCCGGCGGCTGATCGTCGTACTGGACAACGCACACACGGCGGCGCAGGTCAGGCCACTGCTGCCGGCCTCCGCAGGGTGTCTGACCATCGTCACTTCCCGTAGTCAGCTGTCCGGTCTGGCCGTGACCGAGGGAGCCGACCTGGTCACTCTGGATGTGTGGACACCCGAGGAGGCACTGGCGGCCCTGGCCGCGCGGATCGGCGAGGAGCGGTGCCGGGCGGAGCCGGAGGCGGCCGCGGAGCTGGTGGAGCTGTGCGGGTTCCTGCCGCTGGCGGTCGCGATCGTCGGCGCTCAGTTGAGCGCGTCCCCCAATGTCTCGCTGGGCCTGGGGGTGCGCGAGTTGCGTGCCACCCGGTCACGGCTGGACGCCCTGTCGACCGGTGAGCGGCAGGTGGATGTCCGTGCGGTCTTCTCCTGGTCGTACCGGGCCCTGACCCCCCAGACGGCGCGGTTCTTCCGGCATCTGGCAGTTCATCCGGGATCGGCCGTGTCGGCGGAGGCCGCCGCCTCGCTCGGAGGCGTCGAGATGGCGGTAGCCCGGCCGCATCTGCGAGAGCTGGCCTCGGCCAACCTGCTCTCGCGTGACGCCGAGGGCCTGTACGTGGTGCACGACTTGGTGCGGGCTTACGGCGCCGAGCTCGTCGAACAGGAGACGGACGACCGGTTCGGCGCCGAGACACGTCTGGTGGAATACCTGCGCCACAACGCGCACGTGGCACACCAGTTACTGGTGCAGACCACGTCAGAGCCCGTCGATCCCCCGGCGGCGGGGGTGGTACGCGTCACCTTCGGAACACATGAGGAGGCGTTGAACTGGTTCCGTCAGGAGGAATCGACGGTCTCAGCCGCTCTGCGCTCGCTGGACGACCCCCGGCTGCTGCGCTTCCGTATGAACGTCACGCAGTACTGGGTGGCCTACTACTCTGTCATGGGCCGCTGGGCCGAGGAGATCGAGACCAAGCGCATCGGTCTGGACGCCGCTTCACAGCTGGACGACCCGGTCGCCATCGCGAGCAACTCCGCCAGTTTGGCCCGTGCGCTGGCTGAGACGGGACAGGCAGACGAGGCCGACAGGCTGGTCGAGTTGCTGCAGGTGCAACTGCCCAGGCTGGGTCCGGCACAGCGCGCGGGCGCCGAGCGGAGTATCGGTTGGGTGCGTGGTCGTCAGAAACGCCACGACGAGGCTCTGCATCACGCCCAGAGGGCTCTGGAGATCTACCGCACCGAGGGGGACGACGGAGCCGCGGCCCGCGAGCTGAACGCCGTGGGCTGGTATCTCGCCCTGCTCGGCCGGTACCAGGAGGCGATCGCCAGGTGCGAGGAGGCGATCCCTCTGCTGCGCCGGAACGGTAACCTCCGTATCGAAGCGGCCGCTTGGGACACCATGGGCTATGCCAGACAGCACCTCGGCGATCTCACCACGGCGATGGCGAACTACCGGCAGTCGCTGGACCTCTACGAAGAGGTCCTCGACGGCTACAACCAGGCCGAGGTGCTCGGCCATCTGGCCATGGCGCAACTGGACATGGGCGATCGCGCCGGAGCACGCGCAAGCTGGATGCGAGCGGCCGACCTGCTCAGTGCGATCCACGATCCACGCGCGGCGCGGATGCGGGCGAACGCGCAGGCCCTGGACGTTCCCGCGGCACACCCCGAGAGTCTCTAGTGGTGCTCCGTTGGGTCGTTGTGGGTCTCGGTGAGCTCGTGGGGACTGGTTTGGTGGCCGGTGGTGCAGGTGCCGGTCCAGCAGTTCAGGAGGCTTCGGAGGGCGTCGAGCATCTGGTAGAGGGTGAGTCCGGTGAGGGGACTTTTGGGGCCGGCCGGTGTTCCGTGAGGAGGGCGTGGGCGGCGGTGACGAGGGTGATGACGTGGTGGTGCCAGCCGTTCCAGGAGTGGCCTTCGAAGTGGTCCAGGCCCAGGCCGTGTTGAGTTCGCGGTAGTCGCGCTTCGTGCGCCGGCGGATCTTTGCCAGGCGGACCAGGTCTTCGATGGGTGTGTCGGTGGGCAGGTCGGACAGTAGCCGGTCGGTGTCCTCTGGCCGGCGGGCCATTCCGCGAGCAGGCTGCGCAGCGGCAGGATGCCGTCCCACTGCCGACGCGCACGAGACGGTTCCGGCCGCCGCGCCGCCCGGGCTCGCGGGGATACCTTTCTCCCCACTTCCCGGAAAGTCTCGCCGCCCCCGGGGCCGCGTCCCGCAAGGTGGTGTGGCGGCGCGCGGCGGGCGGCTCCGCAGGTCACTGCTTGTGCCAGGGTCGGCACTCCGGACGGCGCGAACGTAGCCGTGGAACTTCTGGTGGCATTCACCACGGAGTTGGTCACCGGAGCACAGTGGCCTGGATCCTTACACCACTTCGTGGAACGCGATCGCCCCCGGGCAATCTGCATGCCAACTGCCTGGTTCCGCAGGCACCGCTCCAGTGGGATGGAGCAGGCAAGAAAGCGCTCCCATGGCCTGGTGGGACCGTTCGCCACGGAACAGGGGTCTCCATGAACGCGCAGATCAGCCTCTCCCCCCTCGCCTCCGGTAAGGACCGGCAGCGCACGCTGTCGCTCGTCGCCCCCATTCCCGAGACCTCGCCTGGGAGGGTGGGGCTCGTCGGCCTTGATCGCGAACAGCGCGAGCTTCAGGACTTCCTGCGCGAGGCGACGGCCCACGGAGCGGCCCAGGTCATATGCGGGCACGGGGGATCAGGCAAGTCCGAGCTGCTCGAAGCCGCCGTCCAGGCGGCCATGGCCACCGGCCTTCGGGTACTGCGCTGCGCCGGCATCCGGGGCGGCCACGCGCCCGACCTCTCCGGCCTGCTCCAGATCGTCTGGCCGGTCCTGGGCGGCCCGGGCCGGTCATCGGACGGCGGACGATACGAGCCCCTGGAGACGCTCCTCGTCGACAGTGCCGCCGCCCGGGCCGAGCGGTCACAGCTGTTGTTCGCCGTACAGCGCGTCCTGGAATCGGCCAGCGCCAGGCAGCCCCTGCTGGTTGCCGTGGACGACTGGGACGCGCTGGACGAACCCAGCAGGGACGCGCTGGCCTTCGTCGCCCGGCGGACCGAGGGCCATCCGATGGCCCTGCTGATGACAGTACGTCCGCAACGCACCCGGCTGGCGTCCCTCGCGGGTCTCCCCGAGATGCGGCTCGACCCCCTGACACCGGCCCAGTCCGCCCGGCTGCTGGCGACCAGGCGTCCCGGCTTGGACGCGCAGACCGCACGCGGACTGATGGCGACCTCGGCCGGCAACCCTCTGGCACTGCTCGAACTCCCCACCCGCTCCGAGGACTCGCTGCCCTATATGCCCCCTTCATCGGACCGGCTGGCAGCCGCCATGGCGCCCGGCGCCGCCCGCCTGCCCTCGGGGACGCGGGATCTGCTCCTGGTGGCAGCGCTCCACCCGACGGGAGACCTCCCGCTGCTGCTGTCGGCGGCATCCCGGATCGGGGGTGCCGAGCTGGGCTTCGCGACGCTGGAGCCCGCCGAACGCGAGGGCTTTGTCGCCTTCGACGGCATACGGCTGCTCTTCAGCCATCCCGCGACCGCAGGGGCGGTGGTCCACCAGGTCGATCCGCGGCGCTGCCGTGCCGCGCACGCCGCCCTGGCGGCCGTACTGGCACCCGGCTCGGTACGGATGCTGTGGCACCGGTCCCAGGCCGTGGAGGGCCGCGACCGGGAGCTGGCGCGCCGTCTCGAAGAGGTGCACCGGCACGCGCTGGAACAGTTCGAGCCGCCGATGGCCGTACGACTGCTGCGCCGGGCGGCAGACCTGTACTCCGAGCCCGAGGACCGGGGCCGTTGCGCCCTGCGGGCTGCCCAGCTCGCCCAGACGTTCGGGCTGGAGCGCATGGCACGGACGATGGCGCACCGCGCGCTGCGTCACCCGCTGGGCCCCCTGGGCACGCTGTGCGCCGAGACTCTGACGCGGAGCGGGAGCGGCGGTGGACAACCACCGGCCGAACCCGCCGCCTGGCCCACGCCGGAGGGCACCGGCGAACAGGAGAACGCGCTCGAGCTCGTCCGCATCACGGCGCCCGAGGCGGCGGGCGATGACGCACGCGCCGAAGCGCTGCTCGCCTTCCTCGACAAGATGCCGGACCGGGCGAACGACCCCCGGCTGCTGCAGGCCATGGCCACGGTCGGCCCGGTGCGCAGAGCCGCGACCGTCCTCGCGGGCGTGTCCCCCGTGCGGCACCTGGCCGACGTGCCCGTACGGGACCTCGAACGCCTGGGTGAGGCCGCCCTGCTGGCCCATGACCCGGTGCGGGCACTGGAGCTGTACCGGCAGGCAGAGCGCCGCCACCGCTTCCTCGATCTGCCCGACCAGCTGCCCCGGGTGCTGCTTCGGCAGGGGCTGGCTCACCTGGCTTTGGGCGACTGGGGCCAGGGCGGCCATGCGTTCCGGCGGTGCGCGGAACTCGCCGAGGACCACGGCCAGGACCACCACGCGGCAGCCGCCCGCCTTCTGGCGGATCTCGTACGAGGACTGCGCACCGGCGGCACGGTACGCGGCGGTGACGCTCTCGAACTGGAGACGGCTCGGGCCTCGGTCCGTTCGATCGACACGGTTCTCGCCGTCGGGGCGGCCTGTGCGCGGGCGGAAGGCGGCGACTTCGGGGCCGCCTTCGGAAAGCTGTCGGACCTCCTGGCCGACCCGAGTGGCCGTGCGGTGGCCCTGTTCGCCCTGGTGCACTTCGCGGAGGCGGCCAGTGCCGAGAACGTGTCCGGGCAAGCGCTCGCGGCGCTCGACCGGCTCGAAGCGGAGTGGGGCGCGGAGTGCGCCCCCGTCATCGCCGTCCCGTTCGCGGTGGCGCGGGCCGTTCTCGCGGACGGCCAGGAGGCGGAGGCGCTGTTCGAGCGGGCCTTCGCCGCGGACCTGTCCCGTCGGCCGTTCCTGGAGGCGCCGCTGCGTCTGGCCCACGGGCGGTGGCTGCGGCGTCGGCGGCAGTTCGCCGACTCCCGGGCCACCCTGCGCCGGGCGGCGGCCGCCTTCACCATGATGGGTGCCGAGGCACGTGCCTCGCGCATCGTCGAGGAGCTGCGGGCATCCGGGGAGCGCGCGGAAGGGGGCCTGGCGGACGGTGCGGCACGCGGCCTGCTCTCCGCCCAGGAACTGCGGGTCGCCGAACTCGCCGCCCATGGACTGTCCAACCGTGAGATCGGTGAATTGCTCGATCTGTCGCCGCGGACCATCGGGGCGTACCTCTACCGCATCTTCCCCCGGCTGGGCGTGACAGCGCGGGCGCAGCTCGCCGAGGCGCTGAGGGATCCGCACGCGGCCTGACGGCGAGCGCACCGCCACGGTGTGGCCTGCGGGTCAGTCCCCGCCGAGCAGCGCGGCGAGCTGCGCGCGGGAGGTGACGTTCAGCTTCGGGAAGATCTGGTACAGATGCGAGGCGACCGTACGCGATGACAGACGCAGGTGCTCCCCGATGGCCCGGTTGGTCAGACCCCGGGCGGCCAGCCGGGCGATGGTGAGCTGCTGCGGCGACAGCACCTGCCAGACGTCGTCCTCGTCCCGTTGTTCGGGCACCAACTGTCCCGCTGCCCTCAGCTCGGCCGCCGCCTGCTCCGCGCGGGGCCGCGCGCCGAGGACCCTGAAGACGGACTCGGCCGCTGCCAGCGGTGTGCGTGACTCCGTGACGCGGCGCCGGCGCCTGAGCCAGGCTCCGTGGCCGAACTGGGTCATGCCGTGCAGAAGGGGCCACGCCTCGAGCCCGGGCGCCAGTACGTCACGGTAGCGGGCCTCCGCCTCCTCGTCAGGTGCGAGGACCGCGCCCGCGTACGCCAGGATCCGTTCCACGAGGGGTGCGCGGACCCCTTCGGTCCGGGACGAGACGTGCGCGACCACCGTCCTGGCATCGGCCTGCTCGCCCGCGGGTAGTGCCGCCTCCGTCAGGAAGGCGAGCCCCCAGAACTGCTCGAAGGAGTACGGCGTCATCGGTTCGGCGAACAGGGAGCGCAGCTGCGCATAGGCATCGGCGTACCGGCCCGTGCCGCAGTCGGTGAGCGCGCGGCCCAGCGCGGCCAGGCTCAGCTGCCGGTTCTGGCCTAGGCGCAACGAGGCCTCCTCGACCTCCGCGGCGCACTCCAGCGCCCGCTCGTGGTGTCCCTGCAGCGCCTTGATGAGGCCCTGCGTCCCGGTGGCTCTCGCCACCCAGTCGGGCTGTCCCGTCCGGCTCGCGATCACCCTGCCCTCTTCGGCCAGCGCCAGGGCGGTGTGCCACTGGGAACCGAGCCAGATCTGCCCCATCGCCCTCGGTACGAGGATCTGCGGCAGCCTGCCGTACCGTCCGTTGGCCCGGGCGGCCGCCTCGGCCTTCTCGAAGAGGGGTGCCGATCGGTCGAGGTCGCAGGTGAGGTGGGTGATCTGGCCGAGCAGACTCTGCCCATCGCCGTCGGGCACTTGGGAAGGGGGATGAGGGGCCGGCGGGCGGGGTAGGGTCTGCGGGTCGATCAACGCCATGACGGCGAGGTCACGTGCGTTGCGGGGACCGGGCCGCAGTTCCTCGAACGCCCGCATGACCATGCGGCGTTCGCCGGGTCCGGCCTGTTGCCACCAGCATCTGCGGGCCGCCGCGTACAGCAGTTTCTGCGTGAGCTCGGGATCCTGCGCGGCGACGGCGCGGGCCGCCCGGCACAGTTCGGCGATCCCGTCCCGGCTGGCCGCGCTGTTGCCCGGCAGAAGATCGTGAACCCACAACAGCAGCGCTCGGCCGTACGTCCCGAGGTCGGTCAGGTCGATCCGGCGCGCATGCCGGAGCGCCTGCTCCGCCAGACCGTGGTCGCAGGCCAGCTCGGCGGCGCGCAGCAGTCGGCCCGCCCGGCGTTCCGGCTCCGCGGAGAGCCGGGCCGCGCATTCCAGGGCGGCCAGGGCCCGAAGCACCGTGGTGTTCGACAGGGGGCCGTCGGCCAGGGTTTCCAACCGCCGGGCCAGTTCCTCATCGGGGCCCGCCGTGCACTGGGCCGTGTGCCAGGCCGCGTGGCCCGGGCTGGTGAGGCTCTGGCCGAGCGCGGCGTGAGCGGCCATGCGGCGGGCCGCCGACTCCAGATGCAGGACCGCCGGTCGCAGCAGCGGCTGGGGGAAGCACAGTCGCCGGTCCTCTTCGACGACGAGGCCCCGCGCGAGGGCCTCGGTCAGGCCGGCGTGCGCCGCGTGGCCGCCGCCCAGCATCAGGGTGCTCGCGGCCAGGATGTCCGAGGCGACGGGTGAGGCGCTCAATGCCGCGGTGAGCAGTACGCCTCGGGCCGGTGCCGACAGCCCTTCCAGGTCCTCCGCGTACGCTTCGGCCAGGCGAGGTGTCGCCGCCGGCATGCCGAAGCCCGCCGCGTCCCCGGGAGGGTCTTCGCCCAGGCGGAGTTCGGTGAGTGCGAGCGGGTTGCCCCGCGCCACCGCGAGGACCAGTCGCTCCTCGGTGTAACCGGTTGCCCGCCCCGCGCGGGCGACGAGCGCACGGGCCTGCGGGTCGGGCAGTCCCGTGAGCGTGGCGGTGAGCGCGTCCGTGGTGATCGGGGCATCGGGTGAGGTGCGCTCGGCCAGGATCATGGCCACCTGTGCCCCGTCCGTCGCGCCGCGGAGCCGGGCCAGGGCGCGCAGGGTGTCCCGGCTCGCCGCGTCGATCCGGTCGAGGTCGTCCACGCACAGCAGGACCGGCTCCGCCGACGTGGCGAGCAGGCGCAGCACGGCTGTGGCCAGCCGCGCGGGTGCGGGCGCGGCGGGGCCGCCGCCGAAGGCGGTCTCGAGCACGGTGCGTTCCGTGAAGGGCAGCTCGGTGAGCCGGGCGAGGACGGGACGGAGCAGTTTGTGCAGGGCCGCGTGGGGCAGTCCTCGCTCAGCGGGTGCCGACGTCGTCGACAGCACGCGTATGCCCTGGCGTTCGGCTGCCTCCGCGGCGAAACGTATGATGGCGGTCCTGCCTGTGCCCGGTGCGCCGCTCAGGTGGAGCACCCGTCCGCCGCGCGGCACATCCGCCAGCAAGGCGGCCACCAGGTTCCGCTCCCGGTCTCGGCCGATCAGTGCGGTGCCGTCCGGGCCGACATCGCACGTATCGACGCCCTCCGGCCCAATGCGGTCCGAGTCGATATGTGTGCCCACTTCGTGCCCCCACGTTCCGCCGGCACACTGCGGGTGCGTGTGGCCCGTCTACGGAAAGTTCGTTCCGCGGGCGTGCCCGCGTGCCCCTACCGTCCGCCAGAGTGTGTGTCCGCATACACGCTCACCCAATCACACATATGCGCCAATCATCCACAGAGGCGCTTACTCATGTGTTTGTTCGTTCGGGGGCCCATTCGCCACCCCGGCCGCCGTACAGAGATCACGGATGCTGACGTCGGCCCCGAACTCCAGACGGCGGAAAACCCAGTCGATGGGGTAGCACTCCCGGGCGTCGGGCAGCTCCACGACCAGGGAAACGCTCGCTCGGTGGGCGGCCGGGCCGTGCCGCCAGGCGCCGCCGAAGTGGCGGGTCAGTATCTCGCCGACGTAACAGCCGAAGGCAGTGAGGGACTCCGCCATGTCCTCGCCGGTGACACCTTCGGCCCGGAAGCCATCGACAATGTCCTCCACCAGATCGATGCTCTCGGGGCTGTAGTCGAGGTCCGCACTGCTGATGTCGGCCGCGGTCGCGACGATGGCGGCGGCATGCCGGGGAGCGCTGCCCGGCTCCAGTGGGGGGTTCAGGTGCACCTGCATGTTGGTCCTCGGGCCGTTGCCGTCAATGTCATCGAGGCTAACTGCAGGACACTCGGCCAGACATGCCCCGGCCCGGATCGATACGGAACCCGATCCACCGGCGACGAGACGAACATGACCCGCGGACCGAGTTTTGCAGTCGATCTACTCATGCCTCCGCACCCCTGGACTGTCAAAGTCGCAGCCATGCCCTCCCCCACTTCCCGGGCGTCGAAGCGGACACACCGTCGGCCCCGCACCGTGACACCCGTCCTCGCACCGCCTTGCGGACTGCTCCGATGAAAGGATTCCGGTGTGGCACGCCCTCGTGAATTCGACACCGACCTGGCGGTGGAACGGGCCATGGCCTTGTTCTGGCGGCAGGGCCATCACGCCACGCCCGTTCCGCAGCTGACCGCACTGCTGGGAATCGGCAGCGGCAGCCTCTACGCGGCCTTCGGATCAAAGGACGGCCTCTACGCCCAGGTACTCAAGCGCTACTGCGAGGGTTTGATAGCGGATCTCGAGCACAACCTGAGGACCGGCTCCGACATCCGCACCGCCTTGCGGTGCTTGATGCTCGCGATGGTCACGGCCGACGCGGCGGACCCGCAGCGCGGATGTCTCCTGGTCAACGCCACCACCGAACGGGCAGCCCATGACGGCACGGTGGAGCAGGTGCGCACCGCCATGACCGCCATGGAGTCCGTGCTGACCGAGACGCTGGAGCGCGCCCGCGTACGGGGAGAGCTGAGCAGCGAGCACAGTCCGGTGGAAATGGCACGCTTCCTCACGACGTTCGTCCAGGGCATTCATGTCATGAGCCAGGCGCGCGCCGACCGGGTGTTTCTGGAATCCGCCATCACCGCAGCGCTGAGGGCACTGGACTGAGACCTCGCCTTTCACGAGGAGGCAGTCAGACGACTGGCCCGCGGGAGGTGTGCGGCTTCCGAATGAGGTGCTGGTAACGACCCGGAAGCACCATCTCCAGCTCGACGAGGTGGTGGTCACCACAGCACGGGACCATGGCGACATGATGGCCGAACGCGCCACCGCACTGGGGGTGAGCCCGGACAGTCGGGCCGCCACCCTTGCCGCCACCAGCGGCGTCCCCGCCTTTTCGCCGGGCTGTACGAAGGACGTCGACGCCGACGCCGACGCCGGCCAGGCCGACCAGGCCGCGGCGGCCCCGGGTGTTCGGCTGAGACACGAGTGCTCGGCCGAGAGCTGGACGAGATCGGCCGCGCCCGGAAGAGCAGCAGGGCCCGGATCGCGCGTCGCGGTCCGGGCCCTGCCCCATGCGGTGCCGCCCTGCGACTGCGGTGCGTCAGCTCTGGGCGGTGTCGTCGCTCGTCTGCCCGACGCCCTCAGCTCCGCCTACCTTCTCGCGCATCTTGCGCACCAGCTCCGCCTTCTGGTCGGCGGCGCCCTGGCGGTCGAGGTTGCGGTGCGGACCGTTGTTCTGCCGTTCCGCACGGGACAGCTTCTTGCGCTGGCCGCCGCCCATGCCCACAGGGTTATTGATGTTCTTGCTCACGGGTTCTCCCGAAATGATGTGAAGTGACCTACGGATTCATCGGCGGGGGACGGGCGCGGCGACATCGAAGGACGTCAGCAAGTGCCCATCACGCTCTCACTCGTAAATCGGCGTCTGGAAGAACATGACCAAGACGGTACCCGGTTCCGTCGACCCCGCACACCAAGTTGTTCGCCGCCCCGGCGTCGGCCGGGCCTTCGGTGAGCACCCTGGGTCAGCCGTCCCCTCCCATACTCCGGCGGCGGTCTCCGCTGCGTTCGACGACCCGAACCTGAGCGCACGGGTCACTGCCCGGCTGATCATGCGCCGGATCCGTGACCTGGCCGAACCCGCCCTCGTGGGTGAACAGGGCGAACCGTTCCCCCTCTGGCGCTACCACCCGGCGAGTTCGGCTGGGTAGGCCGGGGAGTCGCGCAGGACGAGCAGGATGCGGCAGCGGATCGGATCGGTGAGCGCGCGGCCGAAGCGGGCCAGCACCTCGATATCGGAGACAACAGTCAACACGCCCCGACAGTACATAAAGTCCTGAATTCAGAAATCCTGGATCGTGCTGCCTGAGCCTGGTCATGTGTGTTCAGCCGTCAGCCGTCGCCGTCGGGGATGGCGGAGGCAGGAGACGACGACCACGAAGGGCCAGAGCGACTGCATGAACGTCACTACCCGTTCCGTGACGCCGATGACACCCTGATGACGCACCTCGAACAGAAACCAGGCGGCGGCTATGCCCATCAAAGCGGTCGCGAGCATTGAGGGCGTGGGCCGGAGGCCCCATGGGGCGGCTCCATCACGCTGCGCGGCGAGGACCGGCCACACCGCGAGCAGGGCGAAGCCGACCGCGGCGACAGAACCATGGCGCAGGTCGCCTCCGCTGCTCGGCGCCGGTACCAACACCACCGCCAGGGCCGACAGCCCGCCGCCCGCAAGCGCCATGCGACCGGCGCGCGTGGCCGCGCGCAGTCCCCAGGCGGTGACCAAGTGACAGACGCCGACGGCGAACAGCGCGGCGGTCATCACCCAGAATCCCGCGGCTCCGTAGGCCGCCAGGACGCTGATCGTCTGCGTGGCCGAGTCATAGGCGGGCCCCTCAAGCAGCGCCGCGACGGCCCACCCCGCCACCAGAATGACCGGCGCGCATCCGGACGAGAAAAACGCCCACCAAGTGACAAGTCGCATCAGACCACCGTAGATGGCCGATAGTCCCCCGCAGCTCAAGCACCGCGAGGCCCGCTTGCCGTCTCACCCAGCCGCCCGGGCGGGTCGCCGATCGTCGTCGGTCGCCGTTCCTATGATGGCCGCATGCACGGCCTGCGCGAGCTCGCGGAGGGCACACCGCCGGAGCGGGAACGCTACATCGACCTGTTGCGGGCGCTGGCCATCGTCATCGTGGTGCTCGGTCACTGGACGGTCATCGTGGTCACCGGCGGGGCCGACGGCCTGGACGGCTTCAGCGCGCTCGAAGCGCTGCCGTGGGGCCGCCCGATCACCTGGCCGCTCCAGGTGATGCCGGTGTTCTTCCTGGTGGGCGGGTTCGCCAACGCCGCCTCGCTGACGTCACGCACCCGTGGGGGCGGGGAAGCCGGGGACTGGTTGCTGGACCGCAGCGCGCGGCTCGTACCACCGACGACCGTGCTGATGGTGACACTTGCCGCCGCCGCACTGGTCGCCCGGCTGGCCGGTGTCGACCCGGTTCAGGTGGGCCGGGCCGTGTGGCTGGCCTCGCTCCCGTTGTGGTTCCTGCTCGTCTATCTCGTGGTGGTTTTCCTGACGCCGCTCATGCACCGCCTGCACCGGAGGGTCGGGCTGGTCGTGCCGCTGGTACTGGTGGGGCTGGTCGCCGCGGGCGACGTGGTGCGGCTGGTGTTCGACGCGTCGGCGCCGCAACTGGGCAATTACCTGTTCGCCTGGCTGGCGGTGCACCAGATCGGCTTCGCCTGGCAGGACGGGACGCTGCCGGTCCGGCCCAGGGTGGCCGTGCCGCTACTGGTGGGCGGCGCCGCGGTGGCGGTGCTGCTGACGGTGGCCGGCCCCTACCCGGTCAGCATGGTCGACGTCCCAGGCACATCGTTCCGCAACCTCTCGCCGCCGACCCTCGCGCTGCTCGCGTTGGCAACGGCTCAGCTCGGGCTGGTGCTGTTGCTGCGCGACGCGGGGAGCCGGTGGCTGCGACGGCTTGATCCATGGACGGCCGTGATCGCCGTGAACTCGGTGATCCTGACCGTGCTGCTGTGGCACATGAGCGTGTTCGTGCTCGTCGCCGGTGCCGTGTACGCCTTCGGTCTGTTCCCGTTGCCCGAACCCCCTGGCCGGACAGGCGCCTGGCTGCTGTGGAAACTGCCGTGGCTGGTCCTGCTCCTGTTGGCGCTCGCCGCGTTGGTGGCCGTAGTCGGCCGCATCGAACAACGAGGTGCTGTTTCCTCGCACAGTCCGTGGACGCCTCGAGCGCTCGGCCGCCCCGGGCCGCGCGCCCGCGCGACCTCCGTCGGCTACGCGGCCTGTGTGCTCGGTCTGCTGGGTCTCGCCGCCGGCCCGGTCGAGCGCGGCGCCCTGGGGCTCCCGGCCGCAGCGCTGGCCGTCTTCCTGTTCGGCGCCGCCGTACTCCGCGCGGCACGCGACGAACGAGGAAGGAGACAAACCGGAACCCCCAAAGCCTCCTGACGGCACGTCAGCAAGAGTTCTCCGGTACCACACCGTCAGGAGCTGCTCGTGAGCGCGTCGGTTGGCAGAGGGCTCAGCTGCTGATGGTGGGAGTGGGCCGGTTCACGGTAGCGGGCACGGGCGTCCACTACGTGCCGCCCACACAGCGCCATCGGCCGACATCGGCGCGTCGGTAACTTCCGCACCTGTGGTCACGGAAACGGGACCGATTTGTCCACGCGGCCTGCACGGAGCCGCCGCATGTTGTGATGGGGCACTACATGGCGCGCAAGGAGCTGCCGCATGTGTTGAGTCCACATTTTTCTCACACGGCTCGTAGGTGCTGGGGCAAGGGGTGCGTGGCCATCAGCTGCGACGGGTGCTCAGAGCTCGGTCGGTGAGCCGAGACCCGTGAGGGCGCCGACCGGGTCGAGGTCGGGGGTGCCTCGGGGCCACCAGTCGTCATGGCCCGGTTCCGATTCGTAGGCGTACCAGAGGCCGTCATGCCCCAGGCGGAGTTGTATGTGGCCGCGGGGGTGGGTGAGCTGGTTGTGCCACGGGCGGAACGCCGGGAAGTCGGCGGCCCGGAGGAGCGGGCGGGCCCGGTCGAAACGGCCCGCCGGCGGGTCCCAGGGTTCCTCGAGGACTGCGAGGCCTTCGAGCCCGCCCTGGCGCCAGGCTGCGACCGCGCGCGCCAGCTCCGCCGGGGTGCGGCCGGTGGCGGAGGCGAGGGACGAGTACAGGGCGCGGGTCGTGGCGGTGAGGCCGGAGCCGGGGCGGGTGGCCGCGAGGCGGACGGCGTCCTGCCACACGGTCAGCTCGGCGACCGGGTCACGGCCCGTCGTGAGCATCGCGTGCGCGCGGGCGGCCGCGTCGGTGGCCAACTGGTCCAGCGCGAACGGGTCCGGGCCACCGGGGGACGCCGGGTAGACCGGGGGCTGCTCGGGGTGCGGGGGCGGCGGCAGCGGGGCCGGGAGGGGCGGCAGCGTGCGCGGGACGAGGGCGTCGCGGGCCCGTACGCCGGGGAGTGCCGGTTCCTGGTCCTGGGCGGCCCGGGCCGAACGCGCGGCCAACGCGGCGTTCCGCCGTGACAACGCGTCCAGCAGCTCGCGTTCCGCTCGGCCCCGCAACAGCAGCAGGACGAAGGGGTCTTCGTCCAGCAGCCGTGCCGTCTGGTAGCACAGGGCGGCCGCGTGTTTGCAGGGGTGGCCCGAGTCGGGGCAGCTGCAGTGCGGTACGAGATCACCGGGACCCGGGAGCAGGCCCACGCCGAGATCCGCGAGTGACTGCGGCAGGTCCTTGTCGAGCAACGCCGCGATGTGCCCAGGACGTTCGGCGGCCGCGTCGAGGAACCGCTCCCAGTCGTCGTCCGAAAGCGTACGCATCCGGATCTGGACCCGGTACGGCCGCGGCCGGCTCCCGTGCACGTACGCGAGCACCAGCCCGGGCGTGACGGTGATGGCGTCCACGTGCCCCTCTCCCGCGTACACCCGTCCCCGCCCGAGCCGCGCCTGGTCCAACGCCGTCTCCTCCAGCGCGGTCACCCACGCGTTCCCCCACCACGTCTCGGCGAACCCGTCCGCTCCTTGCGGCCGCGCCGGCAGAGCCGGGAAGGTACGCCGGAGATCACCGTCGCGAGCCGGGGAGGCCATGGGGCGGGTGGGGGACGCGGATGCAGGGGCAGGGGCAGGGGCAGGGGCAGGCGGCGGCGTGGTATCGCGAACTGAGGAGCCGTTGTCCGTGGGCGCGGTGCCGGCTGGGTTCTGCCTCTCGGCCGACGGGACGGCGGACCCGGGAGCCGTCGCCGAAGACTCGCTGCCCGGCGCACCGTCAGGCCGCGCCGTTCGGGCTTCCCTCTCCATCCGGGCCGAC
>NZ_JBQQCG010000111.1:0-33180 GCF_052245575.1 Streptomyces sp. 2A115 | reverse complement strand
ACCCCCCTCGACAAGCCACGGACGGTCCGCAGCCTCCCGGGCTACCGTTCGCCCCCGGTAGGGACTCGGCGGGGAAGCCGTGTGTGCGGGCCCGACCCACCACCATCAGTACCGGAAGCATCAGCACCAGCACACTCCACGGAAACGAGCCCGCGCCGAAGAGGTCGAGCAGGACCCCGCCGGCCACCGCGCCGCCGGCCATCGCCGCGTTCCACAACGTGACGAGCATGGCCTGCGCGGCATCCGCCGAGTCCCCGCCCGCGTCGGCCGCGGCCGTCTGGAGAAGACGGGGAGCGCCTCCCCAACCGAGCCCCCACAACGTCACAGCGGCGTAGACGAGGGCAGGGCTGTCGGCCAGGACGGCCGGCAGCGCGGCCGCCGAGGCGACCAGGGATGCGCTCGCGAGGCTGAGAGCGCGCAGGCGTCGGTCGATGTGGGCGCCCACGAACCAGATGCTCACCAGGGACGCGGCGCCGAACACCAGCAGCACGAGATCCGTCGAGTCGGCCATGCCGAGCCGGTCCAGGAACCTGGCGATGTACGTGTGGAGGATTGTGTGGGCCAGCACGAAGACCAAGGTCACGAACAGGGCCGGGGCCACGCCGGGGACGGTCAGGGCCCGCAGCATCGGGCCCGGCTCTCGAACTCGACCGGATGCCCGGCGCATCGACTGCCTCGCCCGCAACCGGGACGCCGTCGCCGCGTACCTCGAAGCGGTACGCGGCGATCGTCAGCCTGTCCCGGACTGACCGGGTCAGGCCGCCTGTTCCCGGGCGCGCTGGGCCGCCTCGCGTACGGAGCCGCGGTGCACGGGCCCGTGCCCGGGCAACAGGACGTCACCCGACAGCGCCTCGAAGATGTCCAGCGAGGCCAGTGCCGCGCTCCGTTCCCGGTGGAACATGTCGGGAAGCAGCTGCGGTCCCGCCAGGCGTGAGGTGGGATGACCGCTGACCAGTCCGTCACCCGATATCACGATCCCCGCTTGCGGCAGGTGGAAGGCGCAGTGGCCCGCCGTGTGACCGGGGGTGTGCACGGGAACGGGGCGGCCGGGCAGGTCGAGAGCGCCCTTGCCGGGAAAGAGCTGTGGCTTGGTGACCGGGACGTGGTCGGTGCCGCCGGACCGCAACGCGTGCACGGCCCACGGCGCAACGCCGGGCCGCCAGGCGTTCCGCAGGACCTTCCCGATGGTCACCTGATGGAGGAAGTCCCGGCGCGCGTGCGGGACTTCCTCCTCGTGGGTGTAGACCGGCGTGCCGTACGTACTGCTGAGGTACTCGGCCGAGCCCAGATGGTCGTTGTGGGCGTGCGTGATCAGCACGGCCGTGACCGCCTCGGGCGAACCGCCCACGGCCGACAGGGACGCGAGGACCTTCTCGCGGTCTCCGGGATAGCCGGTGTCCACGAGGGTGATGGCGTCCCCCTCGGTGAGGATCACCCAGTTGGTGTTGCTGCCGTGCACCAGATGGACGCCGTCGGCGACTTGGCGGATGTCTGCCCGCATGATCTTCCAGACCCTTGGAGATCCCCCTGACGGACACAGCCAAGCAGCTCGACTGCTGTGTCAGCGCAGCGGATCGGACGAAGTGCGCATCGACCTCAGCGCCAGGAGCAGTACGGCGATGTCGTCGAAGTAGGCGGGGTCGGGCAGCAGATCGGCCGGGAGTACGACATAGGCGATCGCTCCCCAGAACACCCAGCGGGGACCGGTGGGCAGCCCCGCCCGGCGGAGCGCGCGCCGGGTGCGGACCAGCCGGACCAGAAGGGTGACCGCCACCGCGAGGGCCGCTGCCAGCAAGGCCGCTACGACGAGAACCACAATCCACGCGTTGGTGTCCATGTGCCCTTCCTCCGGCCGGCCCGTTCCCCCTGTTCGCATGCCCAGGTTCGCTCCCGCCATCACCGCGGAGCCGGTCCGACACGCGACGCGGTGCGCCGGAACGCGGCTCTCGGCCTTGATGCAGCGTCAGGACCGGCTCTGCTACCGGATCGACCGGGCCGCCCGGCGGCTCGAAGCCCTGAGTGGACTCGAGCGCCGGCTGGAACCGAGATCACACGGACCCCTGCACACCAGGAGGGGTGACGCCTCGTCAACAGTGCGCGGGATTGGCGTGAATGACGCTGTTGCTCATGTGCTTGGAGATGCGCGAGCGTGCTGAGGCATGGATCGTGACCGGAGCAACGCCGCCTCCTCCCTCGCCCTCTCCCTCTCCCGTCGTCAACTCCTCGCAGCCGCGGGCGCCGCCGGTGCCGTCACCGCCATAGGCGCCCCGCCTGCCGGTGCGCGGCCGCGCACCGAATTCCCGCTGTCCTTCACGGCGGCCACCAACGGCTCGGCGACCCTCGCCCCCGGCGGGGACCGCCTGATCGCCGAGATCCAGAGCGTCCTGTGGTCGCTCCCGCGAACCGGAGGCAAGGCAGTCCCCCTCACTCCGGCGGGCCTCGAACCGAATCGGCCCGCGTACGCCCCCGACGGCAAGCTCATCGCCTTCTGCGCCTACCAGGGCGGCGGCTTCCACGTTTGGACCATGCGGCCCGACGGCTCGGACGTACGGCAGCGCACCGACGGGCCCTGGGACGACCGTGGACCCGCGTGGTCGCCCGACGGCACCCGCATCGCCTTCGCCTCCGAGCGCGGCGGCGACCCGGTGACCGGGAGCCCGTACCGCATCCATGTGCTGGACCTGCGCACCGGCGAACTGACCCGCGTCACCGGCCTCCCCGATCAGGAAGGCCCCTTGCAGGAAGGAACCTGGGAGGACTTCGACCCGACCTGGACGCCGGACGGCAGACGGATCCTGTTCGTACGGGCCAAGGGCGTCACCACCTCCACCGGCCCCGGACTCGAGTCCCGGACCATCGCCGCCGTCCCCGCCGAGAGCACGGGCCCGGTCGTCGCGGAGCACACCGAGACCACGGCGGCACAGGTCATGACCCCCGCCCCCGCACCGGACGGCCGACGCCTGGCGTATCTGCGGACCACCGCCGCGCCCAACGGCTCGTGCACGCTCGTCGTGGACGGCGAGCCCGTCGCCGTCGCCGGGGACATCGCGCCCGTGCCGCCCCGCTGGACGCCGGAGGGCGAACTGCTGCTCACCGTGGACGGCCACTTCACCCTCGTACGACCGGAAAAGCCGACGGAACCGGAGACGGTGCCCTTCGAGTGCGTACTGCCCGTGGAGCGGCCGCGCTACCGGGTCAAGGAGTACGACCTGGGGGAGGGGCGGGCGCGGCCGGTGCGGGGCATTCATCTGCCCGCGCTCTCGCCCGACGGGCGACACATCGCCTTCGCCGCCCTCAACTCGCTCTGGCTGGCGGAGAGTTCGGGCGGTCGGGCACCGGAACGGTTGCGGCGGTCGGAGCCCACCGGCTATCTGCTCTCGCCCGCGTGGGCGCGCGACGGACGTTCGCTGCTGTACGCCGACGACCGCGACGGACTGCTCGGCGTGTACCGGCGAAATCTGGCCACCGGAGAGGAGACCGCGCTCGCGACGGGCGGCCGGGTGCATCCGGCGCTCTCGCCCGACGGGACACGGCTCGCCTGCCTCGACATGACCGGCGGTCTCGTCGTGCGCGACCTGGCGGCCGGTACGGAACGGGTGCTCGCGGCCCCGCTCGGCGCGGGCGGTCTGCCCGGGCGGCCCAGCTGGTCGCCCGACGGCCGTTACCTGGCGCTCTGCGACCGCAACCGTCTCAACCTCCGCTTCCGGGAGGGCTACAACCTCATCCGGGTAGTCGACACCACCGACGGCACCGACCGGCTCCACCCCGTCGCACCCCACGTCTCCATCTCCGACCGATACGACTCAGGCCCCGTCTGGTCGCCCGACGGCCGCTGGATGGCGGTCATCGTCGAGTCCGCGCTCTGCCTGCTGCCGGTCGACCCCGACGGCACTCCGCGAGGCGCCCTGCGCACCCTCACCACCGAACCGGCCGACCATCCCTCCTGGTCCGGCGACTCCAAGACGCTGCTGTACCTGTCCGGCACTCGGCTGCGTCTGATCGATGTCGACGGCGGACCGGCCCGTACCGTCCGTGTACCGCTCGACCGGCGCAGACCCGTACCCGCCGACACGGTGGTGCACGCCGGCCGACTCTGGGACGGCACGGGCGAGTCCGTACGGGACGACGTCGACATCGTCGTACGCGGAGGACGCGTCGCCGCCGTCGAACCGCACCGGCGGCGCGGGGCGCTCCGCCGGATCGACGCCTCGGAGCGGACCGTCGTCCCCGGACTGTGGGACACGCACACCCACCCGTGGCAGGTGACCTACGGCGGACGCCAGACCGTCGGGCAGCTCACCTACGGCATCACGACCGCCGTGTCGCTCGGCGGCTTCGCGTACGAACAGGCCCGGATCCGCGAGGCAGTGACGACGGGTCAGCTCGCCGGGCCGAGGCTGCTGACCACCGGCGAGCTGCTCGACGGTGCCCGGGTCGCGTACAGCATGGGGCGTGCCCATGGGAGCAGGGACGGTCTGCGGCGTTCGCTGGAGCGGGGTGCGGCGCTGGACTGGGACTTCGTGAAGACCTATGTGCGGGCGCCGAGTTGGGTGATGGAGGAGTCCGCGCGGTTCGCACACGAGCGGCTGGGGGTGCGATCGGGCGGCCACATGCTCTCGCCGGGCGTGCAACTGGGCCAGGACCTGACGACCCATCTGCAGGCCACCCAGCGCGCCGAGTTCGGGCACGCGGTCACCGCGTCCGGGCGGGCGTACGAGGATCTGCTGGAGATCTACACCGCGAGAGGCGTCAACTTCGGCCTCATCGCGACGCCGTTCACCTCCGCGCCGCTCCTCGGCGCGGACCCGGGGCTCGCCGACGATCCCCGGGTGACCGCGGTGATGCCACCGTGGGACGCCGCGCTGGTCCGGCAGTCGGCGGGCGTACCGCCGACCCCCGCCCAGCTGGCGACCCTGCGCACCGAGACCGACATCTACCGGCGGATCCTGGCCGCGGGCGGCCTCGTCGCCCTCGGCACCGACCAGCCGCTCGTCCCCGTCGGCCTCTCCCTCCACCTCGGCCTGCGCGCGCTGCACCGGGGCGGCTTGTCCCCGGCGGCGGCCCTGCGCACCGCGACCGTGCTGCCCGCCCGGCTCTTCGGCGTGGCCGACGACCTCGGCACGGTCGAGCCAGGCAGACTCGCCGACCTGACAGTGGTCGACGGCGACCCGTTCACGGACTTCGACACCCTCGTACGGACGGTCTCCGTCCTGCGGGGCGGCGTCCCGTACACGACCGACGACCTTGTGGCCGCGTACGAGCCCGCCACTCGTCCCGCGCGGGGCGACGACGACTGGCTGGACGTGGGACGGCTGATGAGGCGCGACGGCTGCTGCGACTCAGGGGTCTGAGACGGTGGTCCCGCTCACGAACGGGACCACCGCCGGCCGGTCGGGCCATGGCGAACGCGTAGTGCGCCGTGCGATCCAGCGGATCGGCGGTCGCGGAGTCGTGCCGCCGCTTCATGGACTCGCCGCGGTCGAGGACGTCCGGCGTGCCGACGACCGGTGGATTGCCGGAGTTCCGTCCCGTGGCGTCGCGCACGCTCGGAAACTGACGCGAATGCCCACCGTCGGGCGGCCTAGGATCCGGACCGTGACCGACCGCCTGCCTCAGACCGACAGTGTCGTTCACCTGGTGCACGACGTACTCGGCACGGCGCAGATCGCCGGCGTCCATGCGCACGGTTCCGCCGTCCTCGGAGGCCTGCGGCCGAGCAGCGATCTCGACGTGTTCGTCGTCGCTCGGCGACGCACGACGGACCACGAGCGACGAACCCTCGTCCAAGGGCTGCTCGAGATCTCCGGCGATGGCGCCCGGGGCGGACCGGCCCGTCCGGTCGAGCTGACAGTCGTCGCCCAGCGCGACGTCCGCCCCTGGCGGTACCCGCCACGCTGCGAGTTCCTCTACGGCGAGTGGCTGCGCGAGGAGTTCGAGCGCGGCGTGGTGCCCGTCCCTGCGCCCCTGCCCGATCTCGCGCCACTGATCACGATGGTGCTGCTCGGCAACGCGCCGCTGTTCGGCACGCCGCCCGCGGAGGTCCTCGATCCCGTGCCGGACGAGGACCTCCGGCGCGCGATCGTCGCCGGCGTCCCGGAGCTGCTCGCCGAGCTCGCGTCGGACACCCGCAACGTCCTGCTCACCCTCGCCCGTATCCGGACGACCCTCGCAACCGGGACCGTGACCTCCAAGGACGCGGCAGCCGCCTGGGCGCTCGACCGCCTCCCGTCCCGGCACCGGCCCGTACTGGCCAGGGCGACGGCAGGCTATCTCGGGGAGCTCGGAAGCGACAGGGAGTCCTGGAGGGGGCTGATGCCGGAGGTTCGTGAGCACGTCGGTCACGTCGTCCGCGCGATCGAGCAACTAGCCGTGAAGGGCAAGTAGTTGGTGCTCAGACTCGCTCAAAACAAACCAGGAACCGCACCGTGCCGACCCAAAAGATCGTGCGCCGTCGCAACTAATGTGACGGAAGTGGACCACAGCGGGCGCCCACCGGTATACGCTCCCCGCACCCCACGTTCGATGCCGCGCGCGTGGGGGCCGGTCACCCCGGCCTGCTCGTGTGCGGGTTCAAAGGAGCCCCAACGCGAGAGCCATACCGTCCGGTCTGACGCTCCACCTCTCACCGCGACCCGGTGAGTCCAGCCGATCCCGGAAGTTCTGTGCATGCAGGCCCCACTCAACATTTGGTGTCCGACACCGGATGCGTACGCACGAACTGTGCGAACCGTTCCGGTACGGCGCCACGAATCCCCTTCCGGCCGGGAGCGAACGACGGCCCCAACCGCTCGGTGTTCAGGCGGCCGTCCGGTTTCCGCCAACTGCCTGTCCCCCAGTGAGGAACAATGAGCATGCGCGCCCGCACCACCGCAGTCGCGGCCATTTCCACGGTCCTGTCCCTCTCTCTCGCCTCATGCGGTGAGAGCTCCGACGCCGGCAGCGGCGGCGAGGGTGCGTCCATAGGCATCACAATGCCCACCAAGACGTCGCAGCGGTGGATCAACGACGGTCAGAACATGGTCAGTGAACTCAAGGGGTTCGGCTACACGACCACCCTGAAGTACGCCGACAACGACCCGAAGGCCCAGGTCGCGCAGGTCGAGGCCATGATCGACGCCGGTGTGGACGCCCTGGTCATCGCCTCTGTCGACGGACGCGCGTTCACCGAAGTCCTGAGCAAGGCCGAGGACGCCCGCATCCCCGTGATCGCCTATGACCGGCTGATTCTGGACAGTCCCGACGTCGACTACTACGCCACCTTCGACAACGTGAAGGTCGGCCAGCAGCAGGCCGACTTCATCACGGAGCGACTGGGACTCGTCAACGGCAGCGCCAAGGGCCCGTTCACCATCGAGATCTTCGCGGGCTCCCCCGACGACAACAACACGAAGTACTTCTACGACGCCGCGATGGAGGTCCTGGAACCGTACATCCAGAACGGCGACCTCATCGTGAGATCCGGCGAGACCGAACTCGACCAGATCAGTACCCCGCGCTGGGACGGGCCCACGGCGAAGAAGCGCATGAACAAGGTGCTCGACGCGAACTACGCCGACGAGAAGCTCGACGCGGTCCTCTCGCCGTACGACGGAATGTCGATCAGCATCATCGAGGCGCTCAAGGAGCACGGCTACGGCACCCAGGGCAAGCCGCTGCCCCTCGTCACCGGCCAGGACGCCGAGGTGCCGTCGGTCAAGTCGATCATCGACGGTGAGCAGACCCAGACCGTGTACAAGGACACCCGCGAGCTCGCGCTGGTCACCTCCTACATGGTCAACTCCGTGGTCCACGACAATAAGCCGGCGCTCAACGACAGGAGAACGTACGACAACGGGAAGAAGGTCGTCCCCGCGTACCTCCTGGAGCCCGTGAGCGTCGACAAGGGCAACTACGAGTCGACGCTCGTCGACTCGGGCTACATCAAGAAGGGCGACCTGAAATAAGGTGTCTCGGCGCACTGGGCGGGAGAGGTCTCCCGCCCAGTGCGCTTGTGGTCGCCGCGCCACTGCGGCCACTGTCTCCCGCGGTCGCTGCGCCCCACCGGCCACCGCTGCCTCCTGCGGTCATTGCACGCCGTGCGGCCGGAACTGGATGCTGATCCGGGGTCCTGCCGCCCGCGCGGTTTTGGGGATCGCGTGTTCCCAGGTGCGCTGGCATGAGCCGCCCATCACGATCAGGTCGCCGTGCCCGAGCGGTCTGCGCAGGGCGGCGCCGCCGCGCCGGGGTCGCAGGAGCAGGTCGCGCGGAGCGCCAACGGAGAGGATGGCGACCATCGTGTCCTCCCGCGCGCCCCGGCCGATCCGATCCCCGTGCCAGGCCACGCTGTCCCGGCCGTCCCGGTAGAAGCAGAGCCCGGCCGTGGTGAACGGTTCTCCGAGTTCGTCGGCGTAGTACGAGGACAGGGCGTCCCGGGCCTCGTCCAGGACTGGGTGCGGCAGCCTGTCGTCGGCGCGGTAGAACGCGAGGAGCCGCGGTACGTCCACCGTGTGCTCGTACATCTGTCGCCGCTCGGCCCGCCACGGAACCGTGTCGGCGAGTCGCGCGAACAGTGCGTCGGCCCCGTGCAGCCACCCCGTCAGCTGGTCGATCCACGCCCCGTCGCCGAGCACGGTCCGGCGCAGCCCGTTGAGCGGGGCCAGGACGACGTCGTCGCTCTGGTCGAAGAGTGAGCCCTGGAGGTGCGTGGACATACGTCCAGGCTACCCCCATATTCGAATGCGTGTGCTACCGGGCTGGTCGGGGTCCATGGCTCCGCCTTCGGCTGTGGTGGCTTCTGTGGCTCTGGCTTATGCGTCACGCCGCCCGCGTGAGTTTGCGGGTGAAGCGGTGCATGTGCGGGTCCAGGGAGCTCGGCGGCTCGGCGAGGACTTCTTCGGGGGTCAGCCATCGGATCGCGGTGAACTCCTCCTCGTCGTAGGAGGTGATGTCGGCCGGGTCGGCGCTGAGGACGTACCAGAGCGAGACGTCGGTGTGCTCGCCCTGCCCTCGGGTCCGGGTGACGGTGAGGAAGAAGGGCCGCTCTCCGGTGGCGGCGGCCGCGACGGCGGGGACGTGCAGTTCCTCGCCGCACTCGCGGACGACCGTCGCCCACGGGTGCTCGCCCGGATCCACGTGTCCGCCGGCGGGCAGTCACAGGCCGGCCTTGCGGTGTGCGACCAGCAGCATGCGCCCGCGCCACTCGTCGAGGACGACGAAGTAGACGACCAGGTGCGTCGGGGGGACGTCGGGCTTACGTGTCCGGTATAGCGGCGCACCACTGGCGATCCACTCGGCGGCGGTCTCCAGGTGGGTTCGCTCCAGCTCGTCCCAGGGCTCCACTTCCTTCAGGAGTCCGGCCAGCTCGATGCGGGAGGGCTCGTAGTGGTGTGGTGGCCGGCTGTTCTGGTCTCCTGAGTGGCTGTTGCCGTCTACTGAGCGGCCGCGTGGTGAAGTCATCCGCGCATCGTGCCAGGGAGGTATGACATGTGCGGCGTGCTCAGGGCGACGGCCCCCGGAAACGCGCATCCGGGGGCCGGCCCGCAAGGAGTTCCCTCTCCAAGGGAGCTCCCTCACCACCTGTACCAACGCGACCTGCCTCCCGTGGCCGTCGGGCCACGCATCAGGAAGCCGAGCAACCAGACGACGAGCACGGCGACGGCGATCCACCAGAGGACCTCCACGGCGAATCCCACCCCGAAGAGAATCAGGGCCAACAGGAGAACCAACAAGATGGGGACCATGACCTCCACCTCCTGAGAGGCCGAGTTCCCCGAATCGCCGCTCTACACGGCCGCCTCCGTACGGCGCCAGCCTCTATACGCCCCAGCCTGGCCCGTCGCTGCGCGGCAAAGGCTCCATGGGGCGAATGCATCCAGGCGTTCGCCGAAATGAATTCACATACTTCCGGGGTCGGTGCAGTTACGCCTCATTACCAGCCGATTGCATGACGTAACGGAATTAAGTGCATCGTTTGAGTCGTCCGAAGGTGGGCAAATGCCCTGTAAGTGCTTCGGACAGGAGGCACGTCCGTGGGAGCTGGTCCGCCAGATCGCGGGTGTGTCCCAACGGTCCGGGCGCGCGCTCCCATGGCGACTGTCCCTTCAGTCCCACTGAGGGAGATGCGACGCGCCATGCGAATCACCGTCAGAACGAAGCAACACCCCCACGACGACGCCCCCGACACGGCCGCGGACTTCGAAAAGCTCGCGGCCCTGCCCGAGGGCCCCGAGCGCCAAGCGCTGCGCGACGAGCTGGTCAAGGCCTGGCTGCCCATGGCGAACCGCATCGCCATGCGGTACCGGGGACGTGGTGAGTCCGTCGAGGACCTCTGCCAGGTCGCGGCCCTGGGCCTGGTCAAGGCGGTCGACCGCTACGACACCAGCCATGGCTGCGCCTTCGAGAGCTACGCCATCCCGACCATCACCGGCGAGATCAAGCGTCATTTCCGCGACCACATGTGGGTTCTCCACGTGCCGCGCCGGGTCCAGGACCTGCGCAACCGGGTCCGCTCCGCGGTGAAGGACCTGTCGCAGACGACCCCGGGCCGTCGGCCCACCGTCGCCGAGATCGCCGAGTACGCGCAGATGAGCGAGGACGACGTACGAGCAGGCCTCGAGGCCCTCGACAGCTTCACCGCCCTCTCCCTGGACGCGGAGCTGCCCGGCAGCGACGACGGCTACGCGCTCGGGGACGCGCTCGGCGAAGCCGACTCCGGGTTCGATCTGGTCGTCGACCGGGAGGCCGTCAAGCCCTGCCTGGAAGCGTTGCCGGAGCGTGAACGGACCATCCTCTACCTGCGCTTCTTCGGAGGCATGACCCAGAGCTGCATCGCGCAGCAGCTCGGCATCTCGCAGATGCACGTCTCCCGGCTGCTCAGCGGCTGCTGCGCCAAGGTGCGGGAGGAGACGCTCGCCGAAAGTGCCTGACAACAACAACCGGACCCGCGACGCCAGGCTGGGCCCTGCTGACAGACTCAGCCGCCCGTCGCGGGTCATTCCGGATCGGGCGGCGGAGCGGCGAGCTCACTGCCGAACCCTCCCGGGAGCGGTTTGCCAGTTCGCTGCCACTGTCCGAACTAACCCCTGAGGGCCGAAGGAAACCCCCTCACAGCGGCGGAGAATCATCCGGAATCAACATCCGGAATCAATGTGGGCCCGTACCGGTCGAGTGCGTCTTCCAGAGTGGCCCGGATATCGGGCGGGAGATCGCCTTTCTGCCCCCATATGATGATCAACTCGGCTACATTCCGAAGTTTGATGTTCGTGTGCTGGGAGACGTCCCGCAGCACGGCCCAGCCCTGGTCGGGAGTCACCCGCCCGAGCGCGACCATCATGCCGATCGCCTGGTCCACCACGGCGTGCGAGGTCACGGCCTCCTTGAGCTGGCCGATCTCCTCCTGCAACTCGACGATCCGGGGTATCTCCGTATCCGGGGCCGCCGTGGGCTCCGGCGGGTCGCCCGGTTCATCTGCTCCCGAGTGGGCGTCTGAGGTCATCGTCCCCTCCGGGGTGCGGGCGTGGGTCGGGATTTGTGCGTCGTGGTCCCGTCGCTGCGTGGTCTGAATCCATCGTCGCCACTCGGTCGGGCGTGTGCCAGTGCGGGGTGAGGCGAAAGCGGATCGATCAGTAACGGAACGTACTGAAACGTGCACGGATTGCGAGCTCGGTGTGCGGGGCGCAGGGTGGATACGGCAGTTCAACCCCCACAAAAGGACGGAAAGACCATGGCTAAGGCAAAGGGCAAGGCGAAGCAGATGAAGGGCAAGCTGAAGGAGACCACGGGCAAGGCCACCGATGACAGGTCCATGGAGGCCGAGGGGCGCGGCGAGCAGCTGACGGGCAAGGCCGAGGAAATGCAGGCGAAGACCTCCGAGCGCGGGAAGAAGTCCGGCCGGTAATACGGGACCGCTCGCGCGGAACGCCCCTGAACGGCCGTACCGGGCACAGCCCGTGCGGCTGCCGGGGGCGTTCTGCTGTGCTGAGCCGCGGAGGGATCTGTGGCCCCGTGGCCCCCTGAAGCCCATGACATCCATGCCTTCCGGGAGTCTGTGGGCTGGGGTCGGACGAGGGCAGGGGTGGGTGGGGCGGGGTGAGGAAGTGTGGTGGAGGGGCTGAAGGGCACTCGATGTCATGAAGGCGAGGGGCAGTTGATGCCCTGATGACACGGGCGCCGCCAAGCGACCGCGGTCGGCGCCGCTCACCTCCGGCACCCGCGAGGGCGCCCGGACGGAGGTCCCTCTCATGGCTGTTCTCGTCGAACCAGTGCACCCTCCTACGACCCTGATGGCGCCGCCGGGTGTCTACGAGCCGCAGGCGGACACGTTCCTCCTCGCCCAGGCCCTCTACCGCGAGGGAGTGAGCGCGGGGATGGACGTGCTGGACCTCGGCACCGGCAACGGAACCCTCGCGATCTGCGCCGCCCGCTGTGGAGCCCGGGTCACGGCGGTCGACATCGCCTGGCGTGCGGTCCTCACCACACGGCTGAACGTCCTGCGGTCCCGGCATCGCGTCACGGTGCGCCGTGGAGACCTCCTCGCCCCCGTCCAGGGCCGGACCTTCGACATGGTTCTCAGCAATCCGCCGTACCTCCCCACACCGCCCACCTCGCCGTCGGACGGCCGACGCGTCGAGCGGCGCTGGGACGCAGGCCGCGACGGGCGTGAGATCCTGGACCGTATCTGCGCCGACGTGCCGCGCGCGCTGCGTCCCGGAGGCGTGCTGCTCCTCGTCCAGTCTGGGCTCAGCGACACCGAGGAGACCCTGGACCGCCTGGCGGGCTCAGGCCTGCGGCCCACGGTCAGCGACCGGACGTACATACCCTTCGGTCCCGTGCTGCGTTCCCGTCTTCCGTGGCTCCGGGCGTCCGGCCGGGTCGGCACGCGCGAGGAGAACGAGGAACTGGTGATCATCCGCGCCGAGCAGACCTGACTGCACACCGACTCACCGGGTACCCGACGGTGCATGCGCAAGATTCTTCAACGCCCCATGAGGCGCAGGAAAGCAACCCGCACCGCGACCGAAGAGGCCCTGGAGGAAGTCAAGGAGCAGGGCCACGAGGACGACACGGACACCGCGGAAGGCCGCGGCGGAGGACCGGGCGACCCCATCACGCCGAGCCCCCGGGCGAACAAGGCCGCCGTCGACGGCGGCCACTCCGCCTAGGCGGCGCGCCCATCGGCCCCGGGCCGTCGCGATCTTACCGTCGGAGGGAGGGAAGTCCCGGTGGACCACACGCAAGCGCCCGTACTCGATGCCCTGCGGCGCTATCACGAGCGGGGTGAACTCGCCTTCACTCCGCCGGGCCACAAGCAGGCGCGCGGCGCGGACCCGGAGGCGCGGCAGACGCTCGGGGACGCCGTCTACCACTCCGACCTGCTGGCGTCCGGAGGACTGGACGACCGCCGCACGATCGGGCATGTGCTGATCGGTGCCGAGCAGCTGATGGCGGACGCCGTGCACGCCGAGCACACGTTCTTCACCACATGCGGCAGTTCTCTGTCGGTCAAGGCGGCGATGCTCGCCGTGGCGGGCCCGAACGAGGAGCTCGTCGTGGGACGCGACGCCCACAAGTCGGTGATCTCCGGCCTCATCCTCTCCGGGATCCGGCCCGTCTGGGCCGACCCCCAATGGGACCAGGAACAGCGCCTCGCCCACGCACCCGGCCCGGAGACCTTCGAAGAGGCTTTCGCCCGCCATCCCGACGCCCGAGGAGCCCTGGTCACCAGCCCCACCCCGTACGGGAGCTGCGCGGCCCTCGGGGAGATCGCGGAGATCTGCCACGCGCGTGGTCTCCCCCTCGTCGTCGACGAGGCTTGGGGCGCCCATCTGCCGTTCCACCCGGATCTCCCGTCCTGGGCGATGGACGCCGGCGCGGACATCTGCGTGACCAGCATCCACAAGATGGGCAGCGGGCTGGAGCAGGGCTCCGTCTTCCACCTGGGCGGATCACTGATCCGGCCGACGACTCTGCAGTCGCGCGCCGACCTGTTCGGCACCACCAGCCCGTCGGTCCTCATCTACGCGGGACTCGACGCCTGGCGCCGCCAGATGGTCCTGCAGGGCAAGACGCTGCTGGACGACGCGCTGCGCCTCGCCGAAGACGTCCGTTCCGCCGTCGACGAGATCCCCGGCCTGCACGTCCTCGGCCGCGACGATCTCGCGGGACCCGGACTGTCCGTCGACTTCGACCCCTTGCCCGTGGTCATCGACGTCAGCGGACTGGGTACGAGCGGCTACCGTGCGGCCGACTGGCTGCGCCGCGAGCACCGACTCGACACGCACCTGGCCGACCACCGGCGCATCAGCGCCCAGCTCACCCACGCCGACTCGCCCGCCACCACGGATCCGCTGCTCGCCGCCCTGCGTGACCTCTCCGCACACGCCGGGGAACTCTCGGCCGGGCTGCCGGAGATCGACGTACCGAGCGGCCAGGACATGCGGCTGGAACAGGCCTGCCGGCCCCGTGACGCCTACTTCGGTCCCTCCGAGCCCGTACCGCTGGACCGGGCGCCCGGCCGCGTCTCGGTCGAGATGATCACCCCGTACCCGCCGGGCATTCCGGCGGTCCTGCCCGGCGAACGGCTCACCGAGCCCGTACTGCGCTACCTCCGGACCGGTCTGCGCGGCGGAATGAACCTGCCGGACGCGTCCGATCCGGAGCTGCGCACGATCCGTGTCCGCAGGTGAACGCCGCTACGACCCATTGTCCCAACGCCGCCATGTCGGCATGTCGCCAGGTCTCCATGGCCCTATGTCTCCGCGTCCGCAGGTGGGCGCGACTACGCCGAGGGCCGTTCACGCACGATCTCCCGAGCCGTCTTGTCCTCGCGCAGCCCGAGGAACCGCGGGTGCCGCAGCATGCCGTCCCGGGTCCACTCCGTGAAGTCGATCTGCGCGACCAGTCGCGGCTCCGCCCAGTGGGGGCCCGCCTCACGCACCCGGTCGCTGAACGGCGAGGCGCAGACGCCGAGTTCGTCGAGGCGCTCGCGCAGCGCGAGGAGCGTTCGGTGGTCGAAGCCCGTGCCCACCTTGCCCGCGTACCGCAGCCTGTCCCCGTCGTAGTAGCCGAGCAGCAGCGCGCCGAACCCGACGCGGCTGCCTGCCGGTTCGGTGAAACCGCCGACGACGAACTCCTGCCCCTGAGAACACTTCAACTTCAGCCAGTCCGGCGAACGGCGGGGCTCGTAGCGGCTGTTCGCGCGTTTGGCGATCAGCCCCTCCCAGCCGCGGGCGCAGGCGTCGGTCAGCAGCTCGGCGCCACCCTCGTTGCGGTGCGTCGACATGCGCAGCGGGGCCCGGTACGCCAGGGCGCGGCGGAGCAGCGACTTGCGCGTACGCAGCGCGAGCCGCGTCGTGTCCGCGCCCTCCAGCCGGAGCAGATCGAACAGGTAGTACGTCACCGCGACCTTGCTCGCCGCGACGTCCCGGGGCCGGGTGAGGCCCATCCGCTGCTGGAGACGGGCGAAGTCGGTGCGGCCGTGCGCGAACGCGACGATCTCGCCGTCGATGGTGAAGTCCGTGCACGCCTGTGCGGAGAGCGCGTCGACGATCTCCGGATACGTCTCGTTGAGCCGCCTGCCGGTGCGGGAGAGGAGGCGGACTCGTCCGCTCTCCCGCACCGCCAGGGCGCGGACGCCGTCCAGCTTCCGCTCGAAGATCCACTCGCCGGGGAAGTCCCGCTGGTCGCTCAGCGTGGCGAGCATGGGCTGGGAGGCCAGCTCCACGCCGGGACGCGCGTCACGCAGCAGCCGCGTCTGGTCCGCGGACAGCGAGCCCAGGAGATCGGTCATCGCCGGTCACCTCCGTCCGTCGGCGACCTGCCGCAGGGTGCGGCCGCTGCGCACGGAGCGGGCCCGGCGCGGATCGGAGGTCCCATGGTCGCCCGGTCGGGCCCGCTCGTCGTCGGTCTTCACCAGCAGCCACGCCTCGTCCGTCGTGTCCTTCCCGTCGCCTTTCCCGCCGCGGAAACGGGTCAGGGCGTACCCGCCGTGCAGCTTGGAGCCGTCCAGCCAGAACGTGGCGTGCCCGCGCTCCAGCGCCTCCGCGAACGGCATGGACCGCCCACGACGGTCATGGCTCAGGGGCCGGTAGGTGCCGTGGTCCCAGACGATGACGGTCCCACCGCCGTACTCTCCCTCCGGGATCACGCCCTCGAACTCCTCGTACTCGAGCGGATGGTCCTCCGTGGGCACGGCCAGCCGCTTGTCCTGCGGATCGGGGGACGGCCCTTTCGGGACCGACCAGGATTTGAGCACGTCGTCGACCTGGAGCCGGAAATCGAAGTGTGTCGTACTCGCGTCGTGGATCTGCACCACGAAACGGAGCCCCTCGCCCGATGCCCCGTCCTGGCCGCGAGGTTCCTCGGTCCTGTCGAAGTCACGCTTGCCGCGGTAGGTCCGCAGCCCGCCCTTGTCCGGCACGTCCGGCTCCTTCCCTCGCCCCGCGGGCCGGCCGCAGGCAGTTCCGGCCGTCCCGCAGGCCCCGGGTACCCCGCACATGCCCGGCCGACGCAGATCCTTGGCGGTGAGCACGGGATCTGCGAGGCCGGTCCGCGGCGTAGACCCATCAGGGGTTGTCGCTGACGTTCTCGCCCTGCTTCCGGCAGACCGCCTCGAAGGACTGACCGGGCTGCAGCACCTCGGACGCCGGCCCGGCTCCTCGACCCGTACGGGGCAACTCCTTGGATCGCCCATCAACATCCGTCTGTCATCGAGGAATTGCAGGTTGGATGAGCTCAACAGCCCATCCTCAAAAAACCTTTGCTTCTTTTATTGACGGAGGAAAAGAACAGTCATAGGTTCCGGGCCATGCGCTCGACTCCTCGTACGGAGGCGTTCCCGGCCCACACGCCGGCCGCTGCCCAGGTCTTCACCACCGTGCTGTCCCACGGTCCGCTCACCCGGTCGGACATGGCCGGCCGGGCCGGGCTGTCGGCGGCCGCGGTCACCAAGGCGGTCAGGCCGCTGATCGAGGCCGGATACCTGGTGGAGGACGTGGACGACGTGGGCGACGAAGCGCGCTCGTCCCTGGGGCGGCCGGCCAACCCCGTGCGCGTGGACGGCGGACGGGCGCTGTTCATCGGCGTCAAAGTGACCGGCGACGAGATCATCGCCGTACTGACGGACCTGTGCTGCCGGATCCGGGTCGCCCGGCACCTGCCCCTGGTGGCGCGCGACCCGAAGACCGTGCTGGCCTCGATCTCCGCGCTCGTGCAGGAACTCCTCGCCGAGGCGGACGGTTTCGGCGTCCAGGTCCAGGGACTCGGCGTCGCCGTCTCCGGTGACGTGGACCGCGCCGCCGGAGCCGTCCGCCTCTCACCCTTCCTGGAGTGGCGCGACCTTCCCCTCGCCGAGCTCGTGGGGATGACGACCGGACTGCCGGTCACCGTCGACAACGACGTCCGGGCCCTGGCCGTCGCCGAGCAGTGGTTCGGCGCCGGCGTGGGGCTCTCCGACTTCGCGGTGGTGACGGTGGGCGCGGGCATCGGCTGCGGCCTCGTCGTGCACGGGAAGGTCGTCTCGGGTGCCCACGGAGTGGCCGGCGAGATCGGGCACGTGGTCATCGACCCGACGGGACCGCCGTGCCACTGCGGAAACCGCGGCTGCGCGGAAGCGATCGCCGCCGACCCCGCGATCGTCACCGCGGTGCGCGAGGCGACGGGCCTTCCGGTGGCCGACGCCGCGCAGGCGGTGGACCTGGCCCGCCGGGGCGACCCCGGCGCCCGGGAGGTCTACGCGCGGGCCGGGAACGCGATCGGCCGCGCCATCGCGACCGTGGCCAACCTCTTGGGACCCGAGCGCGTGATCATCTCCGGCGAGGGACTCGCGGCGTACGACCTGTTCGCCGAGCAGATCCGCGACGCCTTCGCCGCGTCCGCCTTCGGCACGGCCGCGCAGTGCGACGTGCTGACACGTCCGCTGCCTTTCGACGAGTGGGCGCGAGGCGCCGCGGCCACGGCGATCCAGTCCTTCATCAGCGGGGCTGGTACGTAACCCGCGGGTCGCCTGTGGCTGGTCGCGCCGCCCAGGCGACGAAGCCGCGTGTGTCACAGCCCCGTGCCCCTTTCGGGCCACCACACCACTACTCATCCCACACCCGCAGCCGAACCCGCCACAGGAGGTCCGACCCATGCGGTCATCCTCGTACGCCCCCGGAACCCCAGGCCGCCGTTCCCGCCGATCCATAAGAGCCGTACTCGTCCTGGCCCTCACGGCCGCGATGGCCACAACCGTCCCAGCAGCGCGAGCCGCTGCCCCCACCGCCGACACCGAGGGCGCGCCCGGCCTCGCGACCAAGCCGTACATGGGCTGGTCGAGTTGGAGCATGCAGTCCTCGAAGTACCCCGGGCTCAACCCCGACGGCGACTACAGCTACCTCACCGAGCGCAACGTCCTCAAGCAGACGGATGCCCTGGCGGCCAAGCTCAAGCCGTACGGATACGAGTACGTCAACCTCGACTCGGGATGGTGGCGCGACCAGGACTGGAAGCCGGGGTTCGACCAGTACGCCCGTCAGAAGGCGGATCCGGGTCGCTTCCCGCGCGGCATGAAGGCCTTGGCCGACGACATCCACGCCAAGGGCCTCAAGGCAGGCATCTATCTGCCCGTCGGCCTGGAGAAGGAGGCGTACGGCGACGGCAAGGTCCCCATCTGGAACGCCGAGGACTGCACGACCGCCGACATCGTTCACGACGACCTGCGCACCACCAACGGCTGGGACAGCGCCTACAAGCTCGACTTCTCACGCCCCTGCGCGCAGAAGTACGTCGACTCCCAGGCGCGGCTCTTCGCCGACTGGGGCTACGACTTCCTCAAGCTCGACGGGGTCGGGCCGGGTTCGGGCAAGAACGGTGACCAGTACGACAACGTTGCCGACGTCGCCGCCTGGCAGCGGGCCATCGCCGCCACCGGCCGCCCGATCCATCTGGAGATCTCCTGGTCCCTCGACATCGGCCGGATCACCGACTGGAAGAAGTACTCCAACGGCTGGCGCATCGACACCGACGTCGAGTGCTACTGCAACACCCTTGTCAGCTGGGAGAACTCGGTCGACGACCGCTGGGACGACGCCCCGGGCTGGACCCGCCACGCAGGCCCGGGCGGCTGGAACGACCTGGACTCCCTGGACGTCGGCAACGGGCAGATGGACGGCCTCAGCAAGGCGGAACGGCAGAGCTACGCGACCCTCTGGGCCATCGCCAAGTCCCCGCTCTACACCGGCGACGACCTCACCCGCCTCGACGCCTACGGCCTGTCCCTGCTGACCAACCGCGAGGTCATCGCCCTCAACCAGGGCAACACGCCACCCGCCCGTCCGGTCACACCGTCCGACCCGCAGCAGGTGTGGGCCGCCAAGAACCCCGACGGCACCTACACCGTGGCCCTCTTCAACCTCGCCGACGCACCCGCCGCGGTCACCGCCGACTGGACGACCCTCGGCTTCACCGGCAGGGCCGCCGTCCGCGACCTGTGGAACCACGAGAACCTCGGCACGTTCAAGAACAAGGTGACGCAGGCTCTCCCGGCCCACGGGTCCCGCCTGTTCACGGTCACTCCGCACGGCAGCGCACTCACCACGACCGGCTACGAGGCCGAGTCCTCGGCCAACACTCTCAGTGGCAACGCCTCCGTCGCCGGCTGCGATGCCTGCTCGGGCGGCCAGAAGGTCGGCAACCTCTACGTCGGCGGCAAGCTCCGTTTCAACGACGTCACCGTCGCCAAGGCCGGTACGTACTGGGTGAAGGTCGCCTACGTCAGCGGTGACGCCCGTTCGGTCGATGTCTCCGCGAACGGCAACGGCGCCACCCGCCACAAGTTCCCGTCCACCGGGGACTGGGGGACCGCCGAGACCGTCAGCGTGCCCGTCGCTCTCAAGGCCGGCGCCAACACGATCACGTTCGACAGCGGCTCCGGCTACGCCCCGGACATCGACCGCATCGACGTACCGAAATCGTCCTGACCGTCGCCACGTTCTTGTCGTCTGGAGCCCCACCATGGACACCCGCGCGCCCGAACCACCGCACAGACAGCCCAGCAGACGCGGCCTGCTCTCCCTCGCCGCAGCGGCCGGAGCCGCCACCGCCCTCGGCGGCCTGCCCGCCTTCACCGCGACCGCCGCGCCCCAGCGGCCCGCCAACTCGCCGATGGCCGACGCGAGTTCGCTCAGGCCGCTGTGGTGGGGGGCTCCCGCCGACGACCGTTCGATGATCGAACAGGGCCTGCCCATCGGCAACGGACGCCTGGGCGCCCTCGCGAGCAACGACCCCGGCCGCGAACTCCTCCTGATCACCGATGCCACCATGTGGACCGGCGGCCTGAACGACACACTCGACGCCGACGGCCAATTCCCCTATGGGCGCGAGGACTTCGGCTCGTTCACCCTGCTCGGCCGCCTCACCGTCGACATCCCTGACCATGACCTGTCCGCAGTCTCCGGCTACCGGCGCACCCTCGACCTGGCGCAGGGCCTGGTGACCACGTCGTACGTCCGCTCGGGAGTGACGTACCAGCGGCAGATCTTCGCCAGCCGCCCCGACGACGTCATCGTCCTGCACTTCACACAGAGCGGTGGCGGCCGTTACACCGGTGGCATCACCCTTGAAGGCACCCACGGTGAGACCAGCCGGCGCCCCCAGTCCTTCGGCGCCGCTTTACCGAACGGTCTGCGGTACGGCGCGGCAGTGACGGCGTACGGCTCCGGCGGCAGCGTCGCCGTGAACGGGCCGCGGATCGACTTCGACGGCTGCAAGGACCTCACCGTGGTGGTGAGCGGCGGCACCAACTACGCGCCCGACGCCTCCACGCGCTACCGTGATCCGTCCCTCGACCCCGAGCGGCTGGCCCGCACCAAGGTCCGCGACGCCGCGACCCACTCGGCGGACACCCTGCTGCGCACCCATGTCGCCGACCACCGCGCTCTGTTCGACCAACTGGAGATCTCGCTCGGCACGTCGTCCGCCGAGCAGCGCTCGCTGGACACCTGGGACCGGATCAGGGCGCGGGCCCGGGACGGCGAGCCCGACCCCGAACTGGAGGCGGCCTACCTGCAGTTCGGCCGCTACCTGATGATCTCCGGGTCCCGCGGCAGTCTCCCGCTCAACCTCCAGGGACTGTGGCTCGACGGCAACGACCCGGACTGGATGGGCGACTACCACACGGACATCAACATCCAGATGAACTACTGGATGGCCGACCGGGCAGGCCTGCCCCAGTGCTTCGACGCTCTCACCGACTACTGCCTGGCCCAACTCCCGTCCTGGACAGCCCTCACCCGCTCCCTCTTCAACGACCCGCGCAACCGCTACCGCAACTCCACGGGGAAGATCGCCGGTTGGACCGTAGCCATCTCCACCAACATCCACGGCGGAAACGGCTGGTGGTGGCATCCGGCGGGCAACGCCTGGCTGTGCAACAGCCTGTGGGAGCACTACGAGTACACGCGGTCGCGCTCCCATCTGGCGAAGATCTACCCGCTCCTCAAAGGCGCCTGCGAGTTCTGGGAATCGCGGCTGCTCACCACGACCCTCCCCGGCACCTCGCAAGAGGTCCTCATCGCCGACAGTGACTGGTCGCCGGAACACGGCCCCCTCGACGCCAAGGGCATCACGTACGCGCAGGAACTGGTGTGGGCTCTGTTCGCCAACTACCGTGCGGCGTCTGCCGAGTTGAAGAAGGACACCGGATACGCGAACACGATCGCCGCCCTCCAGAAACGGCTGTATCTGCCGCGGGTGAGCCCCACAACGGGCTGGCTGGAGGAGTGGATGTCCCCCGACAACCTCGGTGAGACCACTCACCGCCACCTGTCCCCGCTCGTCGGACTCTTCCCCGGAGACCGCATCCGCCCCGACGGCTCCACCCCCGAAGCCGTGGTCGAGGGCGCCACCGCCCTGCTCACCGCGCGCGGCATGGAGAGCTTCGGCTGGGCGAACGCCTGGCGCAGCCTGTGCTGGGCCCGCCTCAAGGACGCGGAGAAGGCCTACCAGCTGATCGTCAACAACCTCCGCCCGTCGACCGGCGGCGGCAACGGCACCGCCCCGAACCTCTTCGACATCTACGAGGTGGAGCAGGGCCGCGGCATCTTCCAGATCGACGCCAACTTCGGCACCCCGGCGGCGGTGATCGAGATGCTCCTGTACTCCCGCCCGGGCCACCTGGAACTGCTCCCGGCCCTCCCGGCCGCATGGGCCACGTCCGGCTCCGTCACGGGAGTCGGCGCGCGCGGCGGATTCGTCGTAGACCTGCGCTGGCGCGACGGAAGGCCGACCGAGGCACGAATCCGCAGCGTCGGCGGCCGGACGACGACGGTGGCGTACGGCGGCGCGTCCCGGACGGTGACTCTGAGACCCGGCGCGTCCGTCACGTTGCGGGACTTCGCCCGATGACGGCCCGGTTCGCGGGAGCGGGCCGTCTGGCGGCCCTGCTGCTGATCGCCGCGGCGGCCGTCCAGGCGACGCCCGCCGCGGCGCAGGCGTCAGGTGTCGGTGACAGGCACGAAGTGATCACCTGGAGTGCGAGCGCCGACCGCCTGGGCGACGCCGTCCCCGACCGGAGCTACCGACTGGTCGTGCGCACCAGCGTCGCGGGGGACGACCTGCGCATCCGGCTGTCCAACGCCTTCGGCGACCGGCCGGTGACCTTCGACAGCGTCTACTCCGGCATCCAGCAGGACGGCGCCGCCCTGGTCCGCGGCACCAACCGGCGGCTGACCTTCGGGGGCGCACGCTCCGTCACGGTCCCGGCGGGCGCGACCGCGTACAGCGACCCCTTGCCCGGCAGGCTGCCCGCCGCGGCCAACCTCGTCGTCAGCCTCCACACGCCAGACGCGGCCGGCCCGGCGACCGGTCACTCGATGGCCATGCAGACGTCGTACGCGGCCGACGGCGACCACACCGGCGAGGAGAGCGCCTCCGCCTGGACCGACCCGATCGGCTCCTGGTTCTACCTGGACGCCGTCTCCGTGGGGACCCCCGCGACCACCGGTGCCGTGGTCGCACTCGGCGACTCCATCACGGACGGCTGGCAGTCCACCACCGATCTGAACCGCCGCTGGCCCGACTACCTCGCCCGTCGACTGCAGAAGGCGGACACGGCGGTCAAGGGAGTGGCCAACGAAGGGATCTCCGGCAACAAGGTCCTGGCGGACGGCGCCGGACAGAGCGCCCTCAACCGGCTGGACCGCGATGTCCTCTCCCAGCCGGGTGTCCGCACGGTGTTCCTCTTCGAGGGCGTGAACGACATCAAGGCCCACACCGGCGTCACGGCCCAGGACCTCATCGCGGGCTACCGCGAGATCATCAGCCGCGTGCACGCCGCCGGGAAGTGTGTCGTCGGCGCCACCGTCGCGCCGTTCAAGGGCTGGTACGAGTGGGACGCCGCCGCCGAGTCCGTACGCCAGAACGTCAACCAGTTCATCAGGGACAGCGGGGAGTTCGACGGCGTCACCGACTTCGACCGCATCCTCCGCAGCCCTTACGACCGTGAGCGCATGCTCCCCGTCTTCGACGGCGGCGACCATGTGCATCCCAACGACAAGGGGATGCAGGCGATGGCCGACGCCGTCGACCTCACCGGTCTCGACTGTCGGACGAGAGGCCCGCACACGACTGAAAGTGCCGTACACACAGAGGAGTTGATGCCGTGAACCGACGCCGCTTGCTCAGCGGCGGCCCGGAACTCGCGCGTCCGACCCGCTGACGACACCGCCGCGCGGGCCCGTGGAACGGCTCTGTAGCCTGGGCTTATCAGCCGAAAGCGACGGAGGCCGCCGTATGACCCGCCCGATCACCGTGGGAGTGGACGGTTCCGCGGAATCCCTGGCCGCCGTGCACTGGGCGGCCAGGGAAGCGGTACGCCGAGGGCTGACGCTGCGTGTGGTGCACGCCTGGGAGCAGGACGACGGCGCGGATCAGGCGGCAGGCGTGGGGGAAGCGCTGCGGGAGACCGCGCGGGACCTCGCCGACCGGCACCCCGATCTGCCGGTGACCACCGACCCCCTCGACGGAGGCCCGGTCCAGGCGCTGGTCAGCGAGGCCGCGGAGGCCGAAATGCTGGTGCTCGGCTCCCGCGGGCACGGAGCGATCGTCGGCTTCCTGCTCGGTTCCGTCGGCCAGCAGGTGATCGCTGAATCAGGGCGCCCCGTCGTCCTCGTACGCGCCGGTGACCGCGCCGACGTCGAGGCGGGCGGCCGCGAGATCATCGTGGGACAGCAGGGCGGCCCGGACGACAGCGCCGCCGCCCTGCGGTTCGCGTTCGAGACGGCGGCGGCACGCGGCGCCGCCCTGCGCGCCGTACGGGCGTGGAGCCTGCCCACGCTCTACACCTTCAGCCCCGGCTCCATGAAGCTCCTCGACGAGGCCGGGGGCCTGGAACCGTACGAGAAGAAGGCACTCGCGGAAGCGCTCCGGCCCTGGCGGGAACAGTTCCCCGACGTGGCGGTGACCCAGCATGTCGAGATCGGCAGCGCGGGCGAGGTGCTGCTCTCGGTGGCCGCCCGCGCCCAGCTGATGGTGGTGGGCCGCCGCGCCCACCGCTCCGCCGTGGGGACCCGCATCGGTTCGGTGGCCCACGCGGTCATGCATCACGCGCCCTGCCCGGTGGCTGTCGTCCCGCCGGGCTGACCGCTCGCCTCAGGCGGAGGGCGCGGCGGGATCGTCCGTCGTCGGCGTCAGCGGGTCCCGCACCTTCGGCAGGATGTTCTGGACGTAGTCCTCGACGGCCGTGTCCAGACCGATGTCGTGCTGGGCCCGCTCGGACAGGTACCAGCGGTGTTCGAGGAGCCCGTGGTACAGCTCGGCCGAATCCATGGAGCCGCGCAGCTCCCGCGGTATGGCGCGCACGGTGGGCCGGAACACCTCGCGCACCCAGCGGTGGGCCAGCACCTCCGGACGCGCGGCGAGCGGGTCGCCCGGCGCGTAGTCGTCCTGCGTGGCCATCCAGCTCTCGAGGTCGTTGAGGAGCCGGCGCGCCTGGTTCTCCTCGGCGTCGAGCCCGGTCAGCCGCAGCAGCTGCCGTTGGTGATGGCCCGCGTCGACGACCTTGGGGACGAAGGTGACGGTGTCACCGTTCGAGGAGTGCGCGATCTGCATCTCGGCGACATCGAACCCTAGTTCGTTGAGCCGCCGGATCCTGCGGTCGATGTGGTGGTGCTTGCCCGCCGGATACACGGACGTACGCGTCAGTTCCTGCCAGAGCCCCTGGTAACGCCGGTAGATCTCGGTGCCGAACTCGATCGGGTCCACGGACGGGTGCAGCGCCCCCGACGCCTCCAGATCCAGCAGCTCACCGCTGATGTTCACGCGCGCGAGATCGACGTCGTACTCGCGCTGCCCGTCGCTCAGCCGCGGATGCAGTTCGCCGGTCTCCGCGTCCACCAGGTACGCGGCGTACGCCCCGGCGTCACGCCGGAACAGCGTGTTGGACAGCGAGCAGTCGCCCCAGGCGAATCCGGCCAGATGGAGCCGGACCAGCAGCACGGCCAGCGCGTCCATCAGCCGGTGCATGGTGGCCGGGCGCAGCGTCGTCTCGAACATCGACCGGTACGGCAGCGAACCGTTGAGATGCCGGGTGATGAGCACCGGCTCCAGCGGTGCGTCGCCCTGCGTGCGGCCGGTGACCACGGCGAGCGGATCCACCGCCGGAATGTTCAGCCGGTCGAGACTGCGCAGCAGCTCGTACTCCCGCAGGGCCGGGCGCTCGGCGAGCTCCTTGACCGCCACGACCTCCGTCCCGGCGCGCGCGTAGCGCACCACGTGCCGCGAGATGCCCCGCGGCAGCGGCACCAGGTAGTGCTCCGGCCATTCCTCCAGGGGCACATCCCAGGGCAGTTCGAGCAGGAGCGCGGGATGCTCCGGGTTGGTGGCGCTGATCTGCAATGCCATCGCTCGCTTGCCCTGCCTCACGGTCGGCCGTCATGTCGCAGGAGCATCTCCGCACCTGGACGTCCCTTTCGTCAACACGGATGTCCGTTTCGTCAGCAGGTGGGGAGATGCGCCACGCTTCCGGTCAGACCGGCTGGTCGACCCCGAGCACCGCGCGGACCTTGAACGTCTCGTACGTCTGGGTGTCCTCCGGGCGACGGGTCAGGACGGTGCCCAGCCAGCCCAGCAGGAATCCGGCGGGGACGGAGACGATGCCCGGGTTCTGCAGCGGGAAGAAGGCGAAGTCCGCGTCCGGGTAGAACGAGGTGGGCCCCGAGGAGACCACGGGGGAGCAGACGACCAGCAGTACGGAGATGACGAGACCGCCGTACAGGCTGAGCAGCGCCCCGCGTGCGTTGAAGCGGCGCCAGAACAGGCTGTAGACCATGGTCGGCAGAATCGCGGACGCGGCGATGGCGAAGGCCAGGAACGCCAAGGTCGCCGTGTTCGTCCCCCAGGAGACGAGCGCGAGCAGCATGCCGAGGACGCCGATCACGACGGCGGCCAGCCGGGCCACGGTCAGCTCCTCGCGCTGTCGCGCCTTGCCCTTGCGGATCACCTCTCCGTACAGGTCGTGCGCGAGCGAGGAGGCCGCCGCGAGGGTGAGTCCGGCGGCGACGGCCATCAGGGTCACGAACGCGAGGCAGGAGATGAGCGCGGTGAGGACGGCACCGCCGAGTTCCTGGGCGAGCAGCAGCACCGACGCGTCTCCCTTCGCGTCGATGCCCGCGATGGCATCGCGGCCGACGATCGCCGTCGCGCCGAGGCCGAGCACACCCGCGCCCAGACAGACGAAGGCGACCAGGCCCATCGCCCACAGGACCGAGCGGCGCAGCACGCGGGTGACGCTCGGGGCCAGCAGCCGCATCATCACGTGGGGGAGCGCGGCCAGGCCCAGCACGATGGCGATCTGCAGACTGAAGAAGTCCAGCTTGCTGGTCGTACTGCCGCCGTAGCGCAGCCCGGGTTCCAGGAACCGCTGGCCGATCCCGCTGCCGCTGGTGGCGCCGCCGAGGAGGTCGTCGACGTTCCAGCTGTAGCGGTTCAGCACCATCACGGCGGTCACCGCGACGCCGACGATCAGCATGACGGCCTTGACGACCTGGATGAAGGTCGCGCCGGGCATACCGCCGAGCGCCACGTAGAGCACGACCAGGGTGCCGATGACCACGACGGCCAGGGTGCGGGTGGTGCTGTCCGGTTCGCCGAAGAACTGCGTCAACAGGGCGACGCTGCCGACGAGTTGGGCGACGAGGTAGAGCACGGTGACGGTCAGTGTGCAGGCGGCGAGGGCCAGGCGGACGGAGCGCTGGCTGCGCGGCAGACGCAGTGCCAGGGTGTCGCCGAGGGTGAACTTGCCGGAGTTGCGCAGAGGTTCGGCGATCAGCAGCAGCACCATCATCCAGGCGACGGCGGTGCCCACGAGGTACAGCAGGCCGTCGAACCCCGTGAGCGCGACCAGCCCGGTGCTGCCCAGCAGGGTGGCGGCGGACAGATAGTCCCCGCACATCGCCAGCCCGTTGCGCAGGGGCGACATGTTCCTGTTGCCGAGGTAGAACTCGCTGATCTCGTCGCCCTGCGGGGCGGTGATGAGAGCGGAGAACATGCTGACCACGACGACCGACACGAACAGGATGAAGGTCAGCTTAAGACTGAACCCGCCGACGAGCCCTTCGGAGAGAGTGACCATGCGGCCTTCGGGGACGGTCACCATGCGCCGAACCGCCTCTGCTGCGGGACGCGGGCCTGCTGGGCTTCCTCACGGTGTATCTCCGCGCGCAGGCGGTCGGCGGCCGGATCGATCCGCCGGTCCATGTGCACCGTGTACCGCCACGCGGTAAGTCCCATCACGACGAACTGGCCCACACCGCCCGCGAGTCCCAGCGTCACATGGCCGAACAGGGGCTGGTTGAGCACGTCGGGCAGGAAACTCGACAGCAGCACGAACAGCAGGAACCCACCCACCGAGACCGACATCGCCACCACTCCGAAAGTGCGCTGGGCGCCGCGTATGGAGCGGAAGTCGGGATGGGAACCGATCATGTTCCGGGCCGTCGGACCGGAAGGCGTCCGGTCCGACGGCGAACCGTAGTGCGGGCTGGAGTGTCGTTGCATACCGTGCCTTATCAAATAAGAGTGCAGCTCAAGATGCATTGTTGAACTAGGTTCAAGTTTCGGATCGCACATCTCGGGATTCTTGCCCGAAATGCCGCTGAAATCCTCATCCGGCCAACCCGGGTGGCCCCGCCGGTGGGGTAAGTCAGCGTGGCCGAACGGATTGTCCCAGTCAATCGATTCAACAATCAACCGCGGAAATGTGAGGAATATGAGAGGAGTCGTATTCGGCACGCGGACTTCTCCGAGATGGCTCAAATTCAACGCACGGGGGCCGTCGCCTCCGCCGCCGGACGCGGCGCCGACGGCCGGCGTCGCGGGACGTGATGTGCAGCACGCCGTGACGAGGGCCGCCACGTCCGTGTGAAGTGTTCTGGCTGCGCATCGGCTTGATCAGCGATCAAGCCAGGCAAAATCGCTGGCCAACGCCCATTCTGCTCATTTGACACTTCGTCGCGCGCACAGATAGGAAGCAGCTCTCTGAGGTCGAGAGGTGGACTGTGTACGAGCCGAATGTGATCGGGGACTGGCAGGAGTACGACGCCGGGCATGCCGGCCTGCGTGTCCGCGTCCATGGCTTGGAGAAGGCGGAGCCACCACGCGGGCGTGACGACGCGGCCGAGGGCCTGACCTACTTCAGATTCCGCGTAACCGTCGAAAACCGCACGACCGAGCATTTCGGCATTCATCTCGAAGACGGCCAACTCGACATTCGTATCGGTGCCGACGGAGAGAGCGCGTTTCTCGACTGGCGCAACTCGCAGTTCATCGAGGGCTTCGACATCTACCCGCTGCGCCGGGTCACCGCCGTCCTGTTCGCCGCTGCCGCGGACAGCTCGCTGTCCCAGGTGGACATCCAGGTCCAGCTGAAGGTCGACGACGACTGGACCGACCGGTACCTCTGGTCCGGTGACATCGGCCTGCACGAGCCGGCCGTCGGTGTCGGCGCCCGCCCCGACACCGGTGCGGACAGCCTCACCGCCCAGGTGATCAGCTTCTTGGAGAAGGAAGCGGGGCCCGGGTCGGCTTCCTGAGGGGCCGCCGGGGTCGCCGGTCGGTGGCGCCCTCCTGATCGGTTACGGATGCCTCGCCGCTCGTCGGGCCTTCCCGCTCTCGGTGGTGCGGGTGAAAGCAAGGTCGGGGCAGCGTGCTCGCGGCGCCGCGCCGTGTTCACCTGTCAGGCGCTGACGTGGCTCAACCCGCACGGGTACCTGGACACCGTGCTTCTGCTCGGCTCCGTTGCGGCTGCCCGCTGCCCGCTGCCCGCTGCCCGCTGCCGCTCCGCTGGGCCTGCGGCTCGGCGCCGCGCTCGCCGGCCGCCGCTGGTTCGCCGCGCTCGGCTTCGGAGGCGGGCTGCCCAGCCGATTCCTGGCCGTCGGCGTGGCGGCTACTGGACGGTCTGGTCGCCGCGACGATGACCGGGCTCGGTGTCACGTTGATCGCCGGGGCGTGAAGCCGGAGGTGGCCCGAGGGTCCCGTTGGGTCTGGTGGTGGTCGTGGTGATCGTCACGGCGGTGGTCGCGCTGATCGTCACGGTCGTCCTCGTGGCGGTCTCCGCGATGGACGACGGCGACGGCCAGCAGGCCGAGCGCCAGTCCCGCCGCCGTCTGCGGCCCGAACGGCTCGCCGAACATCAGCGCACCCCACACGGCTGTCACCGGGGCCATCAGGAGCATGAGCGTGTTCACCTTGGTCACCCCCGACCGCCTCAGGATCAGCCAGTACAGCCCGTACCCGCCGAAAGTGGAGAGGACCACGAGCCATGCCACAGCGGTCCAGAAGGAGCCGCTGGCCGGCGGCGCCACCGCCCCGGTTCCCACGGCAAGGACCGTGAACACCAGGGCACTTGTGGCGGCATGGACCGTCATCAACACCATGGGGCTGACGTCCGCACGGGCCCGGCGATCCAGAAACGTCGCCGCCACCAGGCACAGCATGCCGAGAAACGGCACGAGATACGCCCACCAGGCAGCACCTGTCCCGGCCCCGGCGTCGGCTGTGGTGACGATGGCGACACCGGTCACGCCCAGCCCCAGACCGAGCCACTGGGTACGAGAGACGGGCGCCCCCAACAGGGGCCCGACCAGTGCCCCGGCCACCAACGGCTGGGTGCCGTCGATCAGGGCCGTCGTACCGCTGGAGACGCCCAACTGGATCGCGTAGTAGACGGTGAGGAGATACCCGCTCTGCGAGAGCGCCCCGACGGCCACCTGGCGGACGAGGTCGCGCGGCGTCAGCGCACGCCATGACGCCCGCCCCGCCGTCACGGCCACGACCCCCAGGACGAGCGCCAGCGGAAGGAAACGCCACAGCAGGAGCGTGATCGCCGAGGCCGACCCGGACCCGAGTTTCGCCCCGATGAAGCCGGAACTCCAGGCCACTACGAACCCGATCGAGAGCAGGGCGTTCACGACGCTGCGCACCTCCAGGCAAGTAAACAGATCTGTATACTCCTGGCGAGTATACAGATCTGTTTACAATGAGTGAATGACGACCTCGACCCCGCCCCGCCGAGTGGCACTCACCCCCGGAGCCCGCCGCGCACTGGAAGCGGCAGGGCGGCTGTTCTATGAGCGCGGCATCCACGCGGTCGGCGTCGACCTCATCGCGGCCGAGGCCGGCGTCACGAAGAAGACGCTCTACGACCGGTTCGGCTCCAAAGAGCAGATAGTCGTCGAATACCTCGCGGACCGCGACGAACGCTGGCGTGCGTTCCTCGCCTCCCGCCTCGCCGGGTCCCACAATGCGCAGGACCAACTCCTGGCCGTTTTCGACGCTTCCCGCGACTGGACGGAGACTCACAGCCCCAGGGGCTGCAGCATGGTCAACGCCCATGCGGAGATCGGCGATCCGTCGCACCCGGCGTACGCGATCATCACCGGTCAGAAGGGGTGGATGCTCACGCTCTTCACCGACCTCGTACGGCCCCTCGCGCCCGCCACGGCCGACTCCCTGGGCCGCACTCTGATGCTGCTGCACGAAGGCGCCCTGGTTGCCCACGGCCTGCGTATCTTCCCTGGAGCGCTCGACCACGCCCGCGAGGAGGCGCGAGTTCTTCTCTCGGCGGCGGTCAAGAGCTGAGTCCGCCCACCCGCCCGACGGCGGTCAGCCGGGGATCGGCGATAGTGAACCCCGAACCGAAAGATGTATCGAGCATCCAGGACGGGCGTGGACACGAGCAAGAGCAGTGCCGACGACAGCGCGCACCCGCAGAACGAAGGCCCGGAAGCGTCAGGTCCCGAGGCGGCAGGGCGGGAAGCGTCAGGTCCCGAGGCGGCAGGGCGGGAAGCGTCAGGTCCCGAGGCGGCAGGGCGGGAAGCGTCAGGCCCCGAGGAGGCAGGGCCGGAGCGGAAGAGGGGCGGATGGCGACGCTGGGCCATGGACACCCGCCCACTGCGCCGCCCCGCGTACCGCCGCCTCTGGTCCTCGACCATCGTCACGGCCGTGGGCAGCCAGCTCACCGCCGTCGCCGTGCCCAAGCAGATCTACGACATCACAGGCTCCTCGGCCTGGGTCGGCTACGCGAGTTTCGCGGGCCTCCTGCCCCTGGTGGTCTTCGCCCTGTGGGGCGGCGCGATCGCCGACAGTGTGGACCGGCGCAAGCTCCTCCTGATCACCAACACCGGCATAGCCGTCACCTCCCTGCTCTTCTGGATCCAGGCCGTCACCGGACTCGACTCGGTCCCGGTGCTGATGGTGCTGCTCGCCCTCCAGCAGGCGTTCTTCGGCCTCAACTCCCCGGCCCGCCAAGCCTCCATCGCCCGACTGGTCCCCAAGGACGAACTGGCCGCGGCGAACGCGCTCGGCTCGACCGTCATGCAGACCGGCCTGGTCGCCGGCCCGCTGCTCGCCGGCGCCCTCATCCCCGTCACCGGCCTGGCCGAGCTCTACCTGATCGACGCCCTGGCCCTGTGCGCCACGGTATGGGCGGTCTACCGGCTCCCCGCGCTGCCGCCCCTGGCGACCAGCGCGGCGACAGCCGGCCGAGCCGGTCTGCGACAGATCGTGGCCGGTTTCCGCTACATCTCGCTCCACCAGGTGCTGTTGCTGTCCTTCCTCGCCGACATCATCGCCATGGTCTTCGGCATGCCCCGGGCCCTGTTCCCGCAACTCGCCGCGCAGACGTACGCGCCCTACGGCGAAGGCCTCGCGCTCGGACTGCTGTTCGCGGCGATCCCCATCGGAGCGGTGCTCGGCGGCCTCATGTCCGGCACGTTCTCCCGAGCCCGCCGACACGGACTCATGGTCATCGCCGCGGTGATCGCCTGGGGCGTGGCCATCACCGGCTTCGGACTCAGCCCCAACCTGTGGGTGGCCGTCGCGTTCCTCGCCGCCGCCGGAGTCGCCGACATGGTCTCCATGGTCTTCCGCGGAGCCATCCTGCTGTCGGCCGCCACCGACGAGATGCGCGGCCGTATGCAGGGTGTCTTCACGGTGGTGGTCGCGGGCGGCCCGCGACTCGCCGACGTACTGCACGGAACGGCCGGTTCCGCACTGGGTGCACGCACGGCGGTCGTGGGCGGCGGCCTGCTGGTCGTCCTCACGATGCTGGTGCTGGCCGCGACGATGCCGGCCCTGCGCCGCTACAGCGGGAGCGTCTAGGGGGCACGGCGCCCAGGAAATTACGTCGACCGCGTCCGCATCCCGAGTTAGCCTCGCCCCGCATGAGCACCCTTCAGAAGATCCATGACGTGCCCGTCTTCATGTGCGCCTCCGAGGGCGAGGCCATCGGCGACGAACAAGACGCCTTGGATCTCATCGGCGATGCTTTCCACCAGGGTGCTCAGTGGGTCGTCATCCCCGCCGGGCGGCTCGACGAGAGGTTCTTCCAACTGCGCACCCGCGTCGCCGGCGAGATCGTCCAGAAGTTCGCCAACTACCGGGTCGGGGTCGTCGTGCTCGGCGACATCTCCCCTCACACGGCGGCCAGTTCGGCACTGCGGGACTTCGTCCGCGAATGCAACCGCGGGCGGCAGGCGTGGTTCGTCGCCGACATGGGGGAACTGGGAGAGCGGCTGCGGGGCTAGCCAAGCCAAGTGGTTCTTCCTTCAGTCCCTCCGCCGCCTGCGTAAGTGCGGGCGGGTTTGACGCCGTCCGTGGTTTCCCAGCGTCGGCTCCACATGTCAGCCAGAGGTGCAGCGACCGCAGGCGCGCTGGGCGGGAGACCTCTCC
>NZ_JBQQCG010000110.1:0-33255 GCF_052245575.1 Streptomyces sp. 2A115 | reverse complement strand
CGGCGGTGCACATCAATCCCGACACAAGCCTGCATCCCGGGCCTCCTCCTCGAGTCCGAACCATCCGCAACCGATGGTCCTCCGGGCCCGCCCGAATGGGGCCCCGGCCCTCATAGGGTCAGGTCAGGAGCGCTCCTCGCATCTCTGATCAAGCGGTTGACGGCACTGCTCGTGAAAGCCCGAGGTTAGGCAGGCACGCAGCGACTCTCTCCCCCACGTCGCATGTTTACGCTAGAGCCGCTCCTGCGTCTCGCGGCAGGACCGGGAGGCGGCAGAACGAGGTGCCGTCGTCCGATAGCACTGTTGAGGAATACCGAACGCACCCGTGGATCGCTGATCCCGAAGCGGTCCAGGATGTCCTGCTGCGTATACGGATCCGGAGGCACCGCATTGCCACCCCGAGGAGGTCGGGGGCGCTGGCCTCATTCCACGGCGGCCTCTGCCCACTGTCACACTCCGGTCCGGCCAGAGGTACGGCGGGCGGCACTGCGCCTGCCGCCGGCCTTCTGGCTATCGCCCTCGACCGTCCGGCCGTACGGATTCCCGACACACCGACTGGGTCAGGCCCTGCTGGGCAACTGCTGTACGGCGACCTCACTTGCCCATGGCCTCGATGAGGCTCTTGGGCCGCATGTCCGTCCAGTTCTTCTCGACGTACGCGAGGCAGGCGTCACGGGTGTCCCGCTCGTGGGCCACCTCCCATCCGTCCGGTACGTCGACGAACGCCGGCCACAAGGAGTGCTGGCCCTCATGGTTGACCAGCACGAAGAACTCGCCATCAGGATCGTCGAACGGATTCAAGTCCCCACTCTCCCTTGCCGCCGGAGGGCTCCACCTGGGCGGCGCACCGATCGTGCGCCGCATACAGAATTCTCGCGCTCAAGCCTGTCTTATCGGATGCCCCACGGGCATCGGTGATGGCCGCAGTTACATGTGCCCCATCCGCCACGGCCACGAGCCGCTCATTCGGCGGTCGCCGTCGGCCTACTCTGGAAAGGCCGCCTCGCACGCCGAGCCGGGGGCAGGTGGGGCCATGCCATGAGGAATATCCGCCACGGCCATGGACGCTGCCAAGGACGGCCTTTCTCTTGGCCGAAACGCACCCACACGGAAACTGGAGACGGCGGCAATTCGCCGAACTTACCCCCGATGCACGCCAGTGACCAGGCACGATCCCTTCACGCAGCCCGTCCCGCGCTGCCGCATCGCGTACCGCATATTGCACTGATGGAACCCTGTCGGTGCCCGATAGGGCAACATCGTCCGCAGCATCAGGCCGACAAATTACCCATTTCGAACAAGCGCGCTGCGGCGCGCCGGAGGAAGATTAAGCCATCAGCACGATCCGTGTCCCGGCCGCGTCGGCGACGCGGCGGAGCCGGTCGAGGTCGCGTTGGCCTCGCGGCATCTTGACCGGTGCGGCGGCAACCCCCGCATGCAGGCACCCGGCGAAGGCGTTGACAAATTCGAGACCGTACGGGTGGGCGAGCACGACGTTGCCGCCGGCAATACCGCGTTGCTGGAGCAGCACGGCACGCGCCCGGGCCGAGCGGTCGAGTTCCGCGCAGCTTGCCTGCTCCGCGACCTCCACACTGCCGGACAGGAATGCGCAGAACATGTCGTCCGGAGAATCGGCTGAACGCTTTCTCAGGACTTCGACCAGCGTTCCCGCAGACATCTCGGATTCGTCTATATGGTTCATACCGGGGAACTTCTCCTCACTCGGCAGCACCCAAGCAAAACCAAGCTATGAGCATAGGTCGCTGATCGTCAACAACATGCGACCAACGACCAGCAGGAACCAACTTTCGTGTCCGTATGAATACACGAAAGGCGCCGTCCTCAGCGCGATCTGTAGGTTCGCTTGACCGTAACGCGGGACGACCTTAATCTGAGGCCGGTTTCCCGCTTCCATCGGGTCCGATGGGCGGTGTTGTCAACCTATTCCGGGAGATGCGCTTATTCATGCATCCCGACGCGAGAAGTTCGTGGTTCTGGATACCTCAGTCCCCGGCCGCAGTTGAAAGCGAATGATGCATCCTGAATCTTTATTGCTGGATGATGCGCCCTACCCCGATGTGTCGTCGTCCCGCCGTGTCGCACGGGCAATCCCCGGCAGGGCCAGCGGGGCATCGCAGAGCCCCCACCGCATAACCTTCAGGGAGCAGGCATGACCCGCGACCAGACGGTGCCTCCGTCCACCGAGAACCGCGCCACGTCCTCAGGGCGGGACACATGGAACCTACAACGCGCAAGCGGGATGCCCGCCCATCGCTACCGGTCTTACGCCGAAGAGGTCGAACCGATCGGACTTCCGGACCGGACATGGCCGGACCAGGTCATCACCCGGGCGCCGATGTGGTGCGCGGTGGACCTGCGGGACGGCAACCAGGCCCTTCCTGCCCCGATGTCCCCGGTCCAGAAGCGGCGCATGTTCGACCTGCTGGTCCGGATGGGCTACAAGGAGATCGAGGTGGGGTTCCCCTCGTCGAGTGCCACCGACCTGGCCTTCGTCCAGTCGATCATCGAGGATGATGCGATCCCGGAGGACGTCCGTATCCAGGTACTCGCCCCCTGCCGCACGGACCTCATCGACCGCACCTTCGATGCCGTGGCCGGAGCTTCGAAGGTCACCGTCCACATCTACAACTCGACGTCTGTGCTGCAGCGCCGCGTGGTGTTCGGGCAGGACCGTGCGGCGATCAAAGCGCTCGCGGTGTCGGCCGCTGAGCACGTTGCCGAGCGGGCGGCGGGGATGTCCGGCGTGGACATCCGCTTCGAATACTCACCCGAGTCGTATACCGGGACCGAGTTGTCGTACGCCGCAGAGGTCGCTAATGCGGTCGTCGACGTCTGGCGGCCGACGCCTGCCCGCCCGGCCGTGGTGAACCTGCCGGCCACGGTGGAGATGGCCACCCCGAACGTCTATGCGGACTCCGTCGAGTGGATGAGCCGCAACCTCGACCGGCGTGACGCGATCGTCCTCTCACTGCACCCGCACAACGACCGCGGCACCGCTGTGGCGGCGGCCGAACTCGGCTACCAGGCAGGCGCGGACCGGATCGAGGGCTGTCTGTTCGGCAACGGCGAACGGACTGGCAATGTCTGCCTGGTCACGCTCGGCATGAACCTGCTCAGCCGCGGGGTGGACCCGCAGATCGACTTCTCCGACATCGACGATATCCGCCGCAGCGCCGAGACCTGCACCGGGCTGCCGGTGCACGAGCGACACCCCTACGCCGGTGACCTGGTGTTCACCGCGTTCTCCGGCAGCCACCAGGACGCCATCAACAAGGGCCTCGTGGCCCTCACGGTCGAGGCGGAGAAGGCGGGCGTCACGGTGCGCGAGGCCCGCTGGCAGGTGCCCTACCTGCCGATCGACCCGAGTGACGTGGGCAGGGACTACCAGGCCGTTGTGCGGATCAACTCGCAGTCGGGCAAAGGTGGCGTCTCCTACATCATGCGGACCGAGCACTCACTGGCCCTGCCGCGTGGGCTGCAGCAGGAGTTCTCACAACTGGTTCAGGAGGTCACCGACGAGGAAGGCGGCGAGATTGATCCCGCCCGGATGTGGGACATGTTCGTCGACGAGTACCTTTCCCTGGACAGCCCGTTGGAGGTACTCGGCCTGCGAGGCGACGAGTCCGGTGACGGGTACGCGTTCGCCCTGCGGATCGATGGCGCCGAGAAGGAACTGCGCGGCAGTGGCGGCACCGCGCTGGACGCCCTCGCCGACAGCCTGGGCGACCTGGGTATCCAGCTGCGGACAGCCGACCTCGCCGAGCACCCGGTGCGCCGGCCGGGCAGCAGTCGGCACGCGGTCCACCTGATGGCCGACGTGTTCTCGGACCGGTTGAGCGGCGGTGGTCCGGCGCGCGTATGGGGTGCGGGCGTCGCCGCCGACGCCTCGACCGCGGCGGTGCACGCCGCTGTCTCCGCGATCAACCGGGCTCACCGTGCGGACCCTCCGGGCCTATGACGATTCCCGCCCGTCGAGCAGGTCTCGTACGGTACTGACGGCGGAGCGGGGGGGTGACAGCGGCGGGAAGGTGGTCACAGCGTGTTCGACCTCACCGGAGCGATTGACTCCCATGTGCATGCAGGCCCGGATCTCTTCGTGCGCTCCGGTGACGCGGCCGACTTCGCCCGGGCAACGCGGGAGGCGGGCATGGGCGCTCTGGTGTTCAAGGCCCACCACGAGTCGACCGCCACCCGGGCCTATCGCCGCGCTGGCTGTGCCCGGCATCGAGTCTACGGCGGGATCGTGTTGAACGGCTTCGTCGGCGGGCTCAATCCACTCGCCGTCGCGGCGGCCCTTGACCAGGGGGCACGCGTGGTCTGGGGACCGCCCCTGCACGCTGCCCACCACGTGCGGTGCCTCGGGGTCGGCACCTTCGGGCTGCGGAATCTGCGGGTGCGATCGAGTCTGGCGATGGAGCCCGGGATCACCGTCCTGGACAGCAACGGTCGGCTGCTGCCACAGATGCGCGAGGTGATCGGACTGGCCAAGGACCAAGACGCGGCGGTCTCGACCGGCCACCTGGGGGACGAGGAAGTCCGTCGTGTCGCCATGGTCTGCGCCGAGGAGGGTGTGCGGTGTGGCTGGGCGGCCTGCCCGGCATCCCGCACCCACGTGCGCAGTGTCTCGTAGTTGACGCCCAGGTCCTTGGCCACGGACGCGTAAGTGCCACCGGCCTGGCCCTGTACAGCGCGACGGCATCGGCCCGGAACTCAGGCGAGTACTTCGACGTCCCCAACGGGAACTCCTGTCCTATCGATCTTCACGATCCAATGATCAGGGTGTCCCCGAGCAAGGGGTAACCCTCGGCCTCGGTATGCGACCGGGCACGTCAGTACAAGGGCCTCAACCACCCTGCGCGGCCGGTACTGCTCCCGGCGCCCCGAGAAGTCGCACCGGGCCTGCTGGCGTCAGGTGGCAGTGGGCCAAGTCCGCAGCAGAGTGGCGGTCTGCCCGGCGGTGCATGCGGGGTCAAGGAGGAGGTCTTGAGGGCGATGACATCGTCGTGGGTGGGCCTGACATGATTAGAGGTACATGACGCCGGTAGCAGCGGCGACAGCCAGGTTGGAGCGCTCCAGTCAGCGCCACCTACCGAGCGTGTCGCGGCGGCTTGGCGTCGGGGCCGTCGTCGACGGGCTGCTCACCGCCGCTGCGGTTGTCGTCCATGCGCACGCGGTCGGCCCGTAGCAAGTTGTACGTCCCGTGATCACGGCTCACGGGTGTAGACCTGCAGCTTGGTGTCGGCTCGCGAACAAACTCAATCTCTGCTCATCACCTGCCCACGTGTATCCATCCGCTTGGCCTTGCCCAAAGCGGACACTAGCGTCGGTGATCGACAGCCGCACCCTGCAGGGCCCTCGCGCGCCGGCCCCCACAAGCCTGAAGAGGGAGAACGAAATTTCCCACCACACGGATTCCTGCCGCCTCACCACAGACAGCTCACCCTGCACAAACTAATCAGCCCCGGGCGGACATGCTGGCCACGCTAATTTCAGGGCTGGTAATCAGTGTCATTGGTAATGAGATGGCCTCGTTCGTTCGCGCCACGATGAACTTTCATTTCGACTTCGGCCCGGTCACCGACCTCTGCGTTGCTGCGCACGCCCGCAAGCGACTACTGAGGCTTCAGTAAACACCGTCGCCCCAGTAAGCCGACCGCCCGGCGACCGCAAACCCACGTGACACTCCGCAGAATTGCATTTAGGTCGAGAACACTTCGACGGGCATCATATTTCCCCCCACCCCCACCAAGGGAAAATTGCATGACTGATCTGCCTAGCCTGCCCTGGCAAACACTGCTTATGGAAAGGCGCGTCGCCCTCAAGGGCAATGGCACCTTGACGTACCAACTGCCGGACGGGTGCTTTGCCATCATCACGCCGTTACGGGGTTCGTGCCAGATTGAGGGGCGAGACGGCTATGGCCGACGATCTACCACACTCCTGCCTGGAGACATCTGCCGGATCACGCCCAACAACCCGGTCCGGCTCAGCCGGACACCGCTGGGGGGCCTACCGTTCGAAGTCGCCTGCATCCAACTGTCCACAGAGACCCTTCGACACGCCATGGACGTACACCCCACCACCGCAGTCCGTGACCTGTCGGCATTACACACACTGCGCGCCTTCGATCCACACATCGCGTCCATGGTGCCTGCCTTGCTACACGCTCAGAAGGCAGGTGCAGGTGATCGCTATGCAACTAGCGCAGCCCGTTACTTAGCTGATTACCTACTCCACCAGCCACGCAATACATCGCCACGGGCCGGAGGACTCAGTCCGGAGCAAATGCTCCCAGTGACCACATACATGGACGAGAATTTATCAGCCGATATCACGCTCGATCAGTTGGCCAAGGAAGCCCATCTCAGCCGCTACCACTTCTTACGTCGGTTTTCCGCTACCACCGGAAAGACACCTATGCAGTACCTGACCGAATTGCGTATCGACGCCGCGCGCCACCTGCTTGCAGTGGACCGTGAGCGGATATCTCAAGTGGGCAGGCGCTGCGGCTTCCCCAACCCGGAGAACTTCGCTCGGGTATTCCGCAAACATGTGGGGTGCTCCCCATCGCAGTACCGGCAGCGGGCGCAGTGTGAGTGACTCACAAAGGTTGGAGGCGGGCTTTTCTGAAGCGAGCTCTGCTCATCAGGTCCGCTGAGCGACCCAACAAGAAACCGACGAGGACTCCCCCGTGTACCCAGCCGTGCTCGCCGGAGCTTCCCCCAGTACACGACAGTGAACCACCCCGGGTTCTGCAGAGATCTCGGATTGTGTCAATCCCCTGGTTGCGTAGAGGCGTTGGTTATACGGCCCGGCCTTCCTGATCGGTCCGGGCTCGCGCTTCCTGGATGATCCGTTCGAATTCGACGGGGGGGCTTCCCGCCGGCCGCGCTGTGACGGCGTTTCGTGTTGTAGAAGTCCGCGATCCACGTGGCGGTCTTCAGCCGGGCCTCGGCGCGGGTGGCGAAGGTGTGCCGGCGGATGTACTCGAGGCCGTTGCTCTCGCACTCAACAACAGGCCCCGCAAGACCCTCGGTTGGAAGGCACCCGCCGAAGTCCTGAACGAGCATCTACTATTGGTCCAAGAAGCCGGTGTTGCAACGACCGGTTGAATCCGGGCAATACACCTCGTTCAAGCTCGCCGAGCACCTGGACCGCGACGGCATCGCAGCCTCCATCGGCTCGGTCGGCGACGCATACGACAACGCCCTGATGGAATCCACGATCGGCCTCTACAAGACCGAACTGATCAAGCCCCGGCGGCCCTGGAAGTCGCTCTCCCAGGTCGAGTTGGCCACCGCCGAGTGGGCCGACTCGTACAACCACCGCAGGCTTCACGGTGAGATAGGCCACGTTCCGCCCGTCGAGTACGAGGCCAATCACTCCATGGAATCCACGAAACCCCAGGTCACAACCACAGTCCGAGATCTCTACCGAACCCGGGGCGGTTCATCCCGCCCCACTCGCCACACGGGCCTTCTGTGGTCACATCTGACCGCTAGGCAGGACCATTCGACAACTCGCGCCTTGTCCTCGGCCACAACAAGCTCCTGCGTGAACTGGAGCAGGCGAAGAAGAGATGCATCCAATCGAAGGACCTGACGGAGAACGCCCGCGCTCTCCTGGCGCGTGCCCAGCTGGCGAAGAGGGGATCGGCAACGCTCGCCGCGGAGCTCCGCCAAGGCAAGGCGGTGGCGGACGCGGACCGCGTCCCGATGTCCTGCTGCCTGACCGTCAGTCGTCCGGTCAGGAACCGCAAGGTGCGGCTGGACAGATCAATCGAGGACGGGTGGACAAGCACACGTAGCTCCTGGCAGAAACGGGTGATCTTGGTCGAGAGCCCGTCTACCAGGAGCCTCGTCGTTGTGCAGGACCGTCCAACTCGCGGTCAGCACCGCCAGTCGGGAAAGACTTCAGTGGCCGCACGTGATCGACCTCGGTCGCCGCATCACCGCAGTACATGCAAGAGCCCTCGGCATGAATCTGCTTGTACTCGGCGGCGGGTATTGGACCAGCCACCGGTGTGGCCGGCTTCCGTGTGCCTGGTATGCGTTCCCGCCCGCCCGACTGATCGCTGCTCGCACGTCCATCGGCATCTGCGCCCGCCAAAGGGCGTTGTTGAGGGACGGTCAGCAGCTCACCAAGTTTTGCTACAGTCCCCGACCCCAACAGGCGTTCCGCCAACCCAGCGGAGTGGCCACTCAAGCCGATCGCGGACCGTCGGACCGTAGACGCCGTCAACGTCCGAGCCGGAGAGGCCGAGCTTGTTCGCCTGGAGCCACTTCATGGCACTGACCATGCCGTTTCCGTAGATCCCATCGCGCCCGCCGGCGTCCATCATTCTGTTGTAGGCGGTGGTCCCTCGGTAGCAGAAGTAGATGGCGTCCTGAACTGCCTTGACTGCGCCTTCTGAGCCCGTCCCGTAGGCGATGTAGCAGGATATCCCGTTGTCGGTTCGTGCTGGAATCCTGATGGACACCTCTCCTCCGTAGGTCGCAGTGGTGTTGCATACGCCGTATGCGGCCTGGGCTGGGGTCGCTTGCAGCCCGACTGCCGCCACTGCGCTGAGCAGTATGCCAGTGACCGTCACCCGAGACCGCCGGTAAATAGAACGCACTATGTTGCCTTTCTCTTTGCAGGAGAGGGGTATCACAAACGGTCCGTACGGTGAGCCTTTTCCATCCTCGGTCTGAGCTGGCGTGATGCAGGCAGAGGATGGTCTGGACAAGGCTCGTGATGCGGGAGTGTGACGCCCCTTTTCGCTGGCCTCGCTCATGGACCTTAGGGTCATCGCGGACTTCGAACTTTGTTGTTCATGCAGGGAACTTTGTCAGTCGTGCATCGCCCTGCGGGTGAGGTCATGCGCGACCGCCACGGCCGGTGTCAGCCCCGTACGACGGGCACAGTAGCCCGGCCCGGTCGCCGAGTGTGCCGGTCGTTTGGCCCACAAGGAACGGCCGCCGCGCACACCGGAATACGGGTAAGGCGGCGGTCGAGACCGCCTCTGGGTTACGGCCGCTGCCTTGTTCAACCCGCCCTGGTGGGCCTCGAGTACTGCTGCCGGCAGGACGCGCTTCTTTGGGGCGCGCCTGGCAAAGAACTCGGCGACCCTGGCGTCGCTTCGGCACTCGCGCAACCCGTGGTGCGCACTACCGGCGGAAAGCCGCTGTCCGGGTCCTTGCTCCACTCGCTGATCCGGGACTTGCTGGTGCCGAACTCCGCCACGATCTGCGCGGGCTCCACGAGCCGGGCGGCCTGCGGCATCACAGCCCCTATAAGCGGGGTCCTGGCTGTAGCTGTCCTAGCAGGTGGAAGACCTCCCGGGCCGCCTCACGGCTCCCCACTTCCTGGCCCGATTGCGTATCCACTCCCAGCATCACCTCCCCCGCAGGGCGACGGCGGCGGGTCTTGGGAGCAGGCGGCGTACTGGACATGGTCGATCTGGACATGTCCGTTCCCCTATCCGGTCCGACGGCGCGTCGCATTGCCGGTACCGGGCCGCGCCGGGCGGTCAGAAACGTGAGGACGCCACAACCATCGGGCAGGCCCCTATCGGGACACATCCCGCCAGCCCGGCACCGACAACGCACCATCCCCGGCCAACGAGGGGAAGGTCACCTGGTGGCGGGACTACTTCGCTGACGCGGCGTCCTCTTCGGCCAGGGCCGGCGCCGCGGAGGACGCCATCGAGGCCGTGGGTGCTACGCAAAGCAGACGCGGCTGTGGCCCGCACCGAGGTGGGGGCCACAGCCGCGTCCTGGCCCTCCTTCGGAGGTGTACTTCCGCAGGAGGGCCGACCGCCTGCTGCTATGTCCAGGGCAGGGCGGGGAGGTTGATTTGGCCGCGGGCGTTGCACTCGTGGGTGATCGTGCCGAGCACCGTGCCGCCGTTCTTGACCTCGATCATGATGGGATCCTCGCCGATGACGTCGTCGGGGTTCCAGCGGGCGGACAGGTGCATGCCGTCGCCGACGGTCTTGGTCGGCTGTGGTCCGTCCGGCACGAGCGACAGCAGCCGGGTGTTGTTGAGCACGCTCTTGCGGTACAGCCATTTGCCGTTGACGCTGACCCGGCCCGTGTCCTGCCCAAGCCAGCTGGCGTCGCGCCACAGGTTGCAGTACTGCTTCAGCTTCTGCAACGGCGTCGCGGTAGGTGTCCCGCTGATGCCGCCGAGGTTCTCCCAGGCGGTGATTTTCTCGCCTTCGACGACGAGGTAGTCGGCTTTGCCGTCGCCGGTGATGTCACGGAAGGCTACGGTTGTGTCGGGGTAGTTTGACTGGTTGGCGAAGTACTTGTGCTCGGACCAGTTTCCGTCGGACATCCCTTGCATGTGGTTGATGTACGCGTGGACCGCGCCCGTGCTGCCCACGATGAGGTAGTCCGCCTTGCGATCCCCGTTGACGTCACCGAGCCTCATCCGAGCCCGGGGGCCGGCCGTGACACCCGTGGCAAAGGTGTCGATCTTGGTCCAGGTGAGCATGTCCGGGGCACGCAGGTAGGCGTCCATGGAGCCGGCCGGTCCCACGACCAGGTAGTCGTCCTGGCCGTCACCGGAGACATCGGCCAGGCGCACGTCCTCGCGCTCCCAGCCCAGGTCGATGCCACTTTCGTCTCCGACCGGCTTCGTGCCGTGGAAGTACGGATAGAGGCGGCCTTGATTCGTCCAGTGGAATTTCCCGTCAGTGCCGCGGTCGTTCAGGTAGGACCATACGGAGCCTTTGGCGCCCAGGATCAGGTAGTCGTCCCGGCCATCGCCGTTCATGTCGGCAAAGCGCACTGATTCGCCGGGCTGGCCGACTCCGGGGGCGATGGTGCCCTGGTCGACCCAGTCCGGTTTTCCGTTGGTGCCCTTTGTGTTGAGGGCGGCGCGTACCGATCCGTTGGGGAAGATTTTCACGTAGTCGGCCCGGTTGTCGCCGTTGAGTTCCACCAGGTCGATACGGCCTGCTGCGCCGCCCATGCCGGGAGCGACGACTCCCATTGACTTCCAGTCGTCACCGATGTTGGTGGGGTCGGGGGTGCCGCAGTTGCTGGCGTCCTGTGCGGGCGCGGCCGGGTTCTTGAGCCAGCCGCGGTATGCGACGTCGTAGATGGCGGCGGCCCAGGCTGACGCCATTTTCTTGTAGCCGGCGTCATTGGGGTGCACGGTGCCGACGTCCGACAAGTCGGCGGTGGTCAGGTTCTGTTCGACGACACGGACGTGTTTGCCCTGCTGGGCGCGGGCGGCGACGACCTGCCGGATGTTGTCGTTGAATGCCTTGAGTTTCGGCTGAAGTGCCGTGTTGGTGCTCGGTCCCATTTCCGACACCAAAACCACTGCGGACGGTACGTCGGCGAGGATCTGGTCGATCAGGGATCCCAGGCGTCCGGGGGCCTCGGCCAGCTGGCCCTGATTGATGTCGTTGGTACCGGCATCGAGCAGCACGACATTCGGTTCACTCAACGGAATGGAACAGTCCGCCACCTTGGCGATCTCGTCGATCCTCCGCCCGGGATGACCCTCGTGATCGGCATCGGACACGCTACCGGAATTCTGGGAACCGACGAAATTGACATTATCGACCCCGGACAACTCGGCCAGCAGATCCTTCCGGTACCCCGCGAGCGTCGAACTCCCGACCCCATACGTGATGGAATCCCCCAGCGGCATGATCCGCAGATTCGACGCTGATGAAGTGGACCATGGCTGCACTCCGCTCACCTGCTGAATCCAGGGAGCTATCGCGTCGGTCTTGAGTGCCATGGCGAGCGAGGCGCCATCGCCGCCGTGCAGCACACCGAATATTCTACCCTGGAAGTACACACCGGCCCCGGAATCGCCTCCTTCGGGTACACCTTGGTTAATGTCATCCAAATCAAGTGTGACGCCGGGGGGACCAATATCCGGATAGTCGTAGGAATTGTCCCTGACTCTGAGTGTCGCAGCCCTCAGGACATCCGAATCAGCTTCACTGTTCGGATCCCAGGGACCCCAGGCCCGAGTGCTCACGAGCTGGTTGACTTGCGGCGATCCGAGCCCGTAGCCGACCACCTGGTGCGGCTGGTTCGACGCCGCGGACAATTCGAGGAGCGCGGCATCCATGGTCGGGTTCACGATCATTCGATTGATCGTGTGCGACGCACCTTCTCCAAGCCGATGGTCACCGATGAGGATGAAACTGTTCCCGGTGCTGGCCCCCGTGTCCTCGACGCAGTGCCTCGCGGTCAGAACCCACTTGACATTGATGAGAGTTCCGGCGCATGCGTAATCTCCTTCCACCCAGAACTGCACCTGCCCGTTCAAGGTGGTCGTCGGTCGGCCATCGATGATGGCAAGCGCCGGTGTAGCAACCTGCACCGTCAGCCCGAATAGGCTCGCCAGCACAAGAGCCAAAGCTGTAAATATTCTTCGCAAATCTGTGTCACCGTTCAATCGGGCGCAATGCGCGAAACCTGAATCATGAAGAATTCCAGCCCAGGGTGTCCCACTCAAGTTGAGCTGACGCACCACTGTCTCAAATTGAACTGCTGACGCGGCTTGCACGGCCAGTCCATCTTCTGCTCAAAGAGTGCTCGGGCGACGCTGCACTGTTGCGCCGCAGGGCGCCAGGTGTGGACAGTCCTGACGGGATCGTCGCAGGTAACGGAATAGCCCCACCCATCTGCCGACGCTGTTGGTAAATCCGGGATCTGCGTGATGACGGCCTGCACAACCCCGTTGGGGTTGTGCAGGCCGTCATCGTGTTTCTGGGGTGGGTTCGTGTCGTTGCGTGGGGTGGAAGGAGGAGACCGTGCGGTTGGCGCGGGCGGTGTTCCCGAAGGGGTGTCTGGCGATGCGGGTGCGGGATGTGCTCGGGCCGGTCTTCGCCGACTCCCAGTGTGAGGAGCTGTTCCCGGAGCGGGGGCGTCCGGCGGTGTCGCCGGCCCGGCTGGCACTGGTTTCGGTACTCCAGTTCGTGGAGGGGCTGACCGACCGGCAGGCTGCGCACGCGGTCCGCTCACGTCTGGACTGGAAGTACGCCCTGTCCTTGGAACTGGCCGACACCGGGTTCGACTTCTCCGTGCTGAGTGAGTTCCGGGCCCGGCTGGCCCAGGCGGACGCGGGCCGGGCGGTGTTCGACGCGGTGCTGAGGGCGGCCGGTGACGCGGGACTGGTCAAGGCAGGAAAGCGGCAGCGCACGGACGCCACCCATGTGCTGGCCGTGACCAGGGACCTGAGCCGGCTGGAGTTCGTGGTCGAGACGCTGCGGGCGGCGCTTAACCAGGTTGCCGGGACGGCCGGGGAGTGGCTGGCGACGGTGGCGGCGCCGGAGTGGTTCGACCGCTACTCGGCCCGGCCGGAGGACAGCCGTTTCCCCTCCCGGTGGGCTGCCCGGGTCGAGCACGGTGACCAGTGCGGGGCGGACGGCATCGTGCTGCTCCAGGCGGTCTGGTCGTCTGCGGCTCCGCCTGAACTGCGGGCTCTGCCCGCAGTGGAGTTCCTGCGCCGGACCTGGGTGCAGCAGTTCCACCAGGCCGACGACGTGGTGCGCTGGCGAGAGCCGAAGAACACTCCGCCCGGCCTGATCCGCTTACGCACCCCGCACGAGCCCGATGCGAGGACCGGGGCGAAGCGGGATCTGGGCTGGTCCGGCTACAAGGTCCACCTCAGCGAGACCTGCGAGCCCGACGCCCCGCACCTGATCACCCACATCCACACCACCCCGGCACCAGTGACCGACGACGCGGTGCTGGAGGACATCCACGCCGTCCTGGCCGAGCGCGGCCTCTTGCCGGACGAACACCTGGTGGACGCCGGATACGTCGATGCCGAGCAGATCCACCACGCCCGCCGCGACCACGGCATCGATCTCGTCGGCCCGGTCGGGAAAGTGACCAACAAGAAGCAGGTGGCAGGAGACTTCTTCGACAACACACGCTTCACCGTCGACTGGGACCAGTCCACCGTCACCTGTCCGGGCGGCAGGACCAACACGGTCTGGAGCGCCACCCACAGCCACCGGGGCACTCCCGTCACCCGTGTCCGTTTCTCCCCACGGGACTGCGGCCCATGCCCACTGCGGGCCGACTGCACCGACTCCCGGCACGGCCGCTCCCTGACCTTCCGTCCGAGGGAAGAGCACGAGATCCTCCAGCAGGCCCGGCCCGAGCAGGACACCGACCAGTGGCGACGACGCTACAGACACCGCGCCGGCGTCGAGGGCACCATCTCGCAAGGCGTCCAGGCACTCGGCCTCCGTAGATCCCGCTACCGCGGACTCTGCGTGAGCGAGCCAGGGTCGGCTTGCCACGGTGGAGCCCTGGCCTCACCGGGCCGCGATGTGCGCCGCCCCGAACAGGCGCTTGGCCATGCCGAGGCGTCCATACGTGGCGATGGCCGGCGCGTTACCGGTGAGCACCATGAGCGCGGCGCGGCCGTGCTGGTTGACGAGGGCGTCCACGACGAAGCCGCACACGGCCCGGGCAAGACCGCGTCCGCGGGCGGCGGGGTGGGTGACCACCCCGCCCATGAACCCGCACCCGGCCGCGGACCATGCGTCCGCCGCCACCGCTAGCGGCTTCGCCCCGACGCTGCTGTCCACCTCGCCGACGACCCCGGCCCAGTGGCGCATGCCCACGCGTCCCGGCTGTGCGTAGGAGTCAGGGAAGAAGCGGTCGAACAGCGAGGTCGCCTCCTTCTCCTCGCGGGCGTTCAGCCACCGCACGCCTGCGGCGGCGGCACCGGATGGGGACGTGGCCTCCATCCAGAAGAAGTTGTGGACCGGCGCCAGGTTGGGCAGCTGCCGCACCAGCGCATCGATCAAGGCAGCTTCCCCCAAGACTCGGTAGGACGGGCCGATCTCCTCCAGGATCCGCCGCACCAACACGGCCACGTCGGCGCCGTCGCCCTTGACCGCAAGCCGGTCCTGCTGAGGATTCGGGCTCGCCACCGCCAGCGCCGCGCCGTGGCACCAGGCCCGTACCCCCGGTCCCAGGCCGTCACCGCCTTGCCCCTGGGCGGCCCAGACCGGATGTCCGTCGCCGGCCGCGGCCTGCTCGATGTCGCTGAGCCGTGCAAGTTCCTCCATACGCCGTGCTTACCAGGCGTTCTTGGAGGCCCGCTGTGACCCAGCCCTCATCGATCACCGACTGTGATCATGTATCTGGCCGTACCTGGGGAATGTGAAGTGGCCGCCGACACAGGTCACCGAGCACACGTCGTTCTTCTCGACCTTGATCTGCTTACCAGGTGACCGGAAGTTCATACACGCCGTAGACCGTCATGGCCGACCGCAGTGGCACTTCCTCGGGCGCGACAGTGAGACGTAGTGCCGGGAAGCGGCGAAGCAGTGCGGGGAGGGCGATGCGCATTTCGGCGCGGGCCAGTCGCTGCCCGAGGCACCGGTGGAGGCCGTGACCGAACGCGAGGTGCCCGGCCGTGGAGCGGGTGAGGTCAAGCGCGTCCGGGTCGGCGAAATGGTCAGCGTCCCGGTTCGCCGCGGAAAGTGCGACGGTGACGGACTCGCCGGCCTTGATCAGGCAGCCGTGGAGCTCGATGTCCTCGCGCGCGACGCGGACCACGTGATGGATGATCGTGAGGTGACGCAGCAGCTCCTCGACCACCGCAGGGGCGTCTTCCTCCTTGCCGCGGACCTCGGCCAACTGTGCGGGGTTGGCCAGCAGAGCGAAAGTGCCCAGCGCAAGCATGTTCGCCGTCGTCTCATGCCCGGCGATCAGGAGCAGGAGCGCCAGTCCGGCCCTCTCGTCCGCAGTAAGTCCCTCTTGCGCAGCGAGCCCGCTGAGCACATCTTCCTCTGGCCAGGAACGCTTGTGGCGCAGCAGGTCCCGTAGATATGCCATGAGCTCGCTGACCGCCTGTTGCCGGCGTTCTGGTGTGAGGTCGACGAGTGTGGCGGCGTTGCGCTGGAACACCTGCCTGTCGGAGTAGGGCACGCCGAGCAGTTCGCCGATCACTTGTGACGGGATCGGCAGCGCGAATGTCTTGAACAGGTCGGCCGGGCCCCCGGCGAGCTCCATCGCGTTCAACTGGTCATTGACGATCGCTTCGATCTCCGGCTCGAGGAGCTTTATCCGGCGCACCGTGAAGTCACCGGTGAGTAACCGCCGATAGTGGTCGTGCTCGGGCGGGTCCATGCGGAGGAAGAATCCCGGCGGCACGGGCGACGTTGCCGGCTGGGCACTCGGTGAGCGCATGTGGTCCTGGCGGACGCTGAATCGAGGATCTGCCAGGATCGCCCGCGCTGCGGCGAAGCCGGTCACCAACCACCCCCGGCCACCGTCGGCGTAGGTCATCCGATGGATTGGGCCGAGCCTATGCCGGCGGCGCAGTTCCTCGGGCGGATCGAACGGGTTCTGGCGGTCCGTGGGCATGACTCCTGCCGGGGACGTGCTCTCCATCGGCCGCTCCTCGGTCGGTACGGACCTCCCGATAAAACAGCACTCGATGCAAAACGTCAATAAATGCAAAATTACATCGCGTGCGGTAAGGTGCTGTCGTGACCAGCGACCCAGGGCTGCGCCAGCGGAAGAAGATGCGCACGAGGCAAGCGCTCATCGAAGGCGCCCTGCGATTGTTCGCCGAGAAGGGTTACGACCAGACAACCGTGGCGGAGATCGCGGCCACCGCAGACATCGCGACACGGACCTTCTTCAGCTACTTCGACAGCAAGGACGACATCGTCTTCTTCGACGACAGGTCACGGCTGGAGCGCGCGGTCGAGATCATCAGAGAACGGCAGCCCGGCGAACCGGCGGCCGACCTGCTGCGGCGCGTCATCGACCAGAGTGTTTTCGCGGACACGGACTCGGAGTTGGCGCGGAAGGTCGGCCCAGCTCGGACCCGGCTGATCGCGTCGGTCCCGGCACTTCAGGCACGCGAACTGCACCTGCTGTTCGACATCCAGCTACAGCTGACCGAAGCGCTCCACCTCGCTTGCCCCGAGCTGGACCTCGTCGAGGCCGCCGCGGCGGTGGGCTCGCTGGTCGGGGCGATCAAGGTCGTCGTCGCCGCATGCCAAAAGCGGGGCACCCGGCCGGAGCAGACCTACAAAGCCGTTCAAAGGGCCACCGACATCGCGATCGGCGGCCTCAACTCGCTCCCCCGCCCGGCTTAGCGTGTTCAGCGCACGCGTACTCGGTCGTGGCACGGATCGCCGCGTACAAGTCGACCTTGGACTTCGGCGGCGCCATCGCGGTCTCATCCCGCAGAGCACGTCCATGCTCCCACCGCAATCCCTCAAGCGTTGCCAGAACTCACAGACATCACCCCCGGCGAAACAAGGCGTTCTCGGCCCTGAGCGACAAGTGGAGTCAGGTTCCACCGACAAAGCCACGGGGCAACCCGACCTACGCCGACGACCTCTGCGGCCTCCTCGACTTCCTGCCCTTCCAGGTCGAGGCCGGGTGCGGCATGTCGATCGAGGCAGGCCCCGCCCCTGCACTACCTGCACTACCTGCACTACCTGCACGAGGTCTACCGGGTCACCGCGCGGAAGGACAACAGCCTTACCCAGTCCTACGCCTTCACCCTCAGCCCGCTGGCCGACACCCCCGTACAGGAGATCCTCCTCGACGCCACGGGCAAGGCGGAGCCGATGACGCGCATGTTCGCCGCCGGCGGCGCACCAACACAACGACGCCACCCACAGATCGAGGACCTGACCGTCATGGACGATCGCGTCCTTGTGTGGCTCCCCGAGGACAAGACGCGCAAGGGCGAGGAACAGAACCTCGTACTCAAGGACCGGCCGGACGTCCAGCTCGTCCCGCGGCTCCGCCGCTGGCGGCTGCACCTGCTCGGCCCCTCCATGGAGGAGATCGAGCGGGGGCGGGGCGATCTGACCTTGGCGCGGATCCGGGAGCACTGGACCAGCTGGCGCGGCCGGGCCGTCGAGCCCCTTGTCCGCGAGGCCCTGGCGCGGATACTGCCCGACCTTCGGCTTCCCGCGACCCCCGCAGTGGGCGGCTACTGGACCCGTACCAACGATGTCGAGATCGATATCGTCGGGGCGGATTGCGCTCCCATTGCCAAGGAACTGCTCTTCGTTGGCTCCATCAAGTGGCTGGAGCAGTCGCCCTTCGACCGGCACGACTTGGCCGCTCTCTATCGACACCGGGCCGCCCTCACCGACGAACCTGTTCCAGTCGTGGCGGTTTCGCGTAGTGGAGCCGACTGTCCGGGGTTTGACGCCACCTACGGTCCCGGCGATTTGCTGACCGCCTGGCCGCTGTGAGGGGCGGATGGCAGGCGAGGCACGAGAGTTGGGGAGCGCGATCAGGCTGAACAGACGTTGGAGTTCGGCTTCAACGTCCAGCGGTATGGGCGGTGGTGGGACGCACGAGGCCGTAGCGATCTGGATTGGCTGATTCTTCGCCCGTCTTTGCTTGTGACGATCCCGGTATCGGTCCCGTTTCACTCGGGCCGGCTGAGTTTCACGGTCAGGCAGTCGCGCTGATGTCGCTGAAACTCTCGCCCGGTCGCTGCGTCACAGTCGGCAGCCGCCGACGTAAGTGCGCTCAGGTCCCGGTGCTGCCAGGCTGTTCGGTGCCCCGCCGCGCTTCGGCGAGCAGGACGCCCAACCGGCGCAGGACGTCCACCTGGGCGTCGTTGTAGATGTCCTGGACGGCCTGGCCGACGGTCTTCTTCGCGAACTTCTCGCCGCGCGGGGCGTCCGCGGGCAAGGTGCTCAGACCCGGGTGCTGCCGGTACAGCGAGTGCACGAAGGCGACCAGCCCTTCGGCGACGTCGGCGCGGGTCTGCTCGTCGGCGTCGGCGGGCAGCCGCTCGAACCTCTCACCGGCGGCATCTATTACGGGATTCCTCATCAGGTCCGCATAGGCCGCCGTGCCCTTCGGGCCGAGCACCCTGCTCATCACGGTGACGAACGAGCGATCCGCGTCGGACATCGGGGTGTCGACCGCGGCCGCGGCGAACTCCGGAGGCAGGTCGGTCGGAACCGACTTCTTCAGGTTGACTTCCTCCCCCTCGTGAACGAGAGGGGATTCCTACGGCTCGCGCCGTGGGGTTTTCTGCTTCGTCGCCGACTGCCCGCCCGGAGAACTCCGTTGAGGTCTTACACCAGCTCCACAGACAGACACCGCCAGCCCGGCGGCCAGAAGATTGTTCGCCGCGTTCACGTCCCGGTCATGGACCGCACCACAGCCGCACGCCCACCTGCGGACGCTGAGCGGCATCTTCTCCTGCAGACTGCCGCAGACGGAGCACAGCCTGGAGGAGGGGAAGAACCGGTCCACCACGATCACTTGACGCCCGTACCAGGCCCCCTTGTACTCCAGCATGCAGCGGAACTCGCTCCAGCTCGCGTCCGCGATGGCCCGGGCCAGCGCGTGGTTTTTGACCATGGTGCGCACCGTCAGGTCCTCGATCACGAGCGTGTGATTGTCACGCACGAGCCGAGTCGTCAGCTTGTGGAGCATGTCCCGGGCCGGTCGGCAATCCTGGCATGGACCTTGGCCACCTTACGCCGGGCTTTGGCCCGGTTGGCACCATCACCCCTGGCCGTGCGGGACAGCTCCCGCTGGGCCCTGGCGAGCCGGGCGCGGTCGCGGCGCTCATGCCGGGGGTTGGCGACCTTCTCCCCGGTGGACAGGGTCAGCAGATGGTGAAGGCCGACATCGATTCCGACCGCATTGTCGGCGGCGGGAAACGGTGTGACTCGGGTCGTGGCGGACGAACTGGTGGAACTGCGGACAGCGGTGGGCGGCATTGTCCGCAGTCTGGACGCGCGATGGCGCGCCGGGGCCGACTGCCCCGCCGCAGTCCCGCAGTTCGGCGCGGTGGCCGCGAAACCCTGACCAACTCGCGCGGCGTACGACGAGGTGATGGCCCTGGGGTCATCCGTCGGCGGGCATCACCTTGGTCACCCTGCCGTCGGTGTCGGCCTCCAGATAGCCGCCCTCGTTGTACTCGTTGCTGAGGTACACGGCCATACCGGCAGGGGTGTCGAACACGTCGTTCGGCTGCCGGACAAGCAAGTAGCGGCTCGTGACACTGTCGACCTTCAGCTTCTTTTCGGCCTCAGCCAGCAGTGCGGGGACCGCGTCCCAGTCGAAGCCGTCCAGGCTCATCGACTGCCGGCCTCCGGACAGCGTGCCCTTGATGATGCCCTTCTCCACACCCCGGTCGACGCGGTAGGTGTAGGTGTCGTACCTGGTCCGACTGCCCTTGACCATCACATAGGCGGAGACGTGCTCGGGATATACCGAGAAGTCGCCGAACTGGTCGCTGCCCGTCTCCTCCTTGAAAGCCTTGATCGCGGTGCGGATGCCGTCGGGCGTCAGCAGGTCGGTGGTCCTCTCCTGTTTCGTCTCCGGGGACGTGGGCGTCGAGGTATCGCCCGTCGACGGCCTCGCATCGCCGCTCGGGGAATCCCCGGAGGACGAGGATCCGGACTTGTCAGCGCCCGGCAGCAGTACCCACACCAGGACCGCGGCAAGCACCGTGCCGGCAGCGGACAGGACGACCGCGGCCCAGCGCCCTCGCCGAGCCGGGCCGGTGGGCGTCGGCGCACCGGGCCGTATCGGGTGCGGCATGGACGCGGACGGCATCCAGGGAACGGCGTCCTGCGGTGTCGGCGGAACGGCGTCCTGCGGTGTCGGGTATGCCTCCGGCGGACCGAACCCGTCCGGGCCTGACGGAAATGCCGAGGCGGTTCCGGTAGCCGGCGGAGGCGTCAGCCGGTAGGACGTGGGTTCCGCACGGCCATCGGCGACGGCCGCCAGCATCCGGTCCAAGGTCTCGGCATCCGGCCGCGCTGCCGGATCCCGCACCAGCACGCGCCTCAGCACGTCCGCCAGCGGTCCGGCCTTCACCGGCGGCGGGACCTCGTCGTAGAGGACGGCTGCGAGTGTGGCCAGCGTCGTGTCCCGACGCAGCGGATTACTGCCCTCGACGGCGGCGTACAACATCATCGCCAATGACCACAGGTCCGAGGCCGACCCTGCGTCCTTGCCCGAGATGCGCTCCGGTGCCATGTAGTCGGGCGTGCCGATGATCGACCCGGTGGCGGTGAGGGCCGTCGATTCGCGGATGGCTGCGATGCCGAAGTCCGTGAGCACGGGGCGGCCGTCGGGGCGCAGCAGCACGTTGGCGGGCTTGACGTCCCGGTGCTGGATGCCCGCGTCGTGCGCGGCGCGCAGCGCGGCCAGCACCTCCCGTCCGGTCCATGCCGTCTCGACGGGGTCCATCGGCCCCCGGCCCAGCCGGTCGGCCAGCGAGCCGCCGCTGACCAGTTCCATGACGATCCACGGATAGGTCCCCTCGCCGCCGTCGACGATGTGATGGATCGTCACAACGTTCGGGTGCTCGATCCTCGCCAGCGCCCTGGCCTCGCGCAACACGCGTTCCCGCAGCATCCGCGCGCCGTCGGGGTCGTATTCGGCAAGCGTCCCGTCCGGCGGCCGCACCTCCTTGACGGCTACGTTCCGCCGCAGCACGAGGTCCGTGGCCCGCCAGACCGTACCCATCCCGCCGCCGCCGAGCCGCACCTCCAGCTGGAACCGCCCATCAATGACCCGTCTGCCGGTGTCCGCCTCGCTCATGCGCCGGAGCTTAGAGGACACGTGCGACAGCTTCCCCGGGCGGGGCAGTGAGCGACACGACATGGGACGGCCTTCTCATGCCGGTGACAGGGCAGCGCCGTTGGCCTACCTCGCGCCGGCGACGACGTTCGCTCCGACTACGGCGTGGCGACGGCCGTCGACCTGCCGAGATGGGTGAGGGGGCCGGAGCCGGGGACTGGGATCTCGTGAAAGCCGAGGCGGTCGTAGAACGCCCGCGCGGGAGTGTTGGCGCTGGCCATCCCCAGATGGACGGCCGGAACGCCTCGGTCGTAGAGCGCGGCCAGGAAGGAGTTCATCAACTGCCGCCCTTAGCTTCGCCGTTGCCATTCCGGCAGGAGATCGATGTGCAAGTGCGCCGGGTACGCCACGAGCTCGGGCACGATCATCCGCTCAGGAGCGTCCAGTAGCCGTATCATCTCCTCGCTTGGCGTACGGGGTGCCGTCGCGGGTTCGGGGTAACGTCGGGCGACGCGAGGGATCCATGTCTCACGGAAGTTCTTGACGAACTGTTCGGTGTCCGCGGTGCCGACGATGTAGCCGACCGGCCGGCCGAATCCGTCGTCCAGCGAGACCAGGGCCACGGAGGCGACGTCGCGTACGCGGGTGAGCAGGCCCACCAGTTCCAGGTCGACGAGTGGGACGAGCTCGCTCCAGGCGGCGACGGCAGCGTGTGCCCGTTCCTTCGACCCGTAGGTGCTGGCGAGGTCGGCCGCCACGGCGGAGCGCCACTGCTCGTCGGTGATCTGCTCCGTGATGGCGGGGTGGACGCGGGGCGGGGCGAAGGCTGCGGCCGCGAGTGCGCCAGCGGGCAGTCCGTGGGTGTGCTCGGGTCTCGTCGTCGGCGGACCAGTGCCGCAGGACGCCATCGACGTCGCAGAGTACGGCCGTGTACGGCGCTGAAGGGTGGGTCGGGCGGTGCTCAGTCATGCCCGCAGTCTGCTTCCCCGCGCGGCGCGGGGAAGGCTCGTCCGGCCAGCTGGTCGGCGCTGCGCACCAACGTCGCCAAAACCCGGGTCGTGACGAACTGGGTGCTCAACGCGGTCGCCGGCGACGATTTCGTCCGCACCGGTCTCCAGACCGGCAGGTCCCTCAAGCTGAAGGGCCTGGCGGCCGTCGGCGCCTATCTGACGCCGGAAAAGGTGCGGGCCCATGTCGAGGGCTCCGAGCGGATCGGGCAGTGACGCTTCCGCGCACGTGACGTGGGTCGCTCAGGACTGCCGATCCGTTGCCGGCCGGTCGGCGGTCCAAGGAGGGACAGGACAGCGTCACAGCGAAAGGACAACCGCCATGGCCGAGACCGTGAAGGACCCCGCGAGCTGCTTCCCCTCGATCGAGAAGAAGTACGGCCGGCCGATCGCCGAGTGGCAGGAGCTGATCCGTTCCTCGCCGCTGACCCGGCACATGGAGCTGGTCACCTGGTTAAGGACGGAGCACGGCCGCGGCCACGGTCATGCCAACGCCCTCGTGGCGTACACCCTGGCCGAGACCCGGGACCGGTGCGGCCTGCCCCGCCGTGTCATGCTGATGCCGGAGATCATGACGTGACACGGGAGTGAGTACGGCGGCGTGAAGGCAGCGGGATGGTCGGTGCGGGCACGGCTGCGGGACGGCATCGCCGCGTCCGATCCGGGCCTGCTGAGACTCACCGCCGGTCTGCGGACCGTGAGCGCGATCGCCCTCACGCTGGCCGTACTCAGCTTCCTCGACGTCGACGTCACGCATCTGGTCGCGGGGGCCATGGCGGCCATGGTCGCCACCTTCGCCATCCGCGAGAAGCAGCGCGGGCAGCAGGCCGTCACGCTCGCACTGGGGCTGCCGATGGCGCTGACGTCGGTGACGTTGGGCGCGCTCCTCAGCTCCCGTGTGGTGGCCGGCGACCTCTTCTTCGTCGCGCTCATCTTCTTCGCCGTCTACGGGCGCCGGTTCGGCGACCGCGGCACCGCGCTCGGCCTGATCGGATTCCAGGTCTACTTCCTGTCCCTGTTCGTCAGCGCCACCGTCTCGGGACTGCCCGAGTTGTACGGCGCCATCGTCGTCGCCTTCCTCAGCAGCGCGCTGGTGCGGTTCGTGCTCGTGCCCGAGACGCCCGCGCACATTCTTCAGCGGCTGCGCGAGGCCTTCCGCGCGAGACTGGCCCAACTGGTGTCGGCGCAGCTCGACCTGCTCGACGCCGGGCCGGACGATGTGGAGAAGGCGCTGGAGGACGTGCGCAGCGGCACCGCCCGCCTGAACGAGACGGCGATGATGATCCAGGGGCGGCTGGAGGACGGCACGTCCGACGAGGCCGCGGCCCGGCTCGTGCAGCGCCGTATCGCGGACGCCGAGATCGCCGCCGAGCGGCTGGGCCTGTTGCTGCTGACCGCGCGCAGCGCCGAGCGGGCTACCACACTGACCCTGCATCTGCCCGGCGCCCCCGTCCCGGCGGGAGGTCATCTGCCCGTGCGGGACGAGGCGAGTGCCACGTTGCGCCGCGATCTTGACGCGCTGCACATGCTCGTGCTGCGGCCCACCACCGGGGATTCCGGCACGGCCCTGTCCCATGTGCGCAACCGGCTGCTCGGGTACCGCGACGAGGAGAACCTGCCGCCCGCCTCACCCGCCGTCCAGGATGTCTTCCGGGGCATCGGCGAGGCCTCCCGGGCGGTCCTGGGCCTGCGGATCGCCCTGGACGGGCCCCAGGACGACTCGGACGACACCCCGGCGACGGCCCGTTCGCGCGAGGAACTGGACGCCGAGGATGCCGCCATCGACGCCGGCGAGGACGACACCGTCGGCGAGGAGCAGCTGACCGGGCTGCGGCGGCCGACCACACGGGCCGCCGTGCAGGTCGCCGTGGGCTCGTCGCTCGCGATCGTCGGAGGGGAGTTCCTCTCCAGCCACCGCTGGTACTGGGCAGTGCTGACCTGCTGGATCGTGTTCCTCAACACCGCGTCCACGGGCGAGATCCTGGTCAAGGGCTACCGGCGGCTGCTGGGCACGGTGTTCGGGGTGGTGGCCGGGATCGTGCTGGCCACGCTGGTCGGGCAGCACACCTGGACCGCGTTCGCGCTGGTGCTGCTGTGCGTGTTCGCGATGTTCTACACGGCACCCTTGTCGTACACCCTGATGTCCTTCTTCGTCACCGCGGCGCTGGGCGTGCTCTACACCCTCCTGCACACCTACAGCGCCTCGGTGCTGTTGCTGCGTGTGGCGGAGACGGCGCTCGGCGCGGCCTGCGGGATCGTCGCGGCGGCGTTCGTGCTGCCGGTGCGCACGGACCGCCGTACGAACGAGCTGCTGGTCACCGTCCTGGACCGGCTCGCGGACGTCACCGAGGCGGCCGTGGACCAGCTCAGCGGCGGCCCTCCGGTCGATCTGCTGGACCAGGCGCGCGACCTGGACCAGGCGCTGGCCGACCTGCGCGCCGCCACCCAGCCGCTCACCCACCCGGTCACGCCGCTGCGGGCCCGCCGGGACACCGCCCGCTATGTCGTCGCGCTGCTCGAGACCAGCGCGTACCACGCGCGTTCGCTGGCCGCGACGGCCGAACTGCTGCCCGCCCATCCCTCGATCGCGGCGGACCCGAGGCTACGCCGGGCCGGGAGGCGGATCCAGCACAACATCGGGGCGGTCGCCGCGCACGTCGCCGACGAGCAGGCCGCCGTCGAGATCGAGACCGGCCCGAGCATCGCCTCGCTCCTGGAGCCGGACGTCCCGGGCACACCCCGGTACGGCCGTGTCACCGACCGCGTGCTGCGACATCTGCAGCGTCTGGACGAGTCGGTGGCGGGGCTGGCCCGGCCACTAGGCATGCCGGTCCCGGCACCCCGGCGGTGACAGCGAGGCGCTCGCCTCAGATGTCCGTCGGCAGGTCGCTCACCTCGGCGATACCGCGCAGTTCGTCGTTCATCCGCTGTCGTTCGCGGATGTAGTCGGCGATCGCCGAGGAGGCGATGGCCTGGTCGCTGATGTCGCCGTCAGCGGCGACCTTCGCGAGTGGCCGTCCAACGGCGAAGGTCGAGCACCACGCCTGATCAGATCGACGCCAATTCTTCGCGGCACTCCCCGCACCCCTGCGTCGCCATGACCACCAGCCGGGCCAGGGCGGCAACGGCGCGTCGTGCAACTCTCGGGTGGCGACACTCGCCGCGGCCCACGCCTCGGCGACCGGGTCGACGGCCCGCCGAGGCGCCCAAGCGCCGCCCCCGGGAGTGCGGCGATCGCGAGCACGGGCGGCTTGCGCCACAGGACCTTCGGGGTCGGGACCGGCGCCAGGGCCATCGCCTCGACGTCGATGCGCGCCTGATCGGCGTCTGCGGCCAGAAACACGTCGCCGACGCGCAGGGTCGCGTGCTCGGAATGGGCGACGACGACTTTGGCCTCATCCATGGGCGACCAGTATCCCCGGGTGATCGTCGACGTCGCCGGGTCTATCGCGTGCGATTGTGCGGCTGACCGCGTCCCGCCACCCGGCGGCCTCGTGCGCGACACCGGCCGCTGACCAGGCCAAGTCCACCACTTTTGTTAGGAGTCCTTACTCCACTTCCGCCAGCACGCCGTCCGTGTCCATGACCCAGCTTCCGCTCTCGACGCCGTACACCTTCTTGTCCTCGAGCCACTTCCAGGACATGTGCTGCAGGACCTGGGCGCCCCGACGTTCCCAGACCGGGTTGTGGTCCCAGCCCTCGACACGGAACATCAGCTTGTCGGCGCCCGGGATCTCCTTATAGAGCTTCGGAACGGAGAAGTGCAGCACCGGCCCCAACTCCTGTGGTGTGTTGGCCGTTCTGTCCTGGTCTCCGTAGACGATGCACACCGGCACGGCGGTGCCGAGCGTGGAGGCGTGCGGCACGGTGCTCGTGTTCCAGCCCCACCAGTAGGAATTGCGCCACCGCATGACGCCTTCGGGTGCCCCCGCGGTCAGGCCGCCCCACTTCTGGCCGATGCTGTCGCTGTCCATGATGGCCTGCCACACATGGTCGGCCAGCTCCTTGTCACTGATGCTGGCTTGGAGTCCCGCCTTGCTGGTCAGGTTCATCGGGAAGCCGAAGACCGCGGGCGGCTTGGACTCCGGCTGCGTGGGCAGGGGCGTTCCGGGAGGCGGAGCGAAGGGTGCAGCGGTGTCCGTCGACCATCGGCCGTTCGGGGGGAACATGGGCGCGAGAAGGAACATGCTCGCCACGTCCCCGGGATTCTGCAGCGCGTACGGGCCCATGACGAAAGAGGCCGCAGACCAGCCGATGAATGCGACCTTCTCGTTGGCACACCGGTCCCTGATGAACTTGACGACGGTGCCCAGCTCGTCCCATTCGCTCTTGGAGTTGCCCAGTTGGTACGGGTAGTTCGCTGTCGGGGAGCAGTTCCCCGTACCAGGATTGGTCTGGAGGAGGCCTCGCTGGGCCGGGTTGGCGTTGCACGGGTCGTCCATCTTCGGGCGGTGGGAGCGCCCAGATCCCTGGAGGTCCATGATGAACACGTCGTAGCCCTTGCCCGCCAGGGCCTGCGCCCAGCTGTAGCTGGTGTCCGGGTGCGTTGAGCTGCCGGGCGGAGGGAGCACGAGGTCGAAGCCGGGGAGGGCCGGAACGCTCCTGCCGTGGAGCATGAGGACCGGCTTGGGGGTGCCACCGGATCCGGAGCCGTTGTATTCCCGTACGAAGAGCTTGATCTTGTCACCGACGTTCGCCGGGATGGTCGATGTGTGCACGACCTCGTGGTTAATGGGATCCATGTGCGGCATGGTCGCCTCCGATGGCTGATCGCCCTGGGGAACGGTTGTTCCCGGGGATGGTCAGCATCTCCGCCGCCCCCGGGCGGTATGGGGAGCCGGGACGGCGGGGCGCGCGGACGGTGACCGATCGGGTGGACGCTGCTCCTCCGATTGGCGGGGCGCGCTCTGGGGAGCGAGCCAGCGACTGCGCTGCAGGCCCGGGAACCCGTCCGGAAGCGGGGCGAGTAACAGGTCGAGGTTACTGATGATCTCGGGGGCATATCGCCGGACGGTCGACGAGCTTCCCAGCTCAGAGGCTCCGTTGTCGCGCGACATCACGCCCGGAATCTCAGAAGCACCACAGGCTTGAACGCTTGGGCGGGGAAGTTGACGCTGCTGATGGGGAATCACGTGACGTTCCACAAGCGGTGATGGCCGTTCAACCGGCCCATCCGATTTCGCGTACCTCGATGGCCCCGGCGTGCGGCATGTACTGGATCCAGCAAGTGCGCCACGAGGCGCTGCAGAACCGAGCGGAGGTGAAAGGACTCCGCCGCCGACTGGTCGTAGCCAGCGGGTGCAGCTGAGGGCAGTCCGACCGCGGGAACGCGTGTGAGGACGGGAGCAGCCCTGACAACGTACGGGCGGAGGTCACCTCACGTCGCGCCTCGTCAGTCGGCAGCTCGGCCATGACCTCCGCGGCGAGCTCCTCGACTACCGTGCCGTGCCTGTGCATAACGCCCCCTTGTGATCCACAGGCACGTCACGGTAGAGCGGGGGCAGAGATCGCATGCGGGCCTGTGGATAACCTCCCCGCTGTCCATGCAAGACCGGCCGACCCCTCGTACGCTGGAGCCCTCGGGGCACGTCGCGGAGGTCTGCTATGCCCCGTCCTGTCTGGTCCGGCGCCATCTCGTTCGGCCTGGTCACGATCCCGATCCGGGTTACGGCTGCTACCGAGAACCACAGCATCTCGTTCCACCAGTACCACCTGGAGGACATGGGGCGGGTGCGGGTGCGCAAGGTCTGTTCGATCGAGGATCGCGAGGTTTCGCAGGACGAGATCGGCAAGGGCTACGAGATCTCCAAGGACACGATCATCGCAGTCTCCGATGAGGAACTGGCCGACATGCCGCTGCCGACCGCCAAGGCGATCGAGATCGAAGCCTTCGTACCGCTGGACAGCATCGACCCGATCCAGATCGGCGAGGGCTACTACCTGGAACCGGCCAGCCCTGTCGCCAGCAAGCCGTATGTGCTGATCCGCCAGGCGTTGGAGCGGTCATCGAAGGTTGCCGTAGCGAAGTACGCCTGGTCCGGCCGCGAGCGTCTGGGGTTGCTGCGAGTGCGCGACGAGGCGATCGTCCTGCACGCGATGAGATGGGCCGACGAAATCCGCGACCCCTCCCAGCTGGCCCCAGATGCGGTGGAGCTCACCGACGAGGAGATCGAGCAAGCGGAGCAGCTCATCGACCGCATGACCCGCGACGAACTCGAAGGCGACGAGTTCACCGACCGGTACACGGACGCGCTCGCCGAGGTCATCAAGGCCAAGCGGGAAGGCAAGACACCCCCGGAGGTGCCCGAGCCGTCGGTGCCGGCCGGGCAGGTCGTCGACCTGATGGACGCACTCCAGGAGTCCGTGGCCAAGGCGAAGGCCTCCCGCGGCGAGGACGCGACCGTGCACCAGATGCCGAAGAAGACCGCGGCCAAGAAGACGGCGAAGAAGGCACCCGCCAAGAAGGCCGGCAAGAAGACAGCGGGCCGGAAACCGCGCAGCGCCTAAGCGGTCTGGAGCCCGGTCTCTGGCCGACAGATCTGGCACATCTCGATCGTCAGCTCGTCGTCGGTGAGAGCCAGCAGGTCTTCGTTCCGCTCGAGGTAGCCCATCTGCCGCTTCCACTGTCCGCAGCCGCCGCGGTGAAGGATGGCGGTTCGGTCGCCGGCGCGGCTGGGCTGGAGTTTCTACCGCTGTTCGGCGTAGGCCCGTTCGCGGGCGCGGTGATCCTGCTCCACCTGCGCCGTGACTTCGCGGATCTTCCGTCGCGTGCTGTTGAGCTGCCAGTCGAGCCACTCCTCCAAGGCGCGGAGCTTGGCGAGTCGGTCGACAGGCCGCAGGTCGATGAAGTCGGCGGCCGGGATCTGCGTGCACAGTACGGCGGGATGACCCGTGAGGTCGGCCGCGGCGCAACCGAGGCGGCCGCCGACACGATGACCGCCTGGGGAATCCACGCCGTCTCCCGGGCGCTGGAGAAGCAATGGCCGGGCCTGGCCCTCCGCACCCGCGTACGGATCACCGGAGGCGAGTTCGCGGGCCGCTACGCCACCGTCCGCCAGGGCGCATGGCTCTACGACGACCAAGCCCGCGGCGTACGTCCCGGAGGCCCGCACGGCTACGAGGTCCGCATCGACATTCCCGAGCCGGAGAGAGTTCGGCTACGAGAACGCGATCGTGCGCGCCTGCTCGTGACCTGGCAGGCCGACCGCTGCGCCGCATGCGGGCATCGCTCTCCCGGTGATCTGGTGGCCGACCACTGCCACCAGTCCGGGCTTCTGCGCGGCCTGCTGTGCGGCATCTGCAACACCGCCGAGGGCAGCGCGCCGCCGCGTCACCCGTGCTGGCTGAGCTACCGCGCCCTCACGCCCGCCCTCATCCTCGGCGTGCACCTCCCCTACACCCGGGCGGTAAGCCGTCGTCTGTCCCAGGCCCTCGCCCATCCGGACCAGCACGGAAGTCCGTCCTGTCGGACCGGCTCGTTGCGCAGCTCCCGGGAGCGGCAGAGCTGAGCAAAGGCCAGCGAAGCGGCGGTCGTCGAGGGTGCGGCCCCGTTTGAGATTGGAGTACAGCACCGGCCGTCCGGTGGCCAGGTCCCGGAAGTTGACCCGCCGGTGCAGCCGACCGCGGCGCGGCTGTGGTGGCACAGGCACGTGCAGACCTTGCTGTCGACCGGCGAAGACCGTCCACGGGGTCACCGCTGCTGAACGCTGTGCCCCAGGCCACGGAGCTGGTCCACGAGCGGGTGCTCCTGTACTGACCGTACCCCCTCGCACAGCAACCCCGCGGCCGGAAGGGGCAGCAATCCCTGCGAGTGACAGCCCTGTTGACAGGCACAGCGAGACAGCCCGCTTCCGGCGGCGCCATCGGACACGATGATCCGGATCCCCTGCGCGCGGCGGGCGGGAGGCTGCGGATCGCGGGCGGTCGCAGATCTCGCCGGGACCGGCCCGCTATGCGTCCGGCAGGACGCGGTGGTCTGCTCGGGCCACCCACCAGGCCCTACTGTGGAGAGCGGGGATTGAGTGGGCGCTAATGCGTGACTCACACAGACGGCGGTGATCGGCAACGAGCATTCGGACGTGCCGGTGGTCCTGCCCATAGCGGCCATCGAGCTGGATGCTTTCCGGCGGCGTCATCGTGGTGACTCCTTCTGGTGCGGCCTGCTGCTTGGGGGGTGCGGGGCTCGTCTGGCGGACAAGCTGTACGTCGACAGGCAGTGTTCCCTGTCAAGTTCAGCGTGTTGAGCGGTGCTGGGTCTCGGTTTCGTCCATGCGCAGGGTGCGGGCGAGTGAGCGCAGGAAGCTCGTGGAGACGCCGCGCAGTTTCCCGCGTTTCATCCCGGTGTAGTAAACGGTGCAAGCTGGGGGACCTCCTCGCGGCGCAGCCCGGGGACGCGGCGCTCACCGCAGAAGACCGTCACGCCGGCTTCCTCGGGGCTGATGCGGCCTGGAGCGTGTGGGTTGGTCGGCTGCATCGGGCGCCGCTGTTGCTGATCGGCTTCCAGGGGGCTTGATGTCAGCCGGGTGGATGGTATTCCTCTGCACTGTGGTGGCGACTCGTCCGGAAGGTCCGTCGGCTTGCGCGGTCCCGTTCCCGTGATCCGCATCCCGCCTGGGGGCGGGGAGGTATCCAGCGGCGAATCCCTCTGACCTGCGGCTCCGCCCAACCGGAAGGGGGGTGGCGTTGGGGGTTACTGCTGTGAGGGGTAATGGCAGGGTCTCTCAGTTAGTGAGCGGCGAACCTACCCTGGCCTCATGGACAACCGCGCCGAAATGAGTGCGTTTCTGAAGTCTCGCCGTGACAAGATCACGCCCGAGCAGGCCGGTCTGCCCGTGTACGGACAACGCCGGGTGCCGGGGCTCCGCAGGAACGAGGTCGCGATGCTCGCCGGGGTCAGCGTCGAGTACTACACGCGTCTGGAGCGCGGCAATCTCAGCGGTGTCTCCGACAGCGTCCTGGACGCGCTGGCCCAGGCTCTGCGGCTCGACGACACGGAGCGCACGCACTTGTACGACCTGGCCCGAGCGGCGAACACGACGCCCGCCCGGGTGCGGCGCCGGACTGCCCGGCCGGCTGTGCGGCCCAGCGTGCAGCGCATCGTCGACGGGATGCCGGGCATGCCGGCGTTCGTGAAGAACCACCGATTCGACATTCTGGTCGCCAACCCGCTCGGTCGCGCACTGTTCTCGGAGATGTACGCCGATCCGGTCTGCGGGGCGAACACCGTGCGGTTCGTGTTCCTCAGCCCCGCGGCCCGGCGGTTCTACGTCGACTGGGAACGCATCGCCAGGGGCGCTGTGGGTGCGCTGCGGGTCGAGGCGGGCAAGAACCCGTACGACCGCGAGTTGTCGAACCTGATCGGTGAGCTGTCGACCCGCAGCGACGCCTTCCGCGTGATGTGGGGCGCGCACGACGTACACGTCTTCCATGACGGGACGAAACGCCTTAGGCATCCGGTCGTCGGCGAGCTGGAGCTCAACTTCGAATCGATGAACCTGCCGGACGGCTCGGGGCTGGTCGTGGCGTTGTACAACGCGGCCCCCGGCTCCGCGGCCGCGGACGCGCTGAACCTGCTGGCGAGCTGGTCCGCCACGGCCGAGGCCGCGGATGTGCAGGCCGCCGAGGCGGACTCCGAGAACTGAACCGACGTCCACGGCCCCGCCTTCTCCGGCTGCCGCCGGCAGCAAGGGCGGGGCTTTGGCCTGCGCATATGCCGCTGGGGGCCCTGCTGTTACCCCTCACAGCGGAGACTCCCTCATCGTGTCCGTTCCCGGTTGCATGGTCAGTGCCCCGCTTTGGGGCCGACCGGTATCGAACCTCGTATCGGTCCGTCCCCGCTCATGCAAGGAACCACCATGACTGGCAAGAGCACGATGATCACGCTGAACAACGGCGTGCAGATGCCCGCGCTCGGCCTCGGCGTCTTCCAGAACCCACCGGAGGAGACCGCCACCGCGGTCACGACCGCGCTCCAGCACGGCTACCGCCTGATCGACACCGCCGCCGTCTACGGCAACGAGAAGGAGGTCGGCGAGGGCATCGTCGCCTCCGGCGTCGACCGCGGCGAGGTCTTCGTGACCACCAAGCTGTGGCTCTCGGACTTCGGCCACGACGCGACCCTGCGTGCCTTCGACACCAGCCTGGGCAGGCTGGGCCTGGACTACCTGGATCTGTACCTGCTGCACTTCCCGTACACATCCGAGTTCGACTCCACGGTCGCCGCGTACAAGGCAGCACAGAAGCTGCTGGCCGACGGGCGGGTGCGGGCGATCGGCGTCTCCAACTTCAGCCCCGAGCGTCTGAACGATCTGATCGTGCGCACCGACGTCGTACCGGCGGTCAACCAGGTCGAGCTGCACCCGTACTTCATCCAGCGCGAACTGCGCGAGGCGCAGACAGACCTCGGCATCGTCACCCAGGCGTGGTCCCCCCTCGGCGCGGTGAATCTGTACTGGCCCGACGCCCCGCACGCGGGCAAGAGCCCGCTGCAGGACCCGGTCATCACTCAGATCGCCGCCAGGTACGGCAAGACCCCCGCGCAGATCGTGCTGCGCTGGCACATCGAGCACGGCCTGTCCGCGATCCCTAAGCCTCGATCCACCGAGTGACCTGCGTCCTGTGGATAAGGAATCAAGAAGAGGTGCCTGCTGACCTGCGATGATGGGAGTTCTGACGCTTCCAGCACGCACAATCAGCAAGGCACCTCGTAG
>NZ_JBQQCG010000011.1:0-188340 GCF_052245575.1 Streptomyces sp. 2A115 | reverse complement strand
ATCTTCGTGTGGGTCGAGCCCTTACGCGGGTGGCGTCGGGTTCAGGCACTGTCCCGGCGGACCCGTAGCGACTGGGCCGGCCAGGTCAAACAGCTGCTGAGCGTGGACTATCCCGACGCCGACGCCGTGGTGCTGGTGATGGACAACCTCAACACCCACACCATCGCCTCACTGTACGAGGCGTTCGAACCAGAAGAAGCCTTCGCCCTGGCCCAGCGCCTCGAGATCCACCACACACCCAGACACGGGTCATGGCTCAACATCGCCGAGACCGAACTCTCCGCGCTGACCCGGCAATGTCTCGACCGCCGGATCGACGACCTGGACACACTCAACACCGAACTCTCGGCCTGGCAGAACGCCACCAACACCGACCAACGTCAGGTGGACTGGCAGTTCACCACCCACGATGCACGCATCAAACTGCGCCACCTCTATCCCAAACATTAGCTGCGACAGTCTACTAGGGCCGCGCTCTTGGACCTCTCTTGGCTTAATCAGTTGAGGTAACGCGGGTGGAGTGTCCGACGATAGGGGCCAAGGGCAACCATCCGCCCCGCCGCCGACCTCGAGAGACCCAGCGTGCTCATAAGACTCCTGCGTACCTACCTCAGGCCGTACAAGAAACCCATCGCCTTACTGGTCCTGCTGCAGTTTCTGCAGACCTGCGCCACGCTCTACCTGCCGACGCTCAACGCGGACATCATCGACAACGGTGTCGTCGCGGGCGACACCGGATACATCCTGTCCTTCGGTGCCCTGATGATCGGCATCTCGCTGGCCCAGGTCGTCTGCAACATCGGTGCCGTCTACTACGGCGCCCGTACGGCTTCGGCGGTCGGCCGGGACATCCGGGCCGGCGTTTTCGACCGGGTGCAGTCGTTCTCCGCGCGTGAGGTCGGTCACTTCGGGGCGCCGTCGCTGATCACCCGCACCACGAACGACGTGCAGCAGGTGCAGATGCTGACGCTGATGACGTTCACGTTGCTCGTGTCAGCGCCGATCATGTGCGTGGGCGGCATCGTCCTGGCGCTCGGCCTGGACGTACCGCTGTCCGGGGTGCTGCTCGCCGTCGTGCCCGTGCTCGGCATCTCGGTCAGTCTCCTGGTGCGCCGGCTGCGGCCCCTCTTCCGCGCCATGCAGGTGCGCCTGGACACGGTGAACCGGGTGCTGCGCGAGCAGATCACCGGCAACCGCGTCATCCGTGCCTTCGTCCGCGACGAGTACGAGGAGGACCGCTTCCGGAAGGCGAACACCCACCTCACCGAGGTGTCCCTCGGCACCGGGCGGATCCTGGCCCTGATGTTCCCGATCGTCATGACGGTGGTGAACCTGTCGTCGATCGCGGTGGTGTGGTTCGGTGCCCATCGGATCGACAGCGGGGGCATGGAGATCGGCGCCCTGACGGCCTTCCTCGCCTACCTCATGCAGATCGTCATGTCCGTGATGATGGCCACCTTCATGTTCATGATGGTGCCGCGCGCGGAGGTCTGTGCCGAGCGCATCCAGGAGGTCATGGACACCTCCAGCAGCGTGGTGCCGCCGAAGGCGCCCGTCCTGGAGCTGCGACGGCACGGTCATCTGGAGGTCCGGGGTGCCGGGTTCCGCTACCCGGGCGCCGAGGAGCCGGTGCTCAGGTCCATCGACCTGGTGGCGCGGCCCGGTGAGACGACCGCCGTGATCGGTTCGACCGGCAGCGGAAAGTCGACGCTTCTCGGGCTCGTCCCGCGGCTGTTCGACGCCACCGCCGGCGAGGTACTGGTGGACGGCGTCGACGTACGGACCGTCGAGCCGCAGCTGCTCGCGCGCACCGTGGGCCTCGTACCGCAGAAGCCGTACCTCTTCGCGGGGACCGTCGCGACGAACCTGCGGTACGGCAATCCGGACGCGACCGACGAGGAGCTGTGGCACGCGCTGGAGGTGGCGCAGGCGAAGGCGTTCGTCGAGGGGCTGGAGAACGGTCTGGACTCGCCCGTCGCGCAGGGCGGCACGAACGTGTCGGGCGGTCAGCGGCAGCGGCTCGCCATCGCCCGGACCCTCGTCCAGCGTCCGGAGATCTACCTCTTCGACGACTCCTTCTCCGCGCTCGACTACGCGACCGACGCGGCCCTTCGTGCGGCGCTCGCCGAGGAGACCGCCGAGGCGACCGTCGTGATCGTCGCCCAGCGGGTGTCGACCATCAGGGAGGCCGACCGGATCGTGGTCCTCGACGAGGGCCGGGTCGTGGGTACGGGCCGCCACCACGAGCTGATGGCGGACAACGACACCTACCGGGAGATCGTGCTCTCCCAGCTGACGGAAGCGGAGGCAGCCTGATGGCCGGGCCCGTGGGGCGGATGATGGCCGGGGGCGGCCCCGACCAGAACTCGATGGACTTCAGGGGGTCCGGCAAACGGCTGCTCGCGCAGTTCCGGTCCGAGCGGATCACGATGTACGTGATGCTGCTCGCCGTGGTCCTGAGCGTGAGCCTGTCCGTGGTGGGCCCGAAGATCCTGGGCGAAGCGACCGACCTGGTCTTCGCGGGCGTCGTCGGACGGGACATGCCCGCCGGCGATTCGAAGGCCGAGGTCCTCGAGTCGATGCGCGAGCGCGGCGACGGCGGTATGGCCGACATGCTCTCCGGGACGGACTTCACGCCGGGTCAGGGCATCGACTTCGGCCAGGTCGGCGAGGTACTGGGGCTCGCGCTCGTGGTGTTCCTGGTGGCCGGCCTGCTGATGGCCGTGGCGACGCGGCTGGTGAACCGGGCGGTCAACATGACCGTGTACCGGATGCGCGAGGACGTGCAGACGAAGCTGTCGCGGCTGCCGCTGTCGTACTTCGACCAGCGGCAGCGCGGCGAGGTGCTCAGCCGCGCCACCAACGACATCGACAACATCGGGCAGACCCTCCAGCAGTCGATGGGCCAGCTCATCAACTCCCTGCTGACCATCGTCGGCGTGCTGGCGATGATGTTCTGGGTCTCGCCGCTGCTCGCCCTGGTCGCGCTGGTCACCGTGCCGCTGTCGTTCGTCGTCGCCACGCGCGTCGGCAAGCGGTCGCAGCCGCACTTCGTGCAGCAGTGGCGCACGACCGGCAAGCTCAACGCGCACATCGAGGAGATGTACACCGGGCACGCCCTGGTGAAGGTCTTCGGGCGGCAGGAGGAGTCGGCGGCGCGGTTCGCCGAGGAGAACGAGAAGCTGTACGAGGCCGGGTTCAAGGCGCAGTTCAACAGCGGCGTCATGCAGCCGCTGATGATGTTCGTGTCCAACCTCAACTACGTGCTGGTGGCCGTGGTCGGCGGTCTGCGGGTCGCGTCCGGCTCGCTGTCGATCGGTGACGTGCAGGCCTTCATCCAGTACTCCCGGCAGTTCTCCATGCCGCTCACCCAGGTCGCGTCGATGGCGAACCTCGTGCAGTCGGGTGTCGCGTCGGCCGAGCGGATCTTCGAGATCCTGGACGCGGAGGAGCAGGAGGCCGACCCGATGCCGGGCGCGAAGCCCGAGGAGCTGCGGGGGCGGGTCGCGCTGGAAGGCGTCTCCTTCCGCTACGAGCCCGAGAAGCCGCTGATCGAGGATTTGTCGCTGAAGGTCGAGCCCGGGCACACCGTGGCGATCGTCGGGCCGACGGGCGCCGGCAAGACGACGCTGGTGAACTTGTTGATGCGGTTCTACGAGGTCACCGGCGGGCGTATCACCCTCGACGGCGTCGACGTCGCCTCCATGTCCCGGGACGAACTCCGGGCCGGGATCGGGATGGTCCTCCAGGACACCTGGCTGTTCGGCGGGACGATCGCGGAGAACATCGCGTACGGGGCCTCTCGCGAGGTCACCCCTGGCGAGATCGAGGAAGCCGCGCGAGCGGCTCACGCCGACCGGTTCATCCGTACGCTGCCCGACGGGTACGACACCGTCATCGACGACGAGGGTTCGGGCGTGAGCGCCGGTGAGAAGCAGCTCATCACGATCGCTCGGGCGTTCCTGTCCGACCCGGTGATCCTCGTCCTTGACGAGGCGACCAGTTCCGTGGACACGCGGACCGAGGTGCTCATCCAGAAGGCGATGGCGAAGCTCGCGCATGGGCGGACGTCGTTCGTGATCGCTCACCGGTTGTCGACGATCCGGGATGCCGACACCATCCTCGTGATGGAGAACGGTTCGATCGTGGAGCAGGGTGCGCATGCGGATCTGCTGGCGGCGGGCGGGGCGTATGCGCGGCTGTATAAGGCGCAGTTCGCGCAGGCGGTGGCGGAGGTGGATTAGGGCCCGCTGTTCGTTCGCTGCGGGCCGGTGGGGGCTTGTAGCGGAGTTCCCCGCGCCCCTGAAGTCTTCAGGGGCGCGGGGAACTGCGTAAACCCTGCCCTCAGTCCAGGTAGCCCCTCAGCTGGTCCGCGAACGCGTGGTCGCGGAGTTTGTTGAGGGTCTTGGACTCGATCTGGCGGATGCGTTCGCGCGTGACGCCGAAGATCCGGCCTATCTCCTCCAGCGTGCGGGGGCGGCCGTCCGCCAGCCCGTACCGAAGCTGGACGACCTTGCGTTCGCGCTCGCCGAGGGTGGAGAGGACCGCTTCCAGGTGCTCCCTCAGCAGGAGGAAGGCCGCCGACTCCACGGGGCTCGTCGCGTCGCCGTCCTCGATGAGGTCGCCGAGCGCTACGTCGTCCTCCTCGCCCACGGGGGCGTGCAACGACACCGGTTCCTGGGCCAGGCGGAGGACTTCGCTGACCCGTTCGCCGGGGAGGTCGAGGTGCGCGGCGACCTCTTCGGGGGTCGGCTCGTAGCCGCGTTCCTGCAGCATGCGGCGCTGGACGCGGACGACACGGTTGATCAACTCGACGACGTGGACGGGCACTCGGATGGTCCGGGCCTGGTCGGCGAGGGCCCGGGACATGGCCTGGCGGATCCACCAGGTGGCGTACGTCGAGAACTTGTAGCCGCGGGCGTAGTCGAACTTCTCGACTGCCCTGATCAGGCCCAGGTTTCCTTCCTGGACCAGGTCGAGCATGGTCAGGCCGCGGCCCACGTACCGCTTGGCGACGGAGACGACGAGCCGCAGGTTGGCCTCGATCAGCCGACGCTTGGCCATCCGGCCCATGACGACCAACTTGTCAAGGTCAAGGGCGAGTTGGCTGTCCAGGTCGGAGGCGAGCCGCAGCTTCTCCTCGGCGAAGAGGCCGGCCTCGACGCGGCGCGCGAGGTCCACCTCCTCCGCCGCGGTGAGCAGCGGGATGCGGCCGATCTCCCGCAGGTACTGGCGGAAGAGGTCGGACGAGGGGCCACCGGTGTCCGCACGTCCGCGGGGCAGGGCCACCGGCTCGGGCGCCTCTGTCTCGGTCTCGACTTCGGTTTCCGCGAGGGCGACGGGCGGCTCCGCGGGCTCGGCCGGGCCTGCGGACTCCCCCGTCTCGGGGTGGTGCGCTGCACGGCTCTGCGGCGGTACGGCCGCGATGACGTCGGTTTCCGCGTCCGTTTCCGTGGTGTTGTCGGTCTGGGTGAGGGTCTGGGTCTGCACGGGGGCGACCTCCAGGAATGTCGCTGCTGAGGCGTGCGGCAGCGGGACGGGGACGACGGCCTCGCCGCTGTCCGTCCCGAACACGTTGAGCGGAACCGCGGGGACAATGGACCCGTCGCGTTCGGGTCGGCCGCGCTCCGAGGACTCAGGCACCGGAACCCAGTGTGGAGTACGACACATCGTCGCCACGAGGGGCGTGCGGCGACTTTTTGAGTCCGGTCCGTGACCACGTGGTTACCGTGGTGGAAAACCCGAGTACCTGTTCGTACCCTGATCTGGCACGATCCCCTGGTGTTGTCCGGTTCCTGCTACGAGTCCCGCTCCGAGACCCATGTCCAGGCGGTCGCGGCCGGTCTGAAGGTGACGGGCCGGCCCGCGGCCGGATGCCTTCGCAGCCGATGGTCACGCTGACGGGTTCCCCGTCGTACGCCGCCGAACCGGCTCGGGGCCAGGAGGTGGCGGGGAGAATGCTGGCGGACGGCTTCGCGACCGGCCGCGTCAAGAGCGAGTCGTCGCCTCGACGCCCTGACCGCGAAGGTCGTCCGCACGGCGACGCGAAGGTCGGCGTCCGCCCTCGTCAGAGCGCGGACGCGCCCTGCTCGCGCAGCGCCTGGTCGTACTGCTGGAGTACCCACAACTCGTTCTGCACCGCGGCCAGTTGGGCCGGGTCCCCCTGGGCGCTGGCGCGGGCGAGGGCGCCCTGGACGTCGCGTACGCGGCGCTCGACGGCGCGGCGGCGGACGGTCACCAGTTGTTCGCCCGCGTACAGCTCGTCGACGGTGCGGCGCATGATGGCTTCGACGGCCAGCTCCGTGACCATCGCGCGGACGGCGTCGTCCGGGGCGGCGGCGCGGACCCGGACCAAGTACTCCTGGGGGTCCTGCACGCCGTACTCGGCCCCGCCCGCCTCCATGATCGTCTCGCGTACGGCGGCATACGGCGCGGCGGTGAACTCGTCCACCCCGTACGCGTCGAAGGCCGGGGAGACCAGTTCCGGGCGCTGGAGGGCGAGTTTGAGGAGCTCGCGCTCGGTGGCGTACACCGGGTTGCGGAGGGTGAGGGCCGGGCCGGAGGGCGGTCTGGGGCCGCCGCCGTTGTCGTACTGCTGCTGGGAGCGGCCGGGGCCGGCCGGCGCCGGGCCCTTGCCACCTCGGTCGCGGGCCCAGCGCGCCAGCTGGGCGACCCGCTTGACCACGAACTGCGTGTCGAGGATGCCGAGCATGCCCGCGAGCTGCACGGCGACCTCGTGCTGAGCACCGCTGTTCTTGATACGGGCCACGATGGGCGCCGCCTCGTCGAGGGCGGCGGCTCGGCCCGCGGGGGTTTCGAGGTCGTAGCGGGCGATGACCTGGCGGAGCGCGAACTCGAAGAGCGGTGTGCGCGGTTCGACCAGGTCGGCGACCGCCTCGTCGCCCTTGGCGAGACGCAGGTCGCAGGGGTCCATGCCGTCGGGGGCGATCGCGATGTACGTCTCGGCGGCGAACTTCTGGTCGTCCTCGAAGGCGCGCAGGGCGGCCTTCTGGCCGGCCGAGTCGCCGTCGAAGGTGAAGATCACGCGCGCCGAGCCGTTGTCCATCAGGAGGCGTCTGAGGATCTTGATGTGGTCGGTGCCGAAGGCCGTGCCGCAGGTCGCGATGGCTGTCGTGATGCCGGCGAGGTGGCAGGCCATGACGTCGGTGTAACCCTCGACGACGACCGCCCGGCTGCTCTTGGCTATGTCCTTCTTGGCGAGGTCGATGCCGTAGAGGACCTGGGACTTGCGGTAGATCGGCGTGTCGGGGGTGTTGAGGTACTTGGGCCCGTTGTCCGACTCGTACAGCTTTCGCGCGCCGAAGCCGACGACCTCGCCGCCGATGTCGCGGATGGGCCACATGAGGCGGCCGCGGAAGCGGTCGATGGGGCCCCGGCGGCCCTCCTGGGAGAGGCCGGAGAGGAACAGCTCCTTGTCGGTGAAGCCCTTGCCGCGGAGATAGCGGGTGAGGTGGTCCCAGCCCTGAGGGCTGTAACCGACGCCGAAGTGCTCGGCCGCGGCCTGGTCGAAGCCGCGCTCGGCGAGGAACTTGCGGCCGGCGTCCGCCTCCGAGCTGGTGTCGAGCTGCTCGATGTAGAACTGGGCGGCGATCTTGTGGGCCTCGACCAGGCGGATGCGCTCGCCGCGCTGGTTGGAGGGGTTGTACCCGCCCTCCTCGTAGCGCAGCGTGATGCCCGCCTGCCCGGCGAGGCGCTCGACCGCCTCCGAGAAGGTGAGGTGGTCGACCTTCATCACGAACGTGATGGTGTCGCCGCCCTCCTGGCAGCCGAAGCAGTGGAAGAGCCCCTTGCTCGGGCTGACCTGGAAGGAGGGCGACTTCTCGTCGTGGAACGGGCACAGCCCTTTGAGGTTGCCGCCGCCCGCGTTGCGCAGCTGGAGGTACTCCGAGACCACGGCGTCGATCGGGACCGCGTCCCGAACAGCCTTCACGTCCTCGTCGTTGATCCTTCCAGCCACGTATGGATTCTACGGGGAGGGTGTGACAGTCGAGAGCCGTCGGCGGTCACGGGGCCAGGCTGTCCAGCGGAACGTGCGGGTCCGCGAGCGCCTCGGTGTCCACCTGTGCCTTCGATCGAATCAGCTGTTGGATCGGCTCTGTGACGTCCCACACATTCACGTTCATCCCGGCCAGCACCCGTCCCTCCGCCAACCAGAAGGCGACGAACTCCCGCTTGCCCGCGTCTCCACGGATCACTACTTGGTCGTACGTCCCCGGGGGCGCCCAGCCCGAGTACTCGAGCCCTACGTCGTACTGGTCGGAGAAGAAATAGGGCACCCTGTCGTACGTCAGCTCACGGCCCAGCATCGCGCGGGCCGCCGCCGGGCCGCCGTTCAGGGCGTTCGCCCAGTGCTCGACGCGCAGGCGGGTGTCGAAGAGCGTGTGATGGAAGGAAGCCACGTCGCCGGCCGCGTAGATGTCCGGGTCGGAGGTGCGCAGCCGCTCGTCGACCGCGACGCCACCGCCGTGCGCGCGGTCCGCCAGAGTGAGGCCCGCCGCCTCGGCGAGGCCGGTGCGCGGGGCGGCGCCGATGGCGGCCAGGACGTCGTGCGCGGGGTGCTCCTCGCCGCCGTCCGTGCGGGCCGCGAGGACCATGCCGTCCTGGCCGACGATCTCGGTGAGCTTGGCGCCGAAGTGGAAACGGACGCCGTGCTCGCGGTGCAGCTCGGTGAAGAGCTGGCCGAGCTCGGGGCCGAGGATGGCGTGCAGCGGGGTCGGCTCGGGCTCGACGACGGTGACCTCGGCGCCGTACTCCCGGGCGGCCGCGGCGACTTCCAGCCCGATCCAGCCCGCGCCCGCGATGACGATGTGGCCGTTGTCGCGGCCCAGGGCGGTCAGCACGTGCTTGAGCCGTTCCGCGTGGGCGAGTCGGCGCAGGTGGTGGACGCCCGCGAGGCCCGTGCCGGGAATGTCCAGCCGACGCGGTTCGGCGCCGGTCGCGAGCAGCAGCTTGTCGTAGTGGACGAGTGTGCCGTCGTCTCCGAAGCGGACGGTCTTCGCGGTCCGGTCGATGGCGTCGACGGTCTGGCCGAGGTGCAGCTCGATGTCGTTGCGCGCGTACCAGGTCGGCTCGTGCACGAAGACGCTGTCGCGTTCCTCCTTGCCGAGCAGGTAGCCCTTGGACAGCGGCGGACGTTCATACGGGTGGTCGCGCTCGTCGCAGATCAGTATTACGCGGCCGGTGAAACCCTCCGACCGGAGCGTCTCGGCCGCCTTCGCGCCGGCCAGACCTCCTCCGACGATGACGAATGTCTGATCCGCGTCGACCACTTGATGCCTCCTGCCGGGGGTCTGGGAAGTGTCCTCCCAGAAAACACTGCGGGTGTCGCCACAAGCGAGCGTCCCGCACGGAGCGTGATGCGGGAAGAGGGAGTGGCCCGATCAGGCCACGGAGTGTCACGCTTTCACCGTCCGAACGTCACAGCTGCCCCCTGAGCCTCGCGTGCAGTGATCGCGCCGACGCGTCCGTCAGTGAGGCGATCTGGTCGACGATCACGCGCTTGCGGGCGCGGTCGTCGTCCCCCTCGTCGAACAAGGCTCGAAACTGCGGGTCGAGTCCGTCCGGCGCGCGGGCGGTGAGCGCCTCGGCCAGCTCGGCGACGACGATCCGCTGGTCGGCGCGGAGCCGCTCCTGCTCGGCGCGCTGCATGACGTACCGGTCGGCCACGGCCTTGAGCACCGCGCACTCCTGTCGCGCCGCGCGAGGCACGACGAGCTCCGCCGCGTACCGCGTGAGCCTGCCCGTCCCGTACGCCGCGCGGGTGGCGCCCTCCGCCGCGAGGCAGAACCGGCCGATGAGCTGGCTGGTGGCGTCCTTCAGGCGGGCCTGCGCGACCGCCGAGCCGTCGTAGCCGTGCGGCCACCACTCCTGGTCGAGGAGGCGGTCGAGGGCTTCGGCGAGCTCGGCGGGGTCGGTGTCCGCCGGGACGTACCGCCCGATCGCGACCGCGAAGATCTCCTGCCGCTCGGGCTCCGCGTGCAGGCAGTTGGGGTCGATGTGGCCCGCGTGCAGACCGTCCTCGACGTCGTGCACCGAGTACGCCACGTCGTCCGACCAGTCCATGACCTGGGCCTCGAAGGTGCTCCGGGTGCCGGGGGCGCCTTTGCGGACCCAGTCGAAGACGGGGCGGTCGTCTTCGTAGACGCCGAATTTCGGGGACTTGGCGTCGGTGGGGTGGGCACCGCGCGGCCAGGGGTACTTGGTGGCGGCGTCGAGGGCGGCGCGGGTGAGGTTGAGGCCGACGCTGACGAGGTCGCCGCTCTCCTCACTGATGACGAAGCGCTTGGGCTCGATCCGGGTCAGGAGCCTGAGCGACTGCGCGTTGCCCTCGAAGCCGCCGCAGTCCTCCGCGAACTCGTTCAGCGCCTGCTCTCCGTTGTGCCCGAAGGGCGGGTGGCCCAGGTCGTGGGAGAGGCACGCCGCCTCCACGAGGTCCGGGTCGCAGCCGAGGGCGGCGCCCAGCTCGCGGCCGACCTGGGCGCACTCCAGGGAGTGGGTCAGCCGGGTGCGGGGGCTCGCGTCCCAGACCCGGCTCCGCGTGCCCGGCGTGACGACCTGGGTCTTGCCGGCGAGGCGCCGCAGGGCGGAGGAGTGGAGCACGCGCGCGCGGTCGCGCTGGAAGGCGGTGCGGCCGGGCCGTTTGTCCGGCTCGACGGCCCATCGCTCGACGGCCGCGTCGTCATAGGTGTCGTCATGGCCGACGCCATAGGTGTCGGCATGGGCGTCATCGTGAGTGTGCTGTGCCGCGTCCTCGTACGACGGTGACTGTGAAGCCTTTCGTGCAATGCCTTCCATGCCCCGACAGTAGACGCATGCACTGACAAACGGGGCATGGACGGCTATCGCGTCCGCGTGCTTCAGGCCGAGGCCAGCTGGCGCTCCGGGGCGGGCTCGGGGGTGGCGAGGGCCTGGTCGTAGCGGTGCAGGACGAGATGGGCCATCGCCGGGTGCGCGCCGAGCGGTGCGGCGGCGATCCAGGGGGCGGCGGCCGCGCACTCGGTGGCGAAGCGGCCGGGGGCGGTGAAGTACGAGGCGACGGCGACCCGGTGGCGGCCGCGGGCGGCGAGTGCGCGCAGGGCGTGCGGGACGGTGGGCGCGGCGGCGGAGGCGTACGCGGGGACGACGGGCACGCCGAGGCGCTCGGCGAGGAGCTGGGCGGTGCGGCGGGTGTCGACGGCCGCGTCGGGGTCGCGGGATCCGGCGGCGGCGAGCACGACTCCGCTCGCGCGGCGGTCCGCGTCGCCTCTCGGCGTACGCCAGCCGGCCTCGACGAGTCGCTCGTACAGCGTCTCCACGAGCAGCGGGTGCGGACCCAGCGGCGAGGCGACACGGGTGTGCGCCGACGATGCGGCCGCGGCCTCCGGGATGTCCTGCTTGACGTGGTAGCCGCGGCTGAGCAGGAGCGGTACGAGGACGGCGTCGCCGGTGCCGAGGGTGGCGAGCGTGTCGGGCAGCAGGGGCTCGTTCAGCTCGATGTGCCCGAGGTGCACGGGCAGCTCCGGGCGCAGCTCGCGGATCCGGTCCACGAGGGTCCGGATCGTGCTCAGGGCGCGCGGGTCGCGGCTGCCGTGGCCCACGAGGACGAGCGCGGGCGGTGCGGAACGCCGGGTGCCGTTGAGGGACACGAGGCTGAGCTGGCTGCCGAGCTGGCTGGTGATCCGGTTCATGAGTTGCGCCGTACTGTCGAGGTGAGCGCCACGGAGCGGCTGGCCGCCGGGGCGGGGCTTGGACTCGTCGCGAGGAGTGTTCGACGCCGTCATGTACTGATGGTGCGGGTAGGAGGTTGCCGCCCCGTTGCGCGGGAATGACGGGTGTTTTCCGGGGGTTCACGGTGACGTGTACGGGGTGTGTGAGGCGCCGCGACCTGCGCTTACGGCATCCCGAGTGAAGCTGGTCACTGCGCGCGGGACGAACCGGATCACCGTGAACCGCGTCCTCACTGGTCACAGGCCACCTGGGAAGGGACCATCCGATGCGCCGTCCGAAGCTGCGCGGACCGCGCCTACCGCGCCTGCCCCGCCTTCCTCGTACCCGTGCCGGGCAGCGGCGGGCCGTGCAGGCCGTGATGGCCGGGTGCGTGCTCGCGCTGCTTCCGGCGACCTGGATGTACGTGGTGACGGGTGACCGGCTGCGGACGACGGCGGACGTCCCCCGTACAGAGGTCGCGGTCGTCTTCGGGGCCGGGCTCTGGGACGGCGAGCCGTCGCCGTATCTCGCGCACCGGCTCGACGCGGCGGCGAAACTGTACGGGGCCGGTCGTGTCGAGGTGGTCCTTGTCACCGGTGACAACAGCCGTGAGGACTACGACGAGCCGGATGCCATGCGTACGTATCTGACGCGGCGGGGCGTGCCCGACCGGCGGATCGTCAGTGATTACGCGGGCTTCGACACGTGGGACTCCTGCGTGCGGGCGAAGAAGATCTTCGGGGTGGACGAGGCCGTGCTGATCAGTCAGGGGTTCCATATCCGGCGGGCGGTCGCGTTGTGCGAGGAGGCGGGGGTCGAGTCGTACGGGGTCGGGGTGGCCGACAGGCATGACGTGACCTGGTACTACGGGGGTGTGCGGGAGGTGGTCGCGGCGGGGAAGGCCGCGCTGGATGTGCTGTTCGAGCCTGATCCTCGGTTTCTCGGGCCCAAGGAGCCGGGCGTGGAGCGGGCGTTGGCGGCGGCGAGGTGAGGGTGGGCTTTTTTCGCCCCCGCCGCCCCTACCCGTCCCATCTCTGGGGCTCCGCCCCAGACCCCGTTTCGGGGGCCGGCCCCCGAACCCCCGCTCCTCAAACGCCGGAGGGGCTGAAATACCAGCAGCCGGGGTCTGGGGGCGCAGCCCTCAGGGATCCTCACGCCCGCCCCGCCCCCGCGGGGAGGTCCCCGTGCCTGCCGCGTAACGGGGAGCGTTCCGCCGTGTAACACGTCCGACGCACGCTGATGGGTATGCAGACCTCCGTTACGCCCACCCACTGCCCGTACTGCGCGCTGCAGTGCGGCATGAACCTGACGCCCACGCCGGACGGCGGCGGTGTGGTCGAGGTGACGGAGCGCACGGACTTCCCGGTGAACCGGGGCGCCCTGTGCGGCAAGGGCCGTACGGCACCGGCGCTGCTCTCGTCCGGGGTCCGGCTGACCTCGCCGCTCGTCCGGAGGGCGGGCGTGCTGGAGCCGGCCGGCTGGGACGAGGCGCTCGACCTGATCGCCGAGGGGCTGTCCCGCACGCGTACGGAGCATGGCCCGGACGCGTGCGGGGTGTTCGGCGGGGGCGGGCTGACCAACGAGAAGGCGTACACGCTCGGGAAGTTCGCCCGGGTCGTGCTCGGCACCTCGCAGATCGACTACAACGGGCGCTTCTGCATGTCGTCCGCGGCGGCCGGCGGGATGAAGGCGTTCGGGCTCGACCGGGGGCTGCCCTTCCCGCTGGAGGACATCCCCAAGACCGGCTGCGTGATCCTGGTCGGCTCGAACCTCGTGGAGACGATGCCGCCGGCGCTCCGCTTTCTCACCGAACTCAAGGAGAACGGCGGCAAGTTGGTCGTCATCGACCCGCGCCGCACGCGGACCGCCGAGCAGGCGGACCTGCATCTGGCGCCCCGCCCCGGTACGGATCTCGCCCTGGCGCTCGGGTTGCTGCACCTGGTGGTGGCGGAGGGGCGTACGGACGAGGCGTACATCGAGGAGCGTACGAGCGGCTGGGCGGAGGCCAGGGCCGCGGCGATGGCGCACTGGCCGGAGTACGTGGAGCGGATCACGGGTGTGTCCGTGCCCGAACTCCGGGAAACGGTACGGCTGTTCTGCGAGCCGGAGTCGGCGATGGTGCTCACCGCCCGCGGGCCCGAGCAGCACTCCAAGGGCACCGACACGGTGGGCGCGTGGATCAACCTCTGCCTGGCGACCGGGCGGGCGGGTCGGCCCTTCTCCGGGTACGGCTGTCTCACCGGACAGGGCAACGGGCAGGGTGGCCGTGAACACGGCCAGAAGGCCGACCAGTTGCCCGGCTACCGCAAACTCGACGACCCGGCCGCCCGTCGCCATGTGGCCGAGGTCTGGGGTGTCGACCCGGACTCGCTGCCGGGTCCCGGCCGCAGCGCGTACGAGCTGCTGGACGCCATGGGTACGGACATCCACGCGCTGTTGCTGATGGGCTCGAACCCGGTGGTGTCCGCACCCCGGGCCGCCCACATCGAGGGCCGGCTGAAGTCGCTGGACTTCCTCGCGGTGGCGGACGTGGTGCTGTCCGAGACCGCGGAACTCGCGGACGTCGTCCTCCCGATCGCCCAGTGGGCCGAGGAGACGGGCACGACGACCAGCCTGGAGGGCCGCGTACTGCTGCGCCGCCAGGCGATCACGCCTCCGGAGGGCGTACGCAGCGACCTCGACGTACTCCATGAACTGGCCGACCGCCTGGGCGTCGAGAAGGGCTTCCCCACGGACCCGGAGGAGGTCTTCGAGGAGCTGCGCCGGGCGAGCGCGGGCGGCCCGGCCGACTACTCGGGCATCACGTACCGCCGCCTGGCTGAGGAGAACGGGGTGTTCTGGCCCTGCCCGGCGGACGGCTCCGCGGGCCGTCCCGCGGGCGCCACCGCCGAGGACTGCGAGGACGCCACGTTCGACGGCCTCCCTGACGACCCGGCGGGCGACGCGGCAGACGACGTGGTCGCCGCGACGCCCGCCGGGCCCAGCCCGGCCCTCTCCCGGAGCGCCCCCGCTCCGGCCGGGGTCCATCCCGGGACCCCCCGCCTGTTCCTCGACCGCTTCGCCACCCCCGACGGTCGTGCCCGGTTCGTCGCCGTCAGCCATCGGCCGTTGGCGGAGGAGCCCGACGACGAGTACCCGGTGCTGCTGACCACCGGGCGGGTGGTCTCCCAGTACCAGTCCGGCGCGCAGACCCGTCGGGTCGACGAGCTGAACGCCGCGGCGCCCGGCTCCTTCGTGGAGCTGCATCCTCGGCTGGCGGAGCGGCTCGGGGCGGTGGACGGGGAACCCCTGGCTGTGGTGTCCCGGCGCGGACGCGCGGTCGCGCCCGCGCGGATCACCACGTCCATTCGGCCTGACACCGTGTTCATGCCGTTCCACTGGCCGGGGGAGGGCCGGGCCAACACGTTGACCAATCCGGCCCTCGACCCGACCTCGCGGATGCCGGAGTTCAAGGCCTGTGCGGTTCGGGTGGAGCGGGTCGACTAGGTAGTACTGAGGCTGCGGGTCGTCTGTGGCTGGTCGCGCCCACGCGGCGGAGCCGCATAGTGTCACAGGCCCGCGCCCCTTAACGGGGCGCCTCAGCCCCGCACATTCGCCAGTTCGACCTTGTCGACGGCGTTCGGGCTGCTGCACCGGTTGCTGGATCCGTCGGCGCCGGCCCACGAGCCTTGCCTGGAACCGGAGTTGATCGTGCGGGAGAGTTCGGGACCGTGGCACGGACCGCACGGACCGCACGGACCGCACGGATCGACCGGACCGCACGGATCGGCCGGACCGCACGGATCGACCGGACCGCACGGATCGACCGGAGGGACTTCATGAACCAGGACCACGGCTACCAGGACTATGGCTACCGCTGGGGCCACTCCGGGCTCGCCCTCGACTTCGACCTCGGCCGGGGCCCCGGCCTCGGCCCCGGCTCCGGCTCCGGCCCCGGCGGAGACACGCCCCGGCTGCTGCGCGTGGCGAGACCCTGCGACCCCGAGCCCGATCCCAAGCGGGCCGCGGACGCCGCACTGCCGCTCGTCGAACTGACCCTGCTCGGCGACGGCATCGGCTGGTCGGGGCCCCGCTTCGGGGGCACGGCGCTCGCGCAGCGCCTGAAGTACCGCGCGCATCACGCGACGTGCGGCGACGGCTGGCACCGGCTGACCGTCGAACTCAGCGACCCCGCGAGCGGGTTGACCGTCTCGGCCGAGTACGCCTCACCCGACGGCGTGCCCGTGCTCCGCTCCCGGGTCCGGCTGCGCAACGACGGCGCCGCGCCGGTCACCGTGCGCTCGGTCGGCAGCCTGGTGCTCGGCGGGCTGCCCTCCCCCGACGAACTGGACGTGCTCCGCGCGCGCAACGACTGGCTCGCCGAATGCCGTTGGTACGCCGAGCCGTTGCGCGCCACCGTCCCCGACATCGGCCGCGAGGTGCACGAGCACGACAGCGGGGCCGAGATGCGGCTCGCCGGGCGCGGAAGCTGGCCCACCGACGGGCACCTGGCGATGGGCGCGTTCACCCACCGGACGGACGAGCGCGCCTGGCTCTGGCAGATCGAGTCCGCGGCGAGCTGGCGGTGGGAGGCGGGCGAGGCGGACCGGCATACGTATCTGGCGCTGGGCGGCCCGTGCGCGGACGAGCACCAATGGCGCCAAGTCCTGGGTCCTGGCGAGGAGTTCGTCAGCGAGTGGGCGGTGCTGGCCCTGGGGGAGCACTTCGACGGGGCGCTGGCCGCGCTGACGTCGTACCGCCGTCTCGTCCGCCGCCCGCACCCCGACCACCAGCGGCTGCCCGTCGTCTTCAACGACTACATGAACACCTTGATGGGCGATCCGACCACCGAGAAACTGCTGCCGCTGATCGACGCGGCGGCGGAGGCGGGCGCGGAGTACTTCTGCGTCGACGCCGGCTGGTACGACGACGAGGGCGCGGACGAGGACGGGGACAGGGGCAGGGAGGGCAGCGGGGACGGGGCGGCAGAGGGAGAGCGGGAAACCGGGAGCTGGTGGGACAGTGTCGGCGCGTGGTTGCCGTCCGAGCGGCGTTTCCCCGGCGGTGGCATCCGCGTGGTGCTCGACCGGATCCGCGAACGCGGGATGGTGCCGGGGCTGTGGCTGGAGCCGGAGGTGGTCGGTGTCCGCAGCCCCGTGGCGCGCGAGCTGCCCGCCGAGGCCTTCCTGTGCCACGAGGGCGGCATCCGGGTCACCGAGCAGGGCCGTCACCAGCTGGACCTGACCCATCCGGCGGCCCGCGCCCACCTCGACAGGACGGTCGACCGGATCGTCGGCGAGTGGGGTGTGGGCTATCTCAAGCTCGACTACAACATCACCACCTCGGCGCCGGGGCTCCTCGACCACTCGCGGGCCTGGCTGTCCTGGCTGACTTCCGTCCTGGACCGCCACCACTCGCTGGTGGTCGAGAACTGCGCGTCGGGCGGAATGCGCATGGACGGCGCGTCCCTGGCCGTCGCCCAGCTCCAGTCCACCTCCGACCAGCAGGACCCCTTGCGCTACCCGCCCATCGCGGCCTCGGCACCGACCGCCGTACCACCCGAGCAGGGCGCCGTCTGGGCCTACCCGCAACCGTCCTTCACCGACGCCGAGATCAGCTTCACGCTGGGCTCCGCGCTGCTCGGGCGGGTCCATCTCTCCGGCCACCTCGACAAGATGACCGACAGTCAGCTGTCTCTCGTGAGGGACGGGGTGGCGGTGTACAAGGCGATCCGCGGCGATCTGCGGACCGCGGTGCCGTTCTGGCCGCTCGGGCTGCCGGGCTGGTCTGACGAGTGGATCGCGCTGGGGCTGCGGGCGCCGGGGGGCGCGGGGGTGACGTATCTGTCGGTGTGGCTGAGGGGGGACGGCTCCGAGGGCTCCGGCGATTCCGACAGCTCCGAACGGGTGCTGCCAGTACGGCACTTGGCCGGGCAGGAGGAGGTACGGATCGAGGTCCTGCACCCGTCGGCTCCGAGTGGCGGGACGGCGGAGTGGGACGGGGCGAAGGCGGGGGTACGGGTCGCTCCGGGCGGGGCCCCGGCGGTGCTGCTGCTGAGGCTGACCGTCGGGGAGTGAGTCGCCGCACCTTCATACCTTCATCGCGCCCGCCAGTCGCGCCGATCCCTCAGCGCCGGGCCCTCAGCGGACCCGCCAGTCGCCCCCTTCGATGAGCTTGCCCCGCGCCCGCAAACCCGCCGCGACGACGCGTGCGGCCACGTACACCCAGGCCAACACCGTCGTGCCGTCCTCGCGGGTCACGTCCCTGGCCACGCGCTCGTACACGTTGGCGGGGTCGCCCGGCGCGTAGTCCTCCAACCGGTCGAGGGTGCCGAGGAGCCGCTCGTACCGCTCGGGGTCGGCGGTGACCAGTTCCCCGCACACCACGCCTCCGGGCTCCTCGACGGCGTACGGATACCCGGGCCCGTCGTACAGCACCGCCCCCGTGAGCCGCCCCGGCACCTCCGAGACCGTACTGCCGAGCAGGAAGAGGTCGTGGTTGTGCTCGCCGGGACGCAGGGTCCCGTACACGAAGAAGGGAAGTCGATTCACCCGGCCACTCACCCTGCCACTCACCCGGACCTCCACCGGAAAGAAGGGCCGCGCCGCCAAGCGCTCGCGCTCGCCCAAGCCCTCGCCCTCACCCGGCCGTCTCACGCTCCATCCACTCCAGGTACTCCGCGCTCCCCCGCACCACCGGCGTCGCGATGATCTCCGGGACGTCGTAGTCGTGCGCCCCGCGCAGATACGTCTCCAGCTCCCCGTACCGCAGCTCCGTCGTCTTGAACAGCACCTGCCACTCCCGCGTGGTCTCGATCTCCCCCTTCCAGCGGTAGACGGACGAGACCGGCCCCGCGATCTGCGCGCAGGCGGCGACGCGCGCCTCCACCGCGCCCCGGGCGAGCGCCTCCGCCTTCTCCGGGGCGTCGGTCGTGGTCAGGACGGTCAGCCAGTCGGTCACGGTCATGATCGATCTCCTTTCCAGGTCTTTGCAGAAACGATTCTCACTCCTCACACGTCCGGCAGCCATCCGCTATGGACATGACAGGTCCCGGCCGCCTAGAACTGTGCGGACATCCCCCGCGCCCCCTACTTTCCACTCCCCCACTCCCCCCACCACCACGCGTTCGCGCGCGTTTTCCTGAGGAGTTCGATGCGTCGGACATGGCACATGCGAGGTTCACGCCTCGCCACCGTCGGCATATCCGCGGCGGCCACCACCTTGCTCGCGGGCGCGCTGACCCCGAGTGCGGGAGCGGCCGACAGGCCGACCCTGGACACCGTCCTCGGCAACGCGGCGGCGGTCCTCGCCGACCAGGCCGCTCGGCTGGGCCTCACCTCCGCGCAGGGCACGAAGGCCCGCGACGTGATCGTCGACGCGGACGGCACGCAGCATGTCCGCTACGACCGGACGTACCGTCAACTCCCGGTGTTGGGCGGTGACTTCGTCCTCCACCTGACCGAAGCCGGCGACTACCGCGGCGAGACCCGGGCCACCACCCGCCCCCTCGCCCTCCCGAGCGTCCAGCCATCGATCCCCGCCCCCAAGGCCGCCGACCTGGCCGCCATCGCGCTGCGCGCCGCGAACCTCGGTGAGACGCTCCGCAAGGTGACCGCCAAGCCGCAGCTCGTCGTCGACGCCCTGCACGGTGCGCCCAGGCTGGCCTGGCGCACCGAGGCCGGGGGCCAGGACTCGCTCGGCAACCCGGTCGCCCGGGTCGTCCTCACCGACGCCGCGACCGGCAAACAGATCGACGCCTGGGACAGCATCGAGACAGCGACCGGAGACGGTCAGTCCCTCTACAGCGGTACGGTCCCGCTGGAGACGACGCCGACGACGACGTCCGGCTCGGCGTACCAACTCACCGACCCCACACGCGGGAACACGTACACGGGCGACGCCCAGAACAAGACGGACACCTGCCTCCTCGTCATCTGCGTCATCCGTGCCCCCTCGACCGTCTTCACGGACACCGACAACAAATGGGGCAGCGGGGCGACTTCGGACCGCGCCTCGGCGGCGGTGGACGCGCAGTACGGCACCAGCACCACCTGGGACTACTACAAGAAAGTCCACGGGCGCAGCGGTATCGCGGGGGACGGCAAGGGCTCGTACAACCGCGTCCACTACGGCAACGGCTACAACAACGCCTTCTGGGACGACAACTGCTTCTGCATGACGTACGGGGACGGTGACGGTACGACGTTCGGCCCGCTGGTGTCGCTGGACGTGGCCGGCCACGAGATGTCGCACGGCGTGACATCGAAGACGGCGGCCCTGACGTACTCGGGCGAGCCCGGCGGCCTGAACGAGGCGACATCCGACATCTTCGGCACGCTGGTGGAGTTCTACGCCGACAACCCAGCCGACCCGGGCGACTACCTGATCGGCGAGAAGGTCGTCCGGTCCGGCTTCGGCAAGCCGGCCCTGCGCTACATGGACCAGCCCTCCAAGGACGGCAACTCCGTGGACTGCTGGACCTCCTCGGTCGGCAACCTCGACGTCCACTACTCCTCGGGCGTCGCCAACCACTTCGCGTACCTCCTCGCGGAGGGCAGCGGCCCGAAGACCATCGGCGGCACCGCCCACAACGGCACGACCTGCGACGGCGCGACGGTCGAGGGCATCGGCAAGGACAAGCTGGGGGCCATCTGGTACCGGGCGCTGACGGTCTACATGACGTCGTCGACGAAGTACGCGGGGGCGCGGACGGCGACGCTCAACGCGGCGCGGGATCTGTACGGGGCGGGGAGTGCGGAGTACGACGCGGTGGGGGCGGCTTGGTCGGCGGTGTCCGTGAACTGACCCGCGCGCTGCGGAGGTTGGCCTGGTAGGACACCTCTGTACGGCCGCCTCGGTCACCGGTCCGGGGCGGCCGTACGTGGTCCGGACCGGTGGTCGAAAAGCCGTGGAGCCGAAGAAGCCGACGCGGATACGCTCGGCCGTCCGACTACCTCGACCACTTCGAGTACTTCCGGTACTTCGGGTACTTCCGGTACTTCGGTACTTCGGTACTTCGGTACTTCGACTGCCTACGGAGGGCCATGACCGGCGCGAAGATGCACGCCGACGAGTTCGACATCGACGCGGCGCTCGTCGGTCGGCTGGTCGCGGAGCAGTTCCCCGAGTGGGCCGGGCTGCCCGTGAAGGAGGTCGTGTCCGCCGGGACCGACAACGCCATGTACCGGCTGGGCGACGACATGGTCGTACGGCTGCCGCGGTTGCCCGGCGGGGCCCGGCAGGCCGACAAGGAGCAGCACTGGCTGCCGCGGCTCGCCCCGCATCTCCCGCTGGCCGTGCCGGTGTCCCTCGCCAAGGGGGCGCCCGGTCAGGGGTACGGGCTGCCGTGGGGGGTGTTCCGCTGGCTGGACGGCGACAACGTCTACGACGCGCCCCTCACCGATGGCACCGAACTCGCTTATGCCGCCGTGGAGTTGGGTCGTTTCGTGGCGGCGCTGCGGAAGGTGGACGCCACCGGCGGGCCGCCGTCCTGGCGTGGCGGGCCCCTCACCGACGACGGCGAGGACGACGTCCGTGCCGCGATCCGTGACCTCGGCGCGGACGGCACGTTGGACGCGGACGCCGCGACCGCGGCCTGGGAGGAGGCGCTGCGGCTCCCCCAGTGGGACGGCGATCCCGTCTGGCTCCACGGCGATCTCCTGCCGGGCAACCTGCTGGCCCAGGGCGGCCGGCTCAGCGCGGTCATCGACTTCGGCGGCCTCGGCGTCGGCGACCCGGCCGCCGACGTGCTCGCCGCCTGGGCCGTGTTCACGGCCGAGACCCGCGGCCTGTTCCGCGAGGCGGCCGACGTCGACGACGCGACCTGGGCGCGGGGGCGGGGCTGGGCTCTGTGCTTCGGGCTGGTGGCGGAGCACTACTACCGGGTCACGAATCCCGTGCTGGCGGCTGTGGGGCATCGGGCGGTGGCGGAGGTGCTGGGCGAGTAGGGGGCCTGGCATCTCCGCGGTCGGCGAACCGCGCGAACGCGGCCTTGGTACCCGATTCGGCGATTCCATCGATCGCGCCGTTGTATTCCCCGTTGTAGTCAGTGAACGCCGCCGCCGCGAACAACGGGGCGGCGTCCAATTCCGAGCGGCGTTCGTCAGTTACAGCTGATCCGCGCCCCGGTTTCCACGCTGTAGTTAGCCCACACCATGGCATCCCGCGTATTGGGGCCGTAATCGCCGTCCGCCCTGACACCCACCCTCTTCTGAACGGAGATGAGCGCCGACTCGGTGAGGGCTCCGAAGACCCCATCCGTTGCCAGGCCGTATCCGTAGCAGGAATTCAGGTTCTTCTGAAGGGCACGGACTGCCGTGTTGCTCATCCCCCGGTCCAGCCAGCAATAGCTCTGATCGCCGGTGACGTATGGGACGTACTTGTAAGAGGTGGGGTTTGTGACTCTGTTGTAAATGGTGGCCCCGTAACTGCAAGGGGAGTCAGCCGTGGCCGCGGTCGCGGACGGAGCGCCGACGATAACGCCACCGAGGAGGCCGGCCAGAAGGGCCCCCGTGGCCGTAGCCGACTTGGCGCGCCCGCTTCGGATTCTGATCAACTCTGCTCCACCTTCCAATTGTCGGGCGAATCGCCCGAGTTCGCGCAGGACGGGACTGCGGGTGCGACTGAAGCAGCGTGAACTCAGGCTCACTGGTTTGATGCGGGATGCTCCTGCCGGTGTCGGCTGCCGGGTCATGAGCGGAAAAGTGAAAGTGAGGTCATGCGCGCCCCGTCACGGCCGGTGTCGGCCCCGTACGACGGGCACAGTAGCCCGGCCCGCTCGCTGGGTGTGCCGGTCGTTCGCCCCACAAGGAACGGCCGCCGCACAGACCGGAACACGCGGACGACAGCGGACGGGACCGCCTCTCGTTCGCGGCCGTGACAGTCGCCCCCGGACCTGCCCGCTACACGTGGTTGCCCAAAGTGCTGGGCTGCTGACGGGCGATCACACGCTTGATGCCGACCAAGACCCGGTAGCGCTCCCGCGCCGCGAACTCGGTCATTTCCCAGACCGCCGGACGTCCTACCTCCGCACACAGGTGCAGCACCCTTTCCTCGCCCGCCCAGACCCCGACGTGAGCGCCGTACGCATCGTCGGTGGCGTTGAACAGCAGCAGGTCAAGGGGCTGGGCCGACGAGACGCGGAGCGTGGCCCGCGTATCCGTCCACAGGTCGCTCGACCGCAGAGCAGGCGCGGCCAAGCCGAAGTGGCGGAGCACCTCGTAGGCGAACAGCTGGCAGTTCGCGCCCGCCGCCAGGCCGACTCGACGAGCCACAGCCGGTGACCCCGGAAAGCGGCCGCCGACATACGGAACGGTCCGGAGTACGACCGGTAGCTGGTTGAGCACGAGATCCATGAGCCCATCGTCCAGGGCCCGTCCCTCCACGTCGTCCCGATCGCCTGGGCAACCTTCCAAAAGGCCCTTGCAACCGGCGTCCTGAACATGGCGTGAGGTCGTCAACTACGGCCAAAAGTAGGCAGGTTGTGTCCATCGGTGACGTGTACTGTTTCGTTGCGTGCTGGCTGAAAGACGACACCAACTCATCTTGCAGGCCTTGCGTTCCGGAGGCTCGGCCACCGTGGCCGACCTCTCGGGGCAGCTGGATGTGAGTGAGGCGACCGTCCGTCGTGACCTCCTCAGACTGGAGGGGGACGGGCTACTCACCCGTGTCCATGGGGGCGCGGTCATCGAGGGGAACCCAGCGCCCTTCGTCGAGGCCGCCGACGTTCGGATGTCCGAGAAGGACGCGATAGCCGCCGAGGCCGCCACGATGATCGAGGACGGCCAGTCGGTCATCCTCGACAGCGGCACGACCGTGAGCCGGCTGGCGCGGCAGCTGCACGGGCGTCGGCTGACCGTGATCACCAACAGCCTCGCGGTGTATGAGGAACTCGTCGAAGACGAGGCCATTGCCCTGATGCTGCTCGGTGGCATGGTCATACGCGAGTCGCGCTCACTGGACGGCTTCATGACCGAGGACAACCTCCGCCACGTACAGGCCGACTGGTTCTTCATGGGCGCCTGTGGCGTCCGGCCCGGGGGCCAGGTGATGGACACGACCGTCGCCGAAGTACCTGCCAGGCGCGCCATGATCGCCGGTAGCGACAAGGTGGCGCTCCTCGCCGATCACGGCAAGTTCCCCGGAACGGGCATGGTGAAGATCTGCGGCCCCGAGGACCTGGACGTGGTCGTGACCGACGCGTCTCCGCTGGACGCGACCTGCGTGGCGCTGCATGAGGCAGGCGTGAGGGTGGTTCACGCGACTGCCGTCACGGTCAACGGCTAGCACCAGCAAGTGACTTGAGTTGCCGGTAGGTGATCCGGACTCCGACCCGCCCCTGTCACAGAGGCGGGCAGGTCAGCGCAGGACGGTTCCGCCGTCAATCTTGATGACCTGTCCGTTGATCCACGCTCCTTCGTCGGAGAGGAGGTAGGCGGCCATGCCGGCGACATCTCCGGCATGGCCGTGGCGGGTGCTGTGATTCCGGGCGAGCATGGCCGGCGGTGCGCCCTCCTCGATCTCGCGGGTCATGATCAGGCCGGGGGCACCACCGGCGAGGTTCACATCACCGGGCCTAGCTCCCGTACGGCCGCACCGCCTTGGCCTCCCGCAGCGCCAACCCCCACCACACCAACTGATCCAGCATCGTCTTGGCGGCCGCGTCCGGAGCCGACGGGTCCTTGTGGCGGCCCTCGTCGTCGAAGGAGGCGCCCGCGTTGTGGAAGGAGACGGTGTCGCGGACGGTGACGGCGTGGAGTTCGGCGAAGACCTGGCGGAGGTGTTCGGCGGCGCGCAGGCCGCCCGAGAGGCCACCGTAGGAGACGAGGGCGACGGGCTTGGCGCGCCACTCGTTGTAGTGCCAGTCGATGAGGTTCTTCAGGGAGGCCGGGAAGGAGTGGTTGTACTCGGGGGTGAGGACGACGAACGCCTCGGCGTCCGCCAGCTTCGGGGTGACCGTCGCGAGCTCGGCACTCACCTCCTCGGAGGGCGAGTAGGACAGGGCCGTCGGCAGGCGCACGTCGGCGATGTCCACGACGTCCACCGCCAGGTCGTCGCGATCGCGGACCCGGCCCAGCAGCCAGTCGGCGACGACGGGACCGAAGCGGCCCTCGCGGTTGCTGCCGACGATGACGGCGATCCTGAGGGGCGCGGGCAGGCGCGTGGGGAGGGGGACTGGAACATCTGTGGCAGAGGTCATGGGGCCCAGCCTCGTACCTCGACCAAACTTGAGGTCAAGTCGTCTCCCCGGCGGACCGGCCACCGAGCCGGTCACCCGTTCACACGCGCCGCCCACACCCTTCGGGTTCTTTTTCTCGGCGCATCGAAGACACGGCGGTGACCTGCCGAAACACGACTCGGCACGCCACCGGGAACGCCTGTCTGACCCCCGTTCACATCATTTCTGACGTGCCATCAGGAGGCGTACGCCCTCGACTGCCACTTACCTCGGAAGGGCAAGGGCGCGACCGACGCAGTGGCACATGGGGGTGCCGCGGGCCGTGTCCTCTCGGAGGAGCAAGCACGATGCGCACAGCCCGTCTGCTGACCGGTACCGCGCTCGCCGTCGCCGCCGCGGGCCTCACCGCCGCGCCCGCGTACAGCGCGGGCCCGACGGCGGGATCCCTGGACCCGGGGTCCCTCGAGGTGTACCCGGCCACCGTCGCGCCCGGCACCGAGGTCACGGTGAACACGGCGGCGTGCGGTGCGCACGACACCGTGTCGGGCGACGCCGGTGCCGTGGGCGCGGGCGACTTCACGCTGATGCCCAGCGCGCACGAGGGCGACGCGGTCGGGCACTTCCGGGTGCCGGCCTCCGCGCAGCCGGGCACGTACGAGATCGTCGCGCGCTGCTCGGGCGGTACGCGGATGACGGGCGACCTGGTGGTCACACTGACCTCGTCCCGGGATACCCAGGAGAGCGGGCAGCGACTCCACCCGAGAGGAAGCGTGAAGACGGGGGTCGGCGGCGCACTCGGCCCCGACCCCGTGCAGACCGCGGCGGGAGTGGCGGCCCTGGCCGTCGCCGCCGCGGGCGGTACCTGGCTCCTGCATCGCCGGGCGAGAGGCGACGGGATCTGACGGACGCCCTCCGCTGTCCGTTCGCCGGTACCGCCATCCCCTCCCCCTCCGGGTCCGACGCCCCTCGCGGCCCGGAGGGGGACGCGGGACCAAGGAGTCAGAAATGCCAGAAGAGCCAGAGAGGTGGCCCACGTGCGCCGGTCCCGCCGGTTCCGCCGGGTCGGCAACATCGCGAACCTCGCGATAGCCGCCGTCACCATCGTCGCCCTCTTCGGCGGCGCCTGGCTGCTGCGCAGCGGCGCCGAGACGCACGCCCCGCCCCAGCCGTCGGCCGCCCAGGCCCGCGCGGGCAGCCACCTGGACCGGCCCGCGGTCGCCGCGCTGCCGCCCTCCCCGCCCGACCGCGTCCGCATCCCCTCGATCCGGGTGGACGCCCCCCTCATGGGCCTCGGCCTCACCGCACAGGGCAGCCTCGACGTGCCGCCGGCCGCGCGGAGGAACCTCGCCGGCTGGTACGAGGCCGGCACCGCGCCCGGCGAGACGGGCACCGCGGTCGTCGCCGGCCATGTCGACAACGCGGAGGGCGCCGCCGTCTTCTACCGCCTCGGCGCTCTGAGGAAGGGCGGCACGATCGAGGTCGAGCGGCGCGACGGCACGGTCGCGCACTTCACGGTCGACGCCGTCGAGGTGTATGACACCCGAGGCTTCCCGGACGAGAAGGTGTACGGGGCCTCGCGGCGGCCGGAGCTGCGCGTGATCACGTGCGGGGGCGGCTACTCGAAGGCCACGGGGTACAAAGGGAACGTGGTCGTCTTCGCCCACCTGACAGGGAGCTCCTGACGCCGACAGGGGATCAGGCCAGCCACTGCTGATACGCCAGATTCGCCACCAGCGCGAAGACCACCGTCAGCAGCACGCCCCGGACGAACCCGCTGCCCTTCTTCAGCGCGGTGTGCGCCCCGACCGTCCCGCCGACGAGGTTGAAGACGGCCATCAGCGCGGCCAGCTGCCAGAACACCGTGCCCTTCCAGGCGAATGTCGCGAGCGCGCCCGCGTTGGTGCAGCAGTTCACGATCTTCGCGGTGGCGGAGGCGGTCACCAGGTCGAGGTGGAGGAGCGCGGTGAGGGCGAGCACGAGGAACGTACCCGTGCCGGGGCCGATGAGCCCGTCGTAGAAGCCGATACCGAGGCCCGCGAGGCCGATCGCGGCGAGGACGCGGCGCGGCGAGACGGGCTCGGTCGACGGCGCCGTACCGAAGGCGGGCCTCATGATCACGAAGGTACCGACGCCGAGCAGCACGACCATGACCACCGGTTTCAGCACCTCGGTGCTCATCCCGGCGGCAACGAACGCCCCGCCCGTGGAGCCGGCGAGCGCCGCGAGCCCGATCCGTACGGCCGTGCCGACGTCCACCGGCGCCTTGCGCGCGTACGTCACCGCCGCACCCGACGTCCCGACGATCGCCACGGCCTTGTTGGTGCCGAGCGCGTACTGGGCCGCCGATCCCGAGTTCGGCAGCCCGAGCAGCAGCACCGGAAGCAGCAGGAGCCCGCCGCCGCCCACGACCGCGTCGATCCAGCCCGCGGCGAGGGCGGCGAGGCAGAGGACGACGACCATGGTCAGCGATATGTCGGGCATGATCGCGACCCTATGGACGGGGTAGATGTGCCGTCCATTGATCCCTGGAAGGTTGAGCGAGATCTGAGCTTCGGTCCGCGTGTGCGACACCCACTCCCTCACTCGGCACGCTCCCTCACTCGGCACGGCCGTCGCCGGAGCCATCCTCGTCGCCGAGCTCACCGAACACGCCTGCGCCGCCTCAATGATCACCCTCGCGATCGATCACATGGCGAGGCGAGCCCGTCCGGCACTGTCCTCGCGTAGGGCTGCGGCCCCTGCCTCCCCCGACCCCCTCGTGTTCCGGCCGTGTCGTCCCACCGGTCGGCCCTTCTCTTTCTGCCTCACGCCCTGTGCGTCTCTCTGCCTCACGCCCTGTGCGGTGGGCGCTCCTCGGACGGTGGGCGCTCCCCGGACATGTCGAAGAGGTTGTCGCGCTGGACCACGCACAGGGCCCAGATGATGAAGCCCGAGAGCGCGATCATCACGACCGACCAGACCGGGTAGTACGGCAGGGAGAGGAAGTTGGCGATGATGACGAGTCCGGCGATGGCCACGCCGGCGACACGCGCCCACACCGAGACCTTGAGCAGTCCGATGCTGATGATCACGGCGAGCGCGCCCAGAACGAGGTGGATCCAGCCCCAGCCGGTCAGGTCCCACTCGAACACGTAATTGCGCGTCGTGACGAAGATGTCGTCCTCGGCGATGGCCATGATGCCCCGGAAGATGTCGAGCAGGCCGACGAGGAAGAGAATCACGGCCCCGAAGGTCGTCAGGCCGGTTGCCCATTCCTGCCTCGCCGTGTGTGCCGGCCGGGTGTGTGTTGCGGTCATCTTGTGCCTCCATTCGTGGTGTGCGGATGCTCAGCGACCGGGAGTACCGGGAGTGCGGGCGGCGGAGCCGGCGTGCTCCGCCGGACCGTGGCCGGTCAGGACCAGTTCCTTGGCCCTGCGGAACTCCTCGTCCGTGATGTCGCCGCGGGCGCGGATGTCGGACAGCTTGGCGAGTTCGTCGATGCTGCTGGGTCGGCCCCCGCTGCCCGCGGCCTCCCTGATGTGGGCGTCGAAGGCTTCCTGCTGTGCTCGGGCCTGCGCTATTTCCCGGCGGCCCATGTTCTTGCCGCGGGCGATCACATAGACGAAGACGCCCAGGAAGGGCAGCAGGATGGTGAACACCAGCCAGCCGGTTTTCGCCCACCCGCTCAGCACGTCATCGCGGAAGATGTCGCCGATGATGCGGAAGAGCAGGATGAACCACATGATCCACAGGAAGAACAGGAGCATGCTCCAGAAGATGCTCAGCATGGGGTAGTCGTAGGCCAGGTAGGTCTGCGCGCTCATGTCTCTTCTCCGTCCCGGGCGCTCGCCCGGCTGCCGCTCGCCCGGCCGCCGTTGCGTGTTGTCCTCAGCGTGGGCACGGCCGGGGCCGGGTGGCCTCACCCGACGCGGGTGAGCCTGCGGGCGGCCCGGCACTCGATGGACGCGCTCCTGCGGCACATCAGGGTTCTGCCCGCGTACGACGGGGGACGGCGGCTGTCCGGTACCAGTCGGAGGAGGCGACGTACTGGCCGAGGGCGAGGCCCGAGACGGCCACCAGGAACACGGCGATCAACCAGGAGAGGAACGTGAAGACGGGCCCCAGCGGGCCGAACTCCTGCAGGCTGCGCTCCATGACCGTGGGCATGAACAGGCCCGCGGCCCGGCTCAGCACGACCGTGCCCGTGCCCGCGAGCAGCGCTCCCGGCAGCAGGTCCCGCCAGCCGATCCTGCCGCCCAGCAGGAGGTGCTGGGACCACCACCACAGCAGAGTCGCCGACAGCACGGACAGCACCCATCCGATCACCGCGCCGACGCCGAACCCGCTGCGCAGCGGTGCCTGGACCAGGAGGACGCCCAGCCAGACCAGCAGCCAGAGCAGCCAGCGCCAGACCGCGGCCCGCACCGGTGTCCGGGGCAGGTGCCAGCACCGCTCGCATACCGCCTGAAGCGCCCGGCTGAAGGCCGTGGCGGACACGAGAGTCACCGCCACGCCCACGGCTCCGGCGGCGTCCCGTGGTGTGCCGGTGGCGGTGAAGGCGCGGCGTACCTCGTCGAGCGTGTCGCCGCGCACCCCCAGAACCGCACGGAGGGAGTCGGTCAGCAGGTCCTGCACCCCTCGGGGGGCGAACGCCGCGACGGTCATCAGCAGCGGCAGCGCGGTGATGAAGGCCTGCGCGGCCAGCCTCACGGAGCCCTCCACGACGTTGAGCGCGGACAGGCGGGGAAGCAGCCGGGCCACCGGACCGGACCGCAGGCTCGCCAGGACCCGCTCCACGGCCGTGCGCCTGCGGGACGCCGGGGCCGGGCCGGGTTTCCTTGCCATGGCTCACGGGACCGCCGCCCGGTCCTCATGCCCGGCGGTCGGGCCCGCGGCGGCCGCGAGGGCCGCCACCACGATCAGGACGGCCACGGCGATGCCCAGAACGAGCGCCACCCCTCCGACCGATGGGTGGTTCCAGAGCACCAGAGCCAGCGCTCCGGCCGCGATGACGCCACCGGTGGTCCATGCCCGGTGGCCCGCCAGCCAGCGTCCGGTGGACCCGGTGCGCACTCCGGCGTGTCGCAGCCCCCGGCCGGCGGCCGTCGTGCCCCTGTTCGTCGCCGTGCGGACGGCGCGGGCGGGACGTCCGGGACCGTACAGGTACGCCACCAGTGCCGTGATCACCGCGACGATCAGCAGGGTGCGCGTGCTGTCGCGCAGGAACCGGACGAACGTGTCGTAGATCGCCGCCGCCGCGTCGGTGGGCAGCGTCGTGGGCGGGATCGAGTCCAGATAGACCCGTCGGACCACGGCCAGCGCGACGAGCAGCACCACCATCATCACGCCGACACCCGTCGCGGTGATCATCAGCATCACCCGGTGTGCCGGAGCGGTCCACACGGCGAGCGCGGCGAGTACGACGGTCAGGACGGGCAGCCAGGTGCCGAGAATGTCCAGCAGCCGCATCGTGTCCTGCGCCTTGCCCAGTTCCTCGGTGTGGAACAGCGTGATGGTCCGGTCGGTGTCCGGGATGGCGGCGGCCTTGTCGAACCCCGCGTCGACGAGCCGCTCCCGTACTTCGCTGACGACCTCTCCCACGTCCAGTTGGACGGTGTCGCCCTCGGCGCGCACGGCACCCTCGCCCTCTCCGGTGAGCATGTTCACCACCGCGGCGTGCGACCGCCGGTTGGCGCCCTCCCACACCTGCTGGAAGGCATCGCTGGTGATCACGCGGGTCACGGTGCGGTCCACTACGCTCCTGACCGCGCTGCGCAGCGGACCCTCGAGGGACTCGGCCCCCGCCACGACGCGGGGTGGTGCCCCGGCGTCCTGGAGGACCCTGGTGAGCGAGTCCGTCACCGCTTTGACGTCCACGTTGGCCACCACGCGGTCCGTGAGCCGGTTGATCACAACCTCCTGGACGGGCGGCTCGGACGCCAGCGGCGCGACGGTCTCCACGTACCTGTCGGTGTCGGAGACCGTGTCCTGGACCCAGGCCGCGACGACGGCCAGGGGCGCGAGCAGCAGGGCCAGCAGGAGGAGAACCGAGGAGCCGGCCTGGCGTACCCGCCGGTGGCGCACCGCGGCATGACGGCGCAGTCGCTCGTATTCCGCTCGCTCCTCGGCGGTCATGACGTGTTTCCGGTGTGAGGCTCCGCCGGAGTCCGGCGGATCCGGGGTCGCGGCCGGGTTCATGGGTGCTCCTTTCCGTGTGTGCGCCGCCCCGGCCGCGAAGGCAGCCGGTCGGGGTGACCGTGGTGGGGCGACCGCACGGGCCCGGTGCGCCGGTGCCGCCACGTTTGTCGCGCGCGCCGGAGCGGCGGGTGCGGTGTCAGGCCATCTCGGCGGGGGTGTCCGGCCGCGTGGGATGCGTCTTTCGGAGCGCGGCTCGCCACGCGAGGGCGACCACCGCCTCGCCCAGGCCGAGCAGGACGAGCCACAGACCGAGCAGCCGGGTCAGGGCGCGGGCGGACTCGGCCGGCAGCGCGAGCACCACGATCCCGGCGACGATGCCGAGCACCGCGGCGCCCAGCACGACGCCACGGTGCGGCAGGTCCGCGGCGGCGAGGGCCGTGTAGAGGGTGAGGATGCCGGACACCAGCCAGACGACCCCGACGATCAGTGAGAGCGCGGCGATCGTCTGCAGTGGGTTCCGTAGGCACAGCACCCCGGCGAGGACGTACAGCACGGCCAGGAGCAGCCCCGGGAGTCGTTCGTGCCCCTCGCGCGCGAAGACGTCCACGAACCGGAACGCCCCGGTCACCAGCAGGTACAGGCCGATGAGGACCGCCAGGACGTGCAGCGTCGCCTCCGGCCAGACCAGTACGAGGACGCCCAGCACCAGCGTCGCGACGGCCGAGGCCAGGAGCCAGGTCCATGAACGGCCGAGCCGCGCCAGTGCCTGCGCGGGGTCGTCCATCGGACCGGGGGCCGCCCCGTCGGGCTCGTGTTCCTGTCCGGTGCGCGATGCCGGACCACGCGACATGGTCATGGCTCCTCCTCGCGTGATCGAGCGGTCGTTTCCGGACCGCCGACGGGGCGGTGTATGAGGGGGTGGTGTGCGAGGACCTGACCGCTTCAGGGTCATGCCTGTCGCCGGGTGCCGGGGTCACCCGCCACGGGTGATCCGGCGACGCCGCCGTGGCGGTGAGGGTGGGAATCTCCGGGCGCCTGCCCACCGGCCTTCCGGCCGGACGGAACGAAGAGACACGAGATGAGCGATCCGCGCACTGCCCGGACGGACCGCACCCGGTCCTGGCCGGACGCGCACCCGCACCGGCGGCTCCGCCCCCGCCGGTGGGCGGTGGCCGTCGCCGTCACCCGCGCCGTGTTCATCGCCGTCGGCCTCGTCACCGCCTACTACCTGCTGCCCCTGGACGAGCGCGGTACGGCTCGTGCGTCGGCGCTGCTCGTGTGCGGCCTGGTCGCGGTGCTGCTGGTGTTCGGGTGGGAGGTGCGGGCCATCGCGCGCTCACCCCACCCGCGCCTGAAGGCTGTCGAGGCCCTGGCCGCCACGCTGGTTCTGTTCCTCGTCCTCTTCGCCGGCGCCTACTACCTGCTGGACCGCTCCGCCCCGGGCTCCTTCAGCGAGCCGCTGACCAGGACGGACGCCTTGTACTTCACTCTGACCACGTTCAGCACCGTCGGCTTCGGGGACATCACGGCACGCTCCCAGGCCGGGCGCGTGCTGACGATGCTGCAGATGGCTGGAGGGCTGCTGCTCGTGGGCGTGGCCGCACGGGTGCTGGCGAGCGCGGTCCAGGCGGGGCTGCGCCGACAGCGCCGAGGGCCGTCGGCTCAGCCGCGTCCCGGTACCGACGCCGGGACGCCGGACCGGGAGGCCGGACCATGACCGTACCCAGCGCTTTCACCGCGTCCCTGGCACCGGCCGAGCGAGCGGCGTACGGCGGGAATGCGCGCAGACGCGCGTCGCGTTCGTGCCACGGCTGGTACGAGACGGCGCGGCGGCGATCCGACCCGTCGGGGTGATAGAGCGTCAGTCGACCGATCATGTACCGGAGTTGGTGCCGATCCACTGCGTCCGCATGCTCGAGTTCCACTGCGTCCGCATGCTCGAGTCGCCGTCGCCGTCATCAGGGCATGTGCACGGTTTGCCGTCCAGCGGGCCGGCCGGTGCTCGCTCATGGCCCTCCGGGCGATCCGGTGCCGCACACCGCCCGGGTCCCATCACTCCGGCAGCTGTCGCATCTCCACGACACGCAGTCCCAGTGACTGGCAGCGTGCCAGCAGCCCGTACAGATGCGCTTCGTCCACGACGGGGCCGAACAGGACGGTCTGGCCGGACATCACCACGTGGCCCAGCTCCGGAAAGGCTTTGGTCAGCGTCTCCGACAGGTGTCCCTCGACTCGGATCTCGTAGCGCACGAGCTGTCCTCCCATGGACTGCGTGGGACAGGCGGACGGCGCCCCTCCCTGCGATCGTGCACCGCCGCGTCCCTTCGGGCCTCACCCGGTACAGGTGACCCGTGGCCCGGAAACGGACCCCCGGATCAACACGTTTCAGTGCTTGAGAACGATCTTGAAAGAGGTGATCAGCAGACCGAGCAGCAGGTTGACCGATGCGGTGGCGGCAACAAGCCGCCGCGAGGCACCGGCGCGGCGTGCCGCGGCCACGGACCAGCCCACCTGGCCGGCCACGGCGATGGAGAGCGCCAGCCAGAGGGCACCTCGCACGTCGAGGCCCAGGAGCGGGCTGACGGCCACCGCGGTGGCCGGCGGGACGGCGGCCTTGACGATCGGCCACTCGTCACGGCACACCTGCAGCACGACCCGGCGGTCCAGAGCTTGTTGCGCCAGGCGCGCCCCGAACAACTGGGCATGCACGTGCGCGATCCAGAACACCACGCCGGTGAGCAACAGCAGCAACACCAGCTCGGTGCGGGGGAACGAGCCCAGGGAGCCGGCGCCGATCACCACGGAGGCCGCGAGCATGGATCCGTAGACTCCGCCCGTGTAGTCCGCGCGGTCTCGGCGCTCGGCACGACGCTCCCCGCGGGCCGTGGCCGGGCCGCCCCTGGTCCTGGACACTGGTGACTCCCTCCGGACTCAGCGCGTCGATCCGGTCGCTCCGGCCGGAGAGTCGGCGCCCGGTTGCCGCGGACGGCTGTCCCGGGCGGTCGGCAGGTGCGGTGTGACCAGGAGACTTGCGAGAGCGATGCCGCCGGTGGCCAGGATCGCCGCCTTCAGGCCGTCCAGCTGCGCGGAGGCGTAGGAGTCGGCGACGGCGTCGACCTCGGACGGCGGCAACCCGGCACGGTCGGCCGCCGAGCGCACCTGATCGGTGGAGACGAAGGTGACCCCCGCCTGGAGGGCGACACCGACCTGCTCCTGGGTCTCTTCGGACAGCTGCGGGTTGTCCGCCACCTGTGTGGTGAAGGCGTGGGCGAGCGCACCGATGAGGATCGACCCGATGAGCGCGGTGCCCAGCGCGGAGCCCAGATTCTGTGCCGTGAACTGGAGTCCTCCGGCCTCACTGCGTTCCTCCGCGCCGACGCCGGACTGGACGACGTTGCCCAGCTGCGAGGCGAGCAGGCCGACGCCCACACCCAGCAGGGCCATGGCTCCGGCGAACTGCGCGTCGTCGATGACCGGGTCGATGGTGGTCAGCAGCCAGACGATGGCCGCCGCCAGGATCGCCAGGGCCAGCCGGACCACCCTGCGCGGTCCCCACACCCGTCCCAGCGAGGACGCGGAAAGAGAGGTCACCAGCATGGTGGCGGACACGGGCAGCAGGCGCAGCCCCGTCTCGAAGGCGTCGAACCCCTGAACCACCTGCAAGTACAGCGGGATGGTGAAGAACAGCCCCAGCAGGATGAGGTTCTGGCTCAGCAGCGTCATCAGGCCGGACCGCAGCACGGGCCTGCCCAGTAGGGACAGGTGCACGAGGGGGTCGGCGCCCTGGTGCTCCCGCCGTCGCTCCCAGTGCCGGAAGAGGGCCAGGACGGCCACCCCGGCCCCGACGACGAACAGCGTCGGGGCGAAGCCGAGGACGGTGAAGGGAGGGTTGCGGGGCTGCACCCATCCCCAGGTGCTGCTCTGCAGCACCCCGAGCACGCCCAGCCCCAGTCCGGCCGCCGAGAGCACCGCACCGACCGCGTCCAGTCGGGGGCGCGGGCCGGTCCGGGGTGACTCCACGATCACCCGGCGGCACAGCAGGACGGCCACGACGACCACGACCTCGCCGGCGAAGACCAGCCGCCAGGTCAGGTACGTCGTCACCCAGCCGCCCAGCAGCGGGCCGACCGCGATCCCGGCGCCGGCGAGCCCGCCGATGACCGCGTAGGCGACGGCCCGGTCCTTCCCGCGATACGACTCCGCGACGAGGGCGGCCATGGCCGGCAGCACCATGGCGGCGCCCAGTCCCTCGATGACGGACCAGCCCAGCGTGAGAACCCACAGAGTGGGTGCCACGGCGGTCAGGGCCGACCCCACGCCGTAGACGACCAGCCCGAGCAGGAACATGCGGCGACGCCCCAGGATGTCGCCGAACCTGCCGCCGATGATCATGAAGGCCGCCATGACCAGCGCGTACAGAGTGATGACGGCCTGGATGGCGGTGACCTCCGTGTCGAAGTCCTCGACCAGCTGACTGATGGACACGTTCATGACCGCGGTGTCCAGGACCATGAGGAACTGGGCCGTACCGAGGACGATCAGAGCCCGCCAGTGCTTCACGCTGTCCACCTCACACTGTCCATCTCGCCAGGTCGGCCGGTACACAGGCGGAGTCGGCCGGGCAGTGGCCCGCACACGCCCCGCCGCTCCCGCCCATCGCATCCGAAGTACGCGCCTCGTGCCTCACCCGCCACGGGGGAAGGCTGCACACCCGTGATGTCCGACCGGTGGGGAGCGCGGGCGCCGAACCCTCTTACCGACGCGCGTTCACAGCAGCCGGAGTTCGCGCGCGCGGCGCACCGCGTCGCCTCGCCGGTTCACCGCCAGCTTCCGGTAGACGCTCTTGAGGTGGGTCTTCACCGTGTTCACCGACACGTAGAGGTCGGCGGCGACCTCCTCCGTCGACATCATCCGCGCCAGCCGCTCCAGAACGTCACGCTCGCGTCCGCTCAGCTCCACCGCGACGAGCGGCGGGGACAGCGACTCCGGCCGGGGTTGCTCACCGTGTCGCGGCAGGCCGGGTGTGAGCCAGCCCGCTGCCAGCTCGTGGAGCGGAGGCGTGGCCAGGAGGGGCCGGATCCACGCTCCCGCATCGAGGAACGGACGTCGCAGCCGCTCCCGCCGAGCGTCGAGGAGCGCATGCGCGACGAGCCTACGGGCGGTGGCGGTGTCTCCCGCCCCCTCCGCGGCCTGTGCCCTCACCAGCGCTGCCCTCACGGTCACCGCCGGCCCGGCCCGGCCCCCGGTGCGAATGCTGTCGAGCAGGTCGATGGCCGCCCCGGTACGGCCTGCGGCGACCTGGATCGCCGCGGCCTCCACGGCACACGCCGGCTGGTCGCCGGACACGCTCTGGAGCACCTCGGCCGCTCTGTCCGGCCGTCCTTCGGCCAGGTGAGCGGCGGAGGTGACGAGCGCTTCATGGCTTGCCGCCCAGGGGGAGGCCACGGCCGCGGAGACGGCCGGGTTCGCTGCCTCGACGGCGGCTCGTGCCCTGCCCTTCACCAGCAGGAGGCGAGCCGTGGCGAGAGCTCGTCCCGCGGCTATCACCGGATCACGCGTTCCCGATGAGGGCCGGGCCGCCTCGTCGATGAGGGCTTGGGCCCGGCCCAGCTCATGGCGATCGACGGCCACGGCGGCCAGGACCAGCTGCCCGATGCCGGAGCCGGACGGCTGGGGCAGACCGACCCGCTCCGCCTCGGGCACCGCCGCCAGGGCCTTGCGCTCCGCCCGGCCGGGCCAGCCGCTCAGATAGTCGAGCAGGGCCAGGTGCTCCATCGAGTCCTCCCGGGGCAGCACGGTGGAGGCCCCGCCGGGAGCGCCGGCTGCCGTGGTCAGGGCGGTGCGCGCGTCCTCGAAGTGCCCGGCCCACAGGCGGGCCGATCCCAGATGGGTCAGCAGGAGGGCGGTGAGTTCGGGATGCTTGTCCAGGAGGTGTACCGGGACTTCCTGCCGCAGTTCATCGGCCGCTTCGGCGGCTCTTTCGGCCCGTGAGGGACATCCGGTCAGCCGGGCGGCCAGTGCCTCGAGCAGCGCACAGCTCAGCTGGACGGCCGCCGCTTCGGGCGCGTCGTCGGGCGCGTCGTCGGCCAGATGCTCCTCGGCCTGGCGCAGGCGGGTCAGTCCGCGGTCAAGGTTGTACCGGGACAGGTCGCGGGCCGCGCGCACGAGGTCTGTCGCCGGACTCCTGGCCTCGGGCCCCATGTGGGAGAACAAGTCGGTCAGGTCACCCGAGCGCAGGCCGGTGAAGAGCTGTCCGATCGCCAGGTCGTCGACGAGGGCGCCGGCGGCGAAATCCCAGTCGCCCGCGGCGGCGCCGTGAGCGAGCGTCTCCGGCAGGAATCCGGAACGACGCAGCCACCGCGCGGCCCGCCGGTGGAGTTCCGGCTCCAGGCCGGGCAGGCGCTCGCGCAGATGGGCCCGGAGTATCTCCCCGAACAGCGGGTGGAGCTGGTACCACGAGTGCCCGAGGTGCTCGACGAACGCGTTGCCGCGGTACAGCCCGGCGAGAATGGGCCCGGCATCGGTCCGGAGGGTCAGCGCGTTGGCCAGACCGGGACAGAAACGCTCCAGGACGCTCACGCGCAGCAGAAGGTCCTGTGTCTCCTCCGGCTGTCCTCTGAGGACCTCGGCCAGCAGGAAGTCCGCGACCGTACTGCTGTCCGCCTCGAACTCCTTCAGGTAGAGCTCCGGGTCGGCGCTCTCCAGAGCGGCCAGGGCGGACAGGCGCAAGCCGGCGGCCCAGCCCCGGGTGCGGTCCACCAGGGCGCGCGCGGCAGGGACCGGAAGGCTCAGACCGTGCAGCTCCAGCAGTGCGGCGGCCTCCTCGGGGGTGAACGCCAGCTCGGCGGCGCGGATCTCCGTCAGCTCGTCGGCCGCCCGGTAACGGTGCAACGGAAGCAGCGGTTCGGTGCGGGTGACGAGGACCAGGCGCAGCCCCCGCCCGGCGTGGTGCAGGACGAACTCCAGCTGCTCCGCGACCTCCGGAGCGGTCACGCGGTCGTACTCGTCGAGCACGAGGACCACGGGCCGGTCGCGATCGTTCAGCTCGGCGGCGAGCGCCGCCAGCAGCCTTTGGTCCACCCCGGTCGCATCCGCGGGGGCCCCGACCGCGTCGGAGGCGGGCGCACCGCAGGCGCGCAGGGCCTGAATGACGTACGCCCAGAACACCCCGGGACGCCGGTCGCCCGCTTCAACGGTGAGCCAGGCGACGGGCTGCCGCAGGCCGGCGGCCCAGTCGGCGGCCAGCAGGGTCTTGCCCGCACCGGCGGCACCGTTGAGCAGGGTCAGCGGTGTCCGGAGAGCTTGGTCGAGGTGGTCGACGAGCCGCTGCCGCCGCAGGTACGTGGCGGGCCTCGTCGGCAGCACGATCCGGGTGCGCAGAAACGGGTCCCCCAGTGGATCGGTGCACGGAACGGTGGGACCGGTCAGCCCTGGAGCGTTCTCGTCGGTCTCTGCCACAGGGCTCACCACCGCTGTCCGTCAAGGTCAGGTCATGGGCTGCACCTCTTCACCCCAGCATCCCAGCCCGCCTGCCCCTGCGCACGGCGCACAGGGGCCGACAGGTGGGATGAAAGGTAGGAAAATTGATTATTCGTCCTAATTAAGGCTATTTATGATAGATACGATTCGTGCCGCACCGGGAGAATCCGAACACGGCGGGTTCCCGCAAGGAGCCCTCCGCTGAACGCTCGCTGCTGGCGTCGGTCGTCACCGATCCCGGGCACCTCCCCGAACGCCTCGCCGACTTCGCCGTCCGCCGCGTCGGTCCGGCCGTGCCAGAAGCAATCGCCTCGCTTCGGCGGGACCACCCCAACGACACCGAGGCGGAACTCCGGGCTCGGGTGGTCGCTCGCGGCCGACGGACCGTCGTATCGGAGGGATCCCTCGTGGGCGGCCCGTTCCTCGTGCTCATTCCCGTCGCGTTCTGCGCGGCGCTGCTCCGCCAGGCACGTACGGTCCTGGAGCTGGCCGCCCTCGACGGCCGCGACCCCACGGCGAGCGCTCGCGCCGGCGAACTCCTCGTCCTCCAGGGCGTGTACGAGGACACCCGGCAGGCTCAGGACGCACTCGCCCGCACCGGACGCGCCGCCGACGCACCCGCCCGCTGGAAGCGATGGGTGGCCCTGTGGGAGGTCACCCTGCGCATGGCCCACCTCCTCGGCGTGCTCGCGCCAGGCGACGAGAGTCGGGCCGCGGGCCGGCGCGTACGTCGGGTCGCCGTCCAGGCCTGGCGGTGGCTGCTCCTCGGCGTGGTCTTCCTGGTCGGACTGGTCGCCCCCCTCGTCTGGCTCCCGTACATGGCGGTGACCTACCAGCGCGCCGACGCCCGCCTGGCAGACCGCGTCCTCGCCCACTACTTCGACACGGCACCCGCCCCGCGTCATGGGACCTCCCGCCCCGAACCGGAAGTCCTGGCGGCCGCACTCCGCGCGCTCCTCTCCCTCCTCGTGCCGCTCGTCCTGACCGCCCTGACCTTCCTGACCGGCCTGCGCATCGCCGACAGCCGCTGGCCGGTCCTCGGCATCACCCTGGCCACGGCGTCCGGCGCGGTCGGCGCGCTCTGGTACTGGCGCCGCCACCGACGCCTTCGACCGTCCTCCAGCAGTTGACGCGGAGCCCACCCCGGAACGCCGGTCCCCCACTTCGGCGAGGTACTCGGCATCCGGGTGGAGCGCACGCAGGGCGTCCGCCTTCGTGCTGAACCTTGGTGCTGAAGTACAACGACCGCGAGCGGCCCTCGCTGGAGTAGCGGAAGGCCCGTACTTACGCGTTCGGGGCGAGCCGGGTGTCCTCTCCCGGGTCAGGCTGCCGGCAGCTCCTCCGCTGGGAACCGGCCCGCGCGCACCGCGTCGACCAGGGCCTGGTGGTCACGCTCGTTCTGGTCGGCGTACGCCTCCGCGAAGGTGGCGAGTGCGCGGTCGAACGAGTCGCCGCCGCCCAGGTACGCGGCGATCGCGATGCGGTCGCCGGACCGCGCGTGCGCGCGAGCCAGCGTGACCCCGCACAGTTCGCCGAACGCCCGCATGTCCTTCGGCCGCATCCTCTCCGGCATGGCGATGCCCTTCCAGTCGCGTAGCTGGCGGACGTAGAAGTCGCGCTGCTTGCCGTCGATCCCGTCCACCCGCTCCCAGCCGAGGAAGATGTCGCTCGCGGCCTGCATCAACCGCTGGCCCGAGACCACGCGCTCGCCCTGGTTGCGGTACCGGCTCGCGCCGACGTGTGCGGCGAGCACGGAGGCGTCGGCCTCCTTGGCCTGGAGGAAGAGCGGGTCCTGGCCGTCCCGGCCGAGCAGGAGAAAGATCCAGCATCGAGTGCCGACACTGCCGACGCCGACCACCTTGCGTGCCACGTCCGCCAGACGGTAGTCCGCCAGGAGCGTGCGCCGGTCGGAAGCGAGCGTGCTGCCGTACCGCTCGATGAGACCGCGGAACCGGCGCTCCAGCGCGCTGCGCTCGACGTCCGGCAGCAGGTCGCCGGCCGGGACGAGCAGCGGGGGATCCGCCGCGATCCTGGGCAGGCCGTCGACCGTCTCGGTGAGCTTGTCGAAAGCCTGGAGGCTGTCGCGGGTGCGGGCCTTGGCCATGGCGCGGGCCAGGTTCTTCTGACCGCGCCTCGTTCCGTGGAGTCGGCTCGCGACCAGGGACTCGAGGAGGTCCGCGTCGATCTTCGCGTACCAGACGTCGAGGTTACCCGCGCCCGCGAAGCGGATCACCGCCTCGCGGTACGCACGGACGGTGGAGCTCACGATGCGGGCGCGCTCGGCGTCGTCGAAGCCGTTCGCCCGGCCCGCGATGACGAGACTCGCCGACAGCCGTTTGACATCCCACTCCCAGGGCCCCGGCAGCGTCTCGTCGAAGTCGTTGATGTCGAACACCAACTGCCGCTCAGGCGAGGCGAGAAGACGGAAGTTCAGCAGGTGCGCATCCCCGCACAGTTGGGCCGTGAGCCCCGAGCGCGGGCTGCCGGCCAGGTCGGACGCCATGATCGCGGCGGCACCCCGGTAGAAGCGGAACGGGGACTCCATCATCCGGCCGTAGCGGATCGGGACCAGCTCGGGCACCCGTGCCGCGGACTGCGCCTCCAGGATCGCCAGCGGGTCCGGCCGGTTGGAAGACGGCCTGTACACGGCGTGACCCGACCGCGGCGAGCGGCGCCGCGCCTCCTTGCCGAGAGCCGCGCGATCCTCGGGCGTGGTGTGGGGCGCCGCGCGCATCGCGCTGGTCGCGCTCTGGGACATCGGGACGCTCCTGCCTGGTCCTGCGGCCATGGGGACGCCCGGCACAGGGCACTTCGAACCCGACGGGCAGTTCCTTGGCCTTCTGTCCGACTGTCCGAGGTCGGCCGCGCGGATCATCGATACCGGGTGGGCGGCTTCTTTCAGCCCTGGGCTTCTGGCGGCTGCTCTCAGCCCTGGGCCTCTATCTGGGCATCGGCGACGGCGATGGCGATGCCGAACGCCGTGGCGATGTTGCCTGCTGCAGTCATGACGCGGGCGGTGCCCACGATGGGTGCGATGGCGACCAGTACGTCCTGCACTTGTTCGACGGTCAGGCCGGTCCTGATGGCGGGGTCGATGTGGGCCGCGTAGGAGATGGGCGGGGCGTCCGAGGCGGCGAGTGCCGCGATGCGCGTGAGGATGAGCATGTCCGGGGCCAGCCCGCATCGCTCGATCGAGTCGACCGTCATGGCGGCGAGGGTGTCCAGGACAGGGGTGTCGGATGCAGTGGACATGTGTATGCCCTCCTGGTGAGTTTCGAGCCCGAGGGGGTGTGAGGCGGAAAGAACCGAGTTCCGCAAATGTGGGGCCTCCCCTCAACCGTAGAACCCATCCGGGCCTCGCGCATCGCGCGCTCATGTTCGCCGCGGCCATGGCGGCGGGCGTGCAGCCCGGGGAGGGTCCGGCCCTGACGGAGGCCCCGGCCATCCGGGGTGACGGTGCCCATCGGCCGAGCCGACAGGTCCCGCCCGTTCCAGCGCCGGCGGCGCGGCTGGCCACGCTGTTTCCTGTCACAGTTCGTCGGCGCCGACTTGCGGATGACCGTAAGGGATGTCCTCCGCAGGTGCTGAAAAACCGAGCTGCCGTGATCGGTTAATTGCCCGCAAACGCGACGGCACCACCCTGACCTGCACAGTTGGCTCGCGAACTGCTCATCGAGAACCGCCCATCGGGCACCCCGACGTGCGCAGCGAACCCGAGAGGACGAGATTGGAGGTAACCCGACCGGCCGAACGGTCGTCGGCGTGGGGCTGGCCGGCCTGGCCATGCTCGCGGACTTCCTGTGGCTTCGCTGCGCGCCGTTCTGGGCGGTTGTCCTGATCGCGATCAATGGCTTCGTGATCCGGGCACTGTGCACCGCTCCCGGTCCGTCGGAGCAATGACGCAGGGGATGGCCTCGAGGGGCGGCCCGACATCCAGGCCGTATCCGGATCGGAGACACCATGAAGGACCTCAAGTTTGAGCAGAAGCGCTCCCTGTCACGCCTTGAGGCGGCTGACCAGCTCACGGCTCTCGCAGACGCGCTGCGGGAAGGTGGGGAGGCCGAACTGGAACTCAGCCCCGGAACGCTGAGCCTGCGGATCCCCGACGACCTTCGCAGCGAGATAGAGGTCGAGATCGGTAGTGGGGAGATCGAGCTGGAGATCGAGTTCAAGTGGCCGACCGCACCGACCGGGACAGCGCCGTCGCGGACGGCCGCAGGCACGGAGGAGGCCACGACGCGCAGGAGCGTGCCCGCAAAGCCAGGGAGCAGCGGTACGAGCACCAACAGGGGCAGAGGCGCGAAGCAGTCCGGCACGAAAAAGCCCTGAGCCGTGCCGGGGACCTCGCACCGCACCAGCGTATGTGGAGACAACGGACTGTCCCGAGGCCAGGCGCGTACAGCTGCGGCGTCCGGGCCTCCGGGCCTCCGGGCCTCCGGGCCTCCGGGCCTCCGGGCCTCCGGGCCTCCGGGCCTCCGGGCCTCCGAGGACGGGGACGGAGCGTGTGCAGGTGTGAGTGTGGATCGCGCTTCTGGGTTGTGTCCATGGCTCGCTCCCCTGATGTGCGCGGCGTAACACAGTGTGCGGCTGACCCGACACTCAGGGGTTCCGCGGCCCGGTCGCGCGATCGATCGTGCCCGCACGGAAGCCGGAGGTACGGCCACCTGCACACCCACGGTTCGGGTGACCCCACCTCACGCCGCCCCCGTGCCGTCCGTCGAAAACCCTCACATCCCCGCCCCCGCTCCGCTGAGGGCAGCGTTCCCCGCGGGAAACAGTCGTGATGCGGCCGGGTAACACCGGCAACGCACGCTGCGGTCATGACCTCGAATACGCGTGTGGTGGTGATCGGCGCCGGGCTCGCGGGCGTACGGCTCGCCCGGCGGCTCGGAGAGCTCGGCATGGACGCCGTGCTCGTCGGCGAGGAGGCGCACAGCCCGTACAACCGGGTCCTGCTCGCCGAGGTCCTGGCCGGACGCTACGCCCCCGAGGTGATCGCGCTTCCGACACCCGAGCGGCTGACCCGCGCCCGCGTGGTGCGCATCGACCGCGCGGAACGCCAGGTCCACCTCGCCGACGGCTCGGTGATCGCATACGACACGCTGGTCCTGGCCACCGGTTCGAACCCGGTCCTTCCGCCCCTGCGCGGCCTCTTCACCCCGGACCGGCACGAACTGCCGGAGGGCGTTCACGCGTTCCGGACCATGGACGACTGCCTGGGTCTGTCCGAGGCCGTACGGCAGGACGCCCGGGCCGTCGTCATCGGCGGCGGTCTGCTCGGCGTCTCGGCCGCCCGCGCGCTCGCCGAGCGTGGCGCCCAGGTGGTGCTGGCCCAGCAGGCCGAGCGGCTGATGGAACGTCAACTCGACCCGTCGGCCTCCAAGCTGGTGCTCCGGCACCTCAAGGACCTCGGCGTCGAGGTGCACACCGAGTGCCGGGTGCGCGACGTACGCTGCGTCGACGGCGCGGTCCGCTCGGTCGAGATGGCCGACGGATACGCCCTCGACGCCGACCTGGTGGTGCTGGCCTGTGGTGTGCACCCGCGTGTGGGTCTCGCCCAGGACGCGGGCCTCGCCGTGCGCAAGGGCATCGTCGTCGACGACGAACTGCGCACCTCCGACCCGCACATCCGGGCGATCGGCGACTGCGCCCAGCACGCGGGCAACGTCTACGGTCTCGCCGCTCCCGCCCTCGAACAGGCCGACGTACTGGCCGAGTTGCTCGCGGGAGACGACGACGCCCAGTCATACACCGGCACCCGGGCCCTCACCCGCCTGACTCTGCCCTCCGGCATCCCGCTCGACCTCGCCGCCTTCGGCGAGCACACCCCGCGCCCCGGCGACGACGTCATCCAGCTCACCGACGCGACCCGCGGCACCTACCGCAAGGTCGTCGTCCGTGACGACCGCCTGGTCGGCGGGGTTCTCGTCGGCGAACTCGGCACTGTCGGCGCGCTCGCGCGCGCCTGGGAGGGAGCAGAGCCGCTCCCCACTGACGGCGCACCGCTGCTCCACCTGCTTACCAACGATGGAGGCTCCTGATGTCCGCGACCGCAATTGTTGGGGACCGCCCCCGCCCCACGATCGTGCTCGTCGGCCATGGCATGGTCGGCCAGCGCTTCCTCGAAGCGCTCGCCGAGCGCGGCCTGACCGCCACGCACCGCGTGGTCGTGCTGTGCGAGGAGCCACGCCCCGCGTACGACCGCGTGCAGCTGACCTCGTACTTCTCGGGCCGCACACCCGAGGACCTGTCCATGACGGACATGGAGTTCATCAAGGACCACGGGATCGAGCTGCACGTCGGTGACCCGGCGGAGACGGTCGACCGCGCCGCGAAGAGGGTGACGGCCCGCTCAGGCCTGGTCGTCGAGTACGACACCCTCGTCCTCGCCACCGGCTCGTACCCCTTCGTGCCGCCCGTCCCCGGCAAGGACGCCGAGGGCTGCTTCGTCTACCGCACGATCGAGGACCTGCTCGCCATCGAGGAGTACGCGAAGGCGCGGGCGACGACCGGTGCCGTGGTCGGCGGCGGTCTGCTCGGCCTGGAAGCGGCCGGCGCGCTCAAGGGCCTCGGACTGAGCACGCACATCGTGGAGTTCGCGCCGCGCCTGATGCCCGTACAGGTCGACGAGGGCGGCGGCGCCGCGCTCCTGCGGACCATCGAGGACATGGGCCTCACCGTCCACACCGGCACGGGCACGCAGGAGATCCTCACCGGCGACGACGGCGCCGTGACCGGCATGAAGCTTTCCGACGGCTCCGAGGTCGCCACGGATCTCGTGGTGTTCTCGGCCGGTGTACGCCCCCGTGATGCGCTCGCCCGCGACTGCGGACTCACCGTGGGCGAGCGCGGGGGGATCAGCGTCGACGACCAGTGCCGCACGGTCTCCGACCCGCATGTCTTCGCGATCGGCGAGTGCGCGCTGGCCTCGGACGGCCGGGTGTACGGGCTGGTCGCGCCCGGCTACGAGATGGCCGAGACGGTGGCCGCCACGATCGCCGCCGACGAGGAGGACGAGCAGACCTGCTTCACCGGCGCCGACCTCTCGACCAAGCTGAAGCTCCTCGGCGTCGACGTCGCCTCCTTCGGTGACGCGCACGGCGCCACCGAGGACTGCCTCGACGTCGTCTACTCCGACTCCCGCTCCGGCACGTACAAGAAGCTGGTCATCGGCCGGGACGGTCAGCTGCTCGGCGGCATCCTGGTCGGCGACGCGGAGGCGTACGGCACGCTGCGCGCGTTCACCGGCTCGGTGCCGCCGGTCTCCCCGGAGCAGCTGGTCCTGCCGGCCGGTTCGGGTGCCCCGGTCGCGCTCGGTCCGTCCGCGCTGCCGGACGAGGCGATCATCTGCTCCTGCCACAACGTCACCAAGGGCGCGATCCGCGGCGCGGTCACCGAGCACTCCTGCACCTCCGTTCCCGAGGTCAAGAAGTGCACCAAGGCCGGTACGGGCTGCGGCAGTTGCGTCAAGGTCCTCGGCCAGCTCCTCAACGACGAGCTGGAGGCCGGCGGCGTCGAGGTCGACCACGGCCTGTGCGGCTGCTTCGCGCAGACCCGCCAGGAGCTGTACGAGATCGTCCTCGCCCTGCGCATCAACACCTACCAGCAGCTCCTCGACCGCTACGGCCGCGAGGACGCGCGCGGCGGCAACGGCTGCGAGATCTGCAAGCCGGCGGTCGGCTCGATCATCGCCTCACTCGCGCCCACGATCGGCGCGAACGGCTATGTCCTGGAAGGCGAGCAGGCCTCGCTCCAGGACACCAACGACCACTTCCTCGCCAACCTCCAGAAGAACGGCTCGTACTCGATCGTGCCGCGCATCCCCGGCGGGGAGATCACTCCCGAGAAGCTCATCGTGATCGGCGAGGTGGCCAGGGACTTCGGTCTCTACACGAAGATCACGGGCGGTCAGCGGATCGACATGTTCGGTGCGCGGGTCGAGCAACTCCCCCTCATCTGGGCCCGGTTGGTGGACGCGGGCTTCGAGTCCGGGCACGCGTACGGAAAGTCGCTGCGGACGGTCAAGTCGTGCGTCGGGCAGACCTGGTGCCGGTACGGCGTCCAGGACTCGGTCCGCATGGCGATCGACCTGGAGCTGCGCTACCGCGGTCTGCGGTCCCCGCACAAGCTCAAGTCGGCGGTCTCCGGGTGCGCCCGTGAGTGCGCCGAGGCCCAGTCGAAGGACTTCGGCATCATCGCCACGGCCAACGGCTGGAACCTGTACGTGGGCGGCAACGGCGGCGCGACCCCGCGCCACGCGGACCTGCTCGCCCAGGACCTCTCCGACGCCGAGCTCATCCGCCTGATCGACCGCTTCCTGATGTTCTACATCCGCACGGCCGACCGGCTGGAGCGCACCTCCACCTGGCTGGAGCGGATCGAGGGCGGCCTGGACCACGTGCGCGACGTCGTCGTGCACGACACCCTGGGCATCTGCGAGGAGCTGGAGTCCCTGATGACGGCACACGTCGCGAGCTACCGCGACGAGTGGGCCGAGACCATCAACGACCCGGAGAAGCTGTCCCGCTTCGTCTCCTTCGTGAACGCGCCGGACACCCCCGACCCGGTCGTCGGCTTCGTCCCCGAGCGCGACCAGATCAAGCCCGACCTGCCGCTGCTGACCATCGGCACCCGTCCCCTGGAAGGAAGCGCCCAGCGATGACGCTCGCACCCGAGACCACCGCCCTGAAGGTCCAACTCCGCCTGGACGACAGCTGGTTCACCGTCTGCGACCTGAGTGTGCTGACTCCCGGCCGCGGCGTGGCGGCCCTGCTCCCGGACGGCCGCCAGGTCGCGCTCTTCCTGGACCGCGCGGGCCGGATGTACGCGATCGACAACCGCGACCCGTTCTCCGGCGCCGCCGTCCTCTCCCGGGGCCTGATCGGCACGAACAAGGGCCGCCCCTTCGTCGCCTCGCCGCTCCTGAAGCAGCGCTTCGACCTGGAGAAGGGTCAGTGCCTGGACGACGAGACGGTGATGGTGGCGACGTACGAGGTGCGGGCGCAGTAAGGCGGCCCGCGCGAGCTGTCCCGGCCGGGGCCGGCGCTGCCCGCCGTGCGCACACTGGTGCGACGTTTGCGCGGAGGCCGCGGGTGAGTGTGATTCGGGCGCATGGCCGGTGTCTGGCGTGCAGTTGGGGATGCCTTCGCCTCGCACAACCAGTCCACAAAAGTGAGTACTTGGCTATCCTGTGATGGCCATCACAGGGACTGGGGGCTGTTGCCTTGATCGATGTCGTTCTCCCGGACCTACCCCAGAGAGAGCTCAGGCTGACGGCCGCCGGGCCCGTACGAGGGCCCGGCGATCCGGCGCCGCCACCTCCGCTCGGCGGCAGAATCCTGCTGGGCGGCCCGGTTTCGGTCCCGGTGGACGCGAAGGCTGTCGCCCACGACGCGGAGCTCCAGGCGTTTGTGGACGGGGAAGCCGCCAGCGCCGTGTACCACCTGTTGCACCTCTCGATCACCTGTGCGCAGGAATCCGGCGGTCCCGAGCTGCACCGAGTCGACATCGGCCTGACACTGTCCGCGGACGAGGCCGTGGCATTCCAGCCCGTGGCCTGGTCCATGACGCCGAAGCAGTTGACGGAGACCGTCCAGAGCACGACCTCCGCCCAACTGGGTCCCCAACTCGCCTTTGTGGGGTACAGCAGGACCGCCCAGCAGAGTCGCGTGTGCCTGGAAGCGCTCCGCGAACTGCGCTCCGACCCCGGCTGGGAGATCCGCCACACGCGGACCGCGAAGATCGGCGGCACCTACCGGCTTGCCATGGTGGTGCGGGCACCGCGCGGCTCGACGAGCCGCGCGGCGGTGACGGTCGGGGCAGCGGTACGTAAGGGGCATGTGATGCGGCGGTATCGGGAAGCGGTGCCGGACCCGGTCAGCCTGGTGATGAATCTGTGAACGATGCCCTGCACGAATGGGCGGAGGCCCACGCACGGTCGGTGAGCAGGGGCGGGAGCACGGCGATCCCTGCCACCGTCGCGCCCGGAACGCGGACGGCGGTGGGCAGCGGCTCGCTCGGCGGGGTGATCGACCGAACTCCGGACGAACTGCGCCCGTACGCACGACTGTGCCTGACCGTCCTGCCCGACGGGCAGCCGTTGGGTGTGGCCAGTGCGATGACCCCTCCTCTGAACCGCGGCGGACTACTGCCGCTGGTGTTCACACTCCTGCCGCGGGGGTCGACCGGCCTTCGCACGGAGCTGCTGCCCCGGTTCCCCTTCTTCCTCGAACCGATGGAATGGCCCATCGGTTGGGCGCGGACCGCTGAGGGCGACGCCTTGCTCGCCACGGGCGGCGGCGACCAGTTGCATGTACGAGGCATCGGGGACGGTCATCAGAAGAGATCTTTTGACCTGGGTGAACCTGTCGAATCGGCGAAGCTGCTGCCCAAGAGGCGGGACGGCGGGGTGCTGCTGGCTGCCCGGGGATCGGACAATATCGTCATCTGGGACTTGGCCGACGGCAAGGCGGCGAACGCCGGCGTCAGTGCCCTGGACGTCACGTCGATGGACCTGCGGGAGGTCGCGCTGCCCGACGGCGGCCGTCTCCTGGCGACCGGCCACCGGGACGGCCGTGTCGACGTGCGGTATCTCAACGACGCCGGTCCGGGACCCCGCCTCTGGAAGAGGCACGACGTCCCCCATGCCGTCTGGGCAGTGGCCTGGGGCAGTGCCCAGCCGGACGGATCGGCACTGCTCGCAAGCGGTCACGACAACGGAAGTGTCTGTGTCTACGGGGCGACAGGCATCCCCCAGGGGACGCTCAGCCCGCCCTGCACCGGGCGCGTCGACTCTGTGGCCTGGGCTGTCGCACCGAACGGCCTGAGTGCTCTCGCCAGTGGGCACAGCGACGGCACGGTGCGCATCTGGGACTGGCAGACGGGCTCCGTCCTCCACGAGTTCGACGACCTCACCGCCCGCGGAGTGACGCATTCCGACGTCAGCTGCACCGTCGACTGGCTGCTCCTTCCCGGAGGCACCGTATGGCTGTACGCCGCCGCCGAGACGGGCACACGCATCTGGGAAATCGAACTCGACGGCCTGTCGGATGCCTTCGGACTCCCCCAGCAACGCACGGCGGCCACGGGCCAGGCGGCGGCCGTCCAGTTCCGGCACTTCCCGGTGCCCCTGCGCCACAGCCTGGTGCGGCTGGCGACGAGCGGGGTGTGCCCGTCACTCGGCCTGCTCCACGACCTGGTCACACTGACCGGACCAGCGACCGAGCCGCTGCTGGACGAACGGCTCAGGAGCCTCGCGGACCACCCGGGCCTCCGGCTCCTGCGTGACCTGCGGTGGCCCGTGGCCGCCCGGGCGGGACTCGCCGGTCTGCTGGCGGCCGGGCTCTCCGAGCCGAACACGATTCCGCCACCCGACCACGGCCCCCGCGAGCTGTCGGAGGCGCTGCGTCGCGCCCTGATCGGGGGACTCTCCCGAATGCCGGAGCGCGAACCCCCACTGGCCGAGCTGACGGCCGCGGCGGACGCGGTGACCGGGCGTACGGCCGCCCTGCTCGCGGTCATCGGACCCCAAGCCGTCGCCGACGACCCGGTGCTCCCTCTGCGCCTGGCACAGCAGGCCCCGGCCATGCCGTCGGTGGACCTGCGCAGACTCCGGATCCTCACCGGCGCCGCGTCGACGACGGGCCGGCACGCCGGTACGGTCGTGCATGCCCCCGGTTCGGGCGGCGTCTCCCGAAAGGGCCGGATCACCCAGCTGATTCCAAGTCAACTGGCTCTGCCCGCCCACTTGTTGACGTTACGCCACGCACGCCACGAACTCCTCTACCGCTTGCACAGTTCTGCCGCGCAGTGGGTCCCTGAGCCGGTGACCCTGGTACTGGACACGAGCCCGCCGACCTTCGGACCGCCCGAAGTCGTCCTGCGCTCGCTCGCGCATCTGTTGGCCACGACCCTGTGGCGCCATGACCGGCACGCGGCGTTCGTCGGGCTCGACCGGCCCGAACTGCTCCGCCCGGTCTCCCGCCCCGCGGACCTGGCCATGCTGTGGACCTCGCGCACACTGGAGCCGCCGGATCTCCAAGCCGCGCTGAAAACGGCGGCGTCCGCCGGGATGCCGACCGTACTGCTGGCCCTGCACCATCTCGTCCGGGACCACACCCTCGTGGCGGGCCCGCGCCTGCGGCTCGCCACCACCCACATGTACGACGATCCGCCCCGCGGCCGCCCGGCCGAGGGCCACCACGTACACCTGCCGCCGGATGCGGGCGGGCGCCGGTTCGAGGACGCCATAAGGCTCTTGCTGACAGGAGAGGCACCGTCATGACCGTACGGGCGGTCCAGCCGCACTGGCGGCCCGCGCTCCTCGGCGAGCCGGCCGCGGGCACCGACGTGCGCTGCGAACTGTGCCCGTACCGCTGCCGGATACGGGACGGGCACAGAGGCTACTGCCAGGTGCGCCGCAACAACGGCGGCCGGCTGGAAACCGCGACCTTCACCGCCTCCGTCGCCCACCTCGACGCGATCGAGCGCAAGCCCTTCTACCACTTCAGGCCCGGCAGCAAGGTCCTGACCGTGGCGGGTCCCGGCTGCAGCTTCCGCTGCGACTACTGCGTCAACCACCGGCTGTCGCAGTACGGCCGGGAGGAAGGCGCATCCTGGACGGGGGAGCCCGCCCGCCCGGAGCAACTGGCGGCCGCGGCGCACGCGCAGGCCGCGGGCCTCGCCCTGTCCTACGCCGAACCCTCCCTCGCTCCGGAACTCACCCTCGCGCTCGCCGAGCATGCCCGGCCCCTGGGCGTGGCGGTCGTGTGGAAGAGCAACGGCTTCCTCACCCCCCGGGCCGTCGACCTCGTCGCCCCGGTGCTCGACGCGGTGAACATCGACGTGAAGGCCGCCGAAGAGGGCCCCCACCAACGGCTCACCGGCGCGCCGCTCGCACCCGTACTGGCGGCAGTGGAGCGGTTCAGGGCCGCCGGCGTATGGGTCGAGGTGAGTACGCCGCTCATCCCTGGAACGTCCGCCGAGCCCTCCCAACTGCGCTCCATCGCACGCCGTTTGGCGGCCATCGACCCGGCTCTTCCCTGGCATCTGCTCCGGTTCACGCCGGACTTCCGGATGGGCGCCGAGGACCCCACGGCGCCGTCCGCGCTGGCGGAAGCCCGGAGTGCGGGGGCCGAGGAGGGACTGCGCTTCGTCTACGTGGAGCGGGCGTTGGGATCTGACGGCCGCAACACCCGCTGTCCGCACTGTGCGTTCACCGTCGTGGAGCGGGACATCTGGGAGACACTCGACAACAGACTCGCCGACGGCAGCTGCCCCTCGTGCGGGACGGATGTTCCAGGAAGGTGGGAGACACGATCGTGACCACGGAGCATGTGTTCACCGAGGGGATTCCCGATCTCATCGGACCGGAGGAGTACGCGGACCACCCGCACGGACATCTCGTCCGGGTCCGCATTCGTGTCACCGAGTCCGGAATCGAGGTCATCGGCGACGCGCTGCGACCGCGCGCCGTGGAAGCCGTACTCGACGCGCTCGGTGAAGGACCGATGGAGCAGATGCTGTGCGGGTAGCCGACGACGATGACGACGCCGGGACGGACCACGTCTTCGAGGCGGGTATGGCGGCAGGCCTCGACCCGCAGGAGGAAACCGTCCAGGCAGGCGAAACGGCCGTCACGCACGTCTCCTCCCCGTGGAACCACCGGCTGTGCACGACGTGCGGCCATACGTTCCGGCGCGGGGACCCCGTGCGCGTCGGGGCCGGGCCGCTGACGGACGGGGGCGCGGCCCAGGACGACGTGAGTCACCTCGACCCCGCTCTGGCCTGCGCCGGGGTCGCCGAAGAGGAGTCGGAGGGCCCCCACTCCGACGCCATGGACTCCGCCGACTTCGCCGCGGGACTGCTGGCCACCTGGCCGCCGGTCGACGGTGTGCCGGCCGTGCCGCTGACGGCGGACGACTGGCAGGTGGCCCGTCCTGCCGTCCACGGGGCCAGGCCACCCCGCTGCCTGTACTGTGCACACACCTTCCGCGCCGGTGAGCATGTCGTGCTCTGCCCCTGCTCCCCGGGCCGCCCCGCCTGCGGCGCGGCCGTCCACCGGGACCCCGCCGCAGGTCTGGTCTGCTGGGAGAGCTGGCGGCCCGACGGCCGACTGGCCGTCTGCCCCGTCAAGCTCGTCGCCGTACAGGAGTAGCCGCCGATGACAGGGGAGGACCGGTTCGCGCGCGAGCGGCTGGTGCCGGGGTGGGATCCGGAGGCGTTCAGCCGGGCCACGGCCGTCGTCGTCGGCCTCGGCGCGCTGGGGAACGAAGCGGCCAAGAACCTGGCCCTGGCCGGGATCGGGAGACTGGTGCTGTGCGACCCCGACACCGTGGAGGCGACCAACCTGAGCCGCTCCGTCCTCTTCGGCCCCCACGATGTCGGACGGTCCAAGACGGAGGCCGCCGCCGAAGCCCTGCGCCGCCTGTCGAACAGCGTCGTCGTCGAGTCCCGCGCGCACGACCTCGCCGCGGGGGTGGGACTGGGTGAACTCGCCTCGGCCGACGTGGTCCTGAGCTGCCTGGACAGCCTGCGCTCCCGTATGCGCCTGCTGGGCCGGTGCGCGCTCGTCGAAGCACCCCTCGTGGACGGCGCGACGGGGCCGTGGGAAGGGGAGATCCGGCTGCGGCTCGACACCCAGGAAGCCTGCTACGGCTGCACTTTGACGGCACATCAGAGGAGCAGCGCCGACGTCCCGTGGAGCTGCCTGGACGACACGACGGCCGGCCCGCTCGGCACCTCCATCGCCACGACCGCCCTGGTCGCCGCCTGGATGACACAGGCCGCGCTGCGCAGCGTCCTCGGCATGCGACCCCCGTACCGCATGGTGCGCATCGAAACCCTGACGGGCCGCAGCGAACCCGTCCTGATGACCCGCGCACCCGACTGTCCCCACCACCGCCCGATTCAGGGCGACATCACGCCCTGTCCGCTCAACAACCGTGCGACTGCGGGTGAGTTGACGGCCACCATGCCGCCCGGTGACGAGCCGCTCACCTGGTCGCGGTTTCCGCTTTCCCCACGCTGCCGGGCCTGCCACCCCTACACTGAAGCCGTCGGTGACCGGCCAGCGGCCGGCTCGCTGGTCTCACGATGTGACCGCTGCGGACGGGGGCTGCGGCCGCGGTTCAGCAATCGCCTCAGGGACGCCGCTCCAAAAGCCCGACTGGCCGAACTCGGAGTGCCCCCGCAGGAGATCCTGCCCGTCCGACGGCCGAGGGGGGATTACACATGGCATCGGCTGAGTTCCTGAGCGGCCCGCCCGAGCCCCACGGCGCGGCAGGCCAGGAGCCGTTGCGGGAAATCCCCATCACCAGGGAAGACCTCTACCGGCTGCAGGACGTACTGGCGAGCATCTACACGAACGACAAAGAGGCGGGCGGAATCCTCGACCGCATCGGGTTTCCCCGCGGCCGGCGGCCCAACTTCGTCGGCGCGAACCCCGACGACACCTGGGCGGCGATTTTCGTCGACCTCGCCAACGGGGTCGTCGCGGCCCCCTCCCGCCAGCTGATCACCCATGCGGTTCGCGTGTACGGCTCCAACGAGATCCTTTTGGACCTCGCCCGCAGGTACGGCATCCTCCCGCCGGCCGCCGGCGCTGCGACTCCGGCTGCTGTTCCCGCCCCGCAAGCCGTGCCGTCGCCGGCTGTCGTGCCCGCCCCTGCCACGGCGGCCGTGCCCCAGGCCGAGCCCACCTGCCATGTGATCGTCCGCGCAGGCTCCGAGAGCGACCGCCGACATGCGGCTGCCGCACTCACCGCGCTCGGCCTGCGGCCCAGAGAAATCTGGTCGACCGCCCATGCCGTCTCCTTCCGCGTCGACTCCGACCAGGCCGACGTGGTGCGGGACGGCCTGCGGGAAACCCTGTCCGGCTGGACCGTCGTCGCCCCGGGCCAGCCCGACTACCTCCTGCGCGAACTCTTCGTCGAAGGCCCGGACGGCAGACAGTGGCGGCTCTCCGACGCCCCGGCCCAGCAGACCAACAGCGATGTCGCCGCCGACGTGGTCGACCAGTACGGCCCGGGGTTCTCCGATGCCACCCGTGCCACCGTCATCGACCATGTCCAGGACGATGGCCAAGGCCGCCGTCTGGATCCCGACGCCACCCTCCACGACTCGGGCGTCCAGGACGGGGACCGTATGCGGGTCGGCTTCGAGACCACGGCCGGAGCGGTCAACCCCATCGACCGCCAGGACGCCCTCTACCGGGTGCGCAACCAGATCGTCGCCTATGCCGAAAGCCACCCCGGCTTCGCCGTCAGCGCGGATTCGGCACTGCTGCCCACCGAGTTCGAGGTGGAGTTCGAGCAATTGAGCTTCGGCCCACCCGCCGCCCCCGATGGGGAACCGTCCGAGATCACGCACCATGTCGTACTGATCCAACTCGGTCCGGAATTCCCGGAGACGGCCCCCGAGGTCTACTGGCTGACCCCCGTCTTCCACCCCAACGTCTTCCCGAACTACGACTGCGAACAGTCGCGGACCTACGCGCAGAGCAAGGGCCTGGTGTGCCTCGGACTACTGGCCGAGTCGTACCAGCCGTCGCTCAACTTCGGAACGCTGTGCCAGATGCTCGTCGACATGGCGGGCTTCCGGAACTACTCGCTGTTCGAGCCCACGGGCGAACTCGGGCCCGACGGCACTCCCCGGGTACGCGGAAACTTCTACGACCGCACCGCGGCGCAGTGGGTCGACGAGCACCAGGACCGGATCAGCGCCATCAACGGCAGCGTCGCCACACCCGTCCCCCGCGACGCACCCCGCTACCCCAACGTCGTCGAACCCGTCGACAAACCATGAGCACCGCTTCGAACATCGACGTGGAACTCTTCCGTAGCGACGACTACGTGCGAGCTGGGCGGCTGGCCCTGCTGCCGCTGCTGCGCAGCGTCCTGCAGCCCATGGTCGGCCAGTCACTCGAGGGTGCCACCATCGAGCTGTCCTTCCTGCCGCTGACCGACCGTACGCCCGTTCGCGGCACCCCCTCCGTCATCAACCTGAGGGGCAGCCACGGCTACGTCCGGGTGCGGATCGTCCGCGGGGACACCGTGCTCTACCAGCACCCGCACGCCCTGCGCGAGATCGTCGGCAGGCCCCTGCAGGAACTCCTGGGCGAGCGGCTCCCCGAGGAGACGCACTGGGGCTTCGGGATCCGCGGACCCGGACTTGAGAAGGCCGCCCTCGTCCGACCGAAACCCGTGGTCGCCAACCGGGTCGAGATCACCGTCGGCGGTCCCAGACGAGGCCTTTTCGGCATCGAGGAGGTGCCCGACCCGGAGCCCCCCGTCGCGTCACTCCAGGAACTCGGCATCACCGAACCCACCGCACAGGCGCTGTCCGAACCGGTAGTCGTGGTGCTCCACGCCGGTATCCACCAGGCACTGAGCAGCACGCGGCCGTTCTCACGCGAGGTCGAGGAAGGCGGCTTCCTCGCGGGGCACGTCCACCGCAACCGTGAACACCCCGACGGCCACGTGGTGGAGGTGACCGGGGCGATCCCCGCCGAACGCACCGGTGCCTCCCTCCTGCACTTCACCTTCACCGGCGAGAGCTACCTCCGCATCGGTGAATCGCTCGCGGCACGGGCCCGAGGCGAGAGCCTCGTCGGCTGGTACCACACCCACCTGTTCCCGGCCACGAGCCGCTTCGGGCTCTCCTCGGCCGACGTGGACCTGCACACGACCACCTTCCAGCGCCCGTGGCAGGTGGCGGCCCTCGTCAACATCGACCGGGCGTCGCGGGTCGTGCGCCTCTACCGCCGGGACGGGACCGACACGATGACCGCGGTCCCCTACTGGGTGAGGGAGCGGTGAACGCCCTGACCACCGCCCTGCGCGTGCTGCGCTGGGCGGTCGAGGGGACGGGCCGGCCGCCCGCCGGCCCTCTCCGGCACACCTCGCTCCTCATCGACCCCGGTACGGAGGCGCGTACGGCACTGGCGGAGCTGATACGCCAGTTCGCGGCGCGCCACGGCGCCGGTCGGCCACCGCTCGGTGACCCGGAACCGGCGGGCGCCGGGGGTGTCCTGCTCGCGGCGGCGATCGGCGGCCGGATGGAACCGGAATCCGCGTGCGCCGTCGCCGAGGCGCTGCCGCCCAGAAGCCTGTCGGAGCGAGACGGCGGCTGGTCCGACGCGCTCGCCCGCCATGCCGTGGTCGATCCCTTCCTGAACGGCCTGTCGCGCTCCGAGGGGAAGCCGGCCGCGCAGGGAGCGGTGGGGATGGGCCGTGCCGAGGCCGAAGCGAACGAACTGCGCATCGCCGAGGTACTGCTGGACGCCTCCCCGCTGACAGCCGTGCTGTACAGCCCCGCTGCCGGGCGGCTCTCCCGGGGAGCCACCGCCGCCGTGCGTACGGCCGCCCTGCTCGTCGCCCGCCCGGCAGGTCGTCGGCTCCTGTGCAGCGGACTTGCCGCCTGGCACGGTCACGCCCCGGTACTGGACTGGCGGTCCCAGCTGCTGACCCGGCTCTCCACGGACCACCCGGAGGTTGTGCTGGACACCTACCTGGCCGCCCGCCTGCGGTACGGGCAAGAGTGGGACCAGCGGGTGAGCGCGGCGCGGCGGCGGCTCGCGGCCCGCTCACTGCCCGACGAACTCACGCTCGCCACCGTCCGGTTCTGGGCACCGCTCGCGGACCTGGCCCGCCGGCACCCGGGGCTGCCCGCGACCCGGCCCCTGCTGGTCGGGCACCAGCCGGCCGTCGAACTCGTCCACCGCTACCGGCTGAACCGGCCCGCGACCAGCTGAGAGGAGTGGTCCCCATGTCCAAGCGCCGCATCGTCCTCGCATGCAAGGATCCCCAGGACCTGCGGGATCGTTGCGTGATGGCTCCGGTGGACGACCCGGACCTCACCCTCGGCCAACTCCTCGAAGAATTCCCGGCCCTGTCGTTGACCGAGCTGAGCGAAGACCACCTGCAGCTACCCCTGAGCCGCGTGCTCGTGGACGTACTCGATCAGCCGCCCGCCGCCGGCACCCCGCTCTATCTGCCACCCGGTGTCCGGCTCGGTGCGTTGTCCGGCCGCGCGGCCCACGACGAGCCGACCACCGGCGCGGACGCGAGTGCTCCCGTCTCCCCGCGGAAATCCCGGGACCGCACGTCGGCGCCGGCGAACGGTCACCCCAAGCGGCTGAGTGAGAGGGAAGCCGTCCTCATCGCGCACGACATCGAGATCAGCCGCGCGGCCGCCTACTTGGAAAGCGGCCTGTCGGTACTCATCCGCTGCGAGAAACTGCTCGTGGAGCATCTGGCAGCCGAGATAGCCGGACGGTCGGGGCGCCCGCAGCAGACCGTACGGCTGGCGGAGAGCGGCACGGACGCCGGCGGCGCCGCGCCCGGTGGCTTCGGCCCCGGCCGCCGCGCCGAACTGCTCGCCCTGCTGCACACCGCCGTCACCGACGCGCCACCCGAGGACGTCGTGGTCGTCCCCCACCTCGACCTGCTGGCGGGTGGCAGTGACGCGGCCCTCACCGCCGAGGCACGGGAACTGACCGATGTGCTGTACGAGCGCAGCGAACGCGTCCTGCTGGCGTTCACCGACCCTTCCCTGGTCGTCCCGGAGGTGCTCGCGGGCCGGTTCGGCGTCCGGCTCGCGCTGGACATCCTGCCGCGCGAAGTGGTCACCGCCGACAGTGAGCGGGTGCCGCTCGGACAGGCCCTGATCACGCAGGCCGAGGTGGAGCTGTTCTCCGATTTCGACCCGGCCGACCTCTACAAGCACGTGGCCGGCATGAACGCCGTTCGGCTCCGGCACGCAGTGCGCTTCGCCTACCACCACCACGCCGGCCTCGACGACGGTCACGAGCCCAGTCACCGGCCGACCTTCGCCGACCTCCTCCAGGAGCTGCGCATCTTCAAGGCGCGCACGTCCAGCGCCTTCGAAGTGCCCAACGTGTCGCTGAAGGATGCCATCGGCGGATACCAGGAGGTCAAGGATGAACTCCGGCGGGCGCTGGACATCGTCGGTGGCGCGGCCGACCTCCCCAAAGAGCTGCGCCACGATCTGGTCCCGCGCGGCTTCATCTTCCACGGCCCGCCCGGCACCGGCAAGACCTTGTTCGCGAAGGCGGTCGCCAGCGAACTCGGTGCGACCATCCTGGTCGTCTCCGGCCCGGAGATCACGGACATGTACGTCGGGGAGAGCGAGCGCAAGGTACGCGACCTGTTCGCCGAGGCACGCCGCAACGCGCCCGCGGTCATCGTCTTCGACGAGTTCGACTCGATCGCCGCCCAGCGCACCGGCCGCGACGACGGAGGCAGCCGGGCCGGGAACGCCGTGGTGGCCCAACTCCTCACCGAACTCGACGGGTTCCGGCCCGAGGTGCCGGTCCTGATCATCGGCACCACCAACCGGATCGACCTGATCGACGACGCGCTCCTGCGGCCCAGCCGCTTCCGCCCCATCAAGATCGATCTTCCCGACCATACGGCTCGTACCGCCATCGCCGCGGTCCACGCGGATCACTTCGGGGTCGCCGTACGGCCGGCGCTCCTGCAACGGATCGCCACCGCGACGGACGGGATGAACGGTGACGAGATCCGTTCGGTGTTCCGAGACGCCCGCGCCGGGGAACTCGTCGGCAAACGGGGCGTCCCGGATGCCCGCCGTCTCGGCGAGCTCGTCGGTGAACTCCGCAGGTCGCGCCAGCAGCGGGACCTCGACCGCACTCAGCAGCAGAGAGGCCGCAACGCGGCCGCCAACGCGGCACAGCGCTCCCAGCGCGCCGCCATGATCGTACTCGCGGGGGACTCTTCGGGTCGTAGGGCCCCCGCCGGGGCGGCACCGCTCGACCGAGGGGACAGCACCACACCGTGAACAACGCGACGCCGACGAGGCACGACAGGACCCGGCTGCTGGCACGCACCTTCGCCACCCGCCTGGAAGAGGTGAAACAGGGCTTCGTCGAGCGCGACGACGTGGTCGACCTGTTGGCTCTGGCCACTCTGTGCCGGGAACACGCCCTGCTGATCGGACCACCGGGAACCGCGAAGACGCGGCTGATCGAGAAGTACTGCCGCATCCTGGACACCTCACCCTTCACCTATCTGCTCACCCGGTTCACCGAGCCCGCCGAACTCTTCGGACCCATCGACCTGCGCAAGTTCCAGGACGAGAGCGTGTACGAGGTGAACACCACCGGCATGCTGCCCGAGGCACATATCGCCTTCCTCGACGAGGTCTTCCAGGGCAGCTCGGCCATCCTCAACACCTTGCTGACCCTGGTCAACGAGCGGAACTTCTTCACCGGCAGCAAGACCATCCACGGTCGGCTGATCACGCTGCTCGGATCATCGAACGAGATCCCCGACGACCCTGTACTCGGCGCGTTCAGCGACCGCTTCCTGTTCCGCTGCCGCCTCGACTACGTCGCGGACGACGAGGTCGAAGAGGTGCTGGGACTGGGCTGGCGGGCGGAGCAGCAGCAGATCCGCAGTGATCCGGGCCCGGTCGACGGCCAGTCCGGCAAGACACCGGTCAAGGTCGCCGCGGCCGATCGCTCACAGGTGGCCTTCCCGCTCAAGGACCTGGCCGTGCTGCAGCAGGCGGTGGCCGACATCGACCTCAGCGCCGTACGAGAGCCGTACGCCCGTATCGTGCGGGCGCTGCGCGCCGAGGGCGTCGCGTTCTCCGACCGCCGCGCCGTCAAGGCACAGAAGGCGTTCGCCGCGTCCGCGCTGCTGGCCGGTCGGCTGCGTGCGGAGGTCTCGGACCTGGCCGTCCTGTCGCGACTGTGGACGGATCCGAGGGACGAGCAGTCGCTTCGCCGTATCGTCGCCGACCACGGTGTCCCGGTCGATACGCCCGGCCGGATCCTGCGCGATCCCTACGACCTGCGGATCGACCTTCGCGAAACCCGCAACCGCCTGGCTCTGCTGCGGACCTCCGACGAGATCCGCGAAATACTGCGGCTCCTCGGACGCCTGTCCGCCGAGGCACGCAGAGACCATCCGGCCGAGCAGCCGCTGCTCAAGGAGATCAGTCAGGCCCAGCGCGAGACGCTCACCAAACTGCGCGAGGACTTTCCGGAGGAGTGATCGAGGTGTGCAATCCAAGGCGCATCAGGGTACGGGCCACGCGTGAACTGGCCGTCGCCTGGGAGCAGGAAATACGGCGGAGAGTGGTCCGGTCCGGGGAGGTGACGGGAGCGGCGCGGGTGTGCGAGTCGCTGCGGGGGTCCGTCGGCGCGCCGACACTGGCCGCGCTGCCAGGCGTGTTCGCCCGTACACCGGGCTGGGAGGAGACCGAGGACGGGTTCCGGTTCTCCTTCGACAGCGGTCACGTGGTCTACCGTCCGGCGGAGGCGGAGCTGGAGATCGTGGCGACCGAGTCGGCGGAGATCCAGGCGGTGGGCGAGGCCTCCGAGACGGTGCGCGGCCAGGTCACCGGGACGATCGAGGCCGAGGGCACGGGAATGTACTACGACGACGAGTGGGGCGGCACGAACCCCATGACCGCACGGCGCGAGGCACATATGGCGGCCGAGGCGGCCCTGAACAGGGAGGCCGAGGAAAGGGTCCGCACGGCCCGCGGCGATGCGGGGGCCGGAGCCGGCGACGAGGCGCAGGAGGCGGCGGCCGTCCGCGCCGACCAAGCACTCGCGGCGGCGGCCAGGGCCCGTGAGCCGGAGCTGCGGGAACGGGCGGCGGCGCGGCTGACCGCGGTGGGCGTGATGGCCAGGAACCACTTCCATCAGGCCCTGGCCGACGCGTACCGCGACGCGGTGCTGGCGTACGCGCGCTCGCGCGGGGCCGAGTTCATCAGGTGCTCGGAGACCGACGGCGTACTGGAGATCGACTTCGAGCTCCAGATCTAGCGGGCCTGAGACAACTGCGGGAACGGGTGAGAGGGGTGCCATGCGGGTCCGTGTGAGGTTCCGGTACCGGGCCGATACCGGTGAGGTCGAGCTGTACGAGGTCGAGGAGATCGGCTCCGGTCCGCGTGCCGCCGACCACGATGCCCGGCACGACAGGGCGGCCGCCGCGCTGGCAAGGCTCGTCGAGGACAACGCCCTGATCGAGGAGGTGCGGGGCGATCCCCGTCCGCGGCGGCGCGAGCCGCACCACTCCGTACCCGAGGAGAGCCCGACGACACGGCGGGAGGAGCGCGACCGTGAGTGACGCCGCGTTGCTGGAACGCGCCGCGGGCTGCTACCTGCGGTGCGGGCTGCCGAGCGAGGCCGCCCGCTGTCTCAGGGAGGCGGGTGCCTACCGCCGCTCGGCCGAACTCTGGGCCGAGCTGGGTGAGTTCATGGAGGCGGCAGCGGACTACGAGCGCGCCGACATGACGGACATGGCTGTCTGGGTTCTCGTCCACGATGCCGGGAACGCGTCCGCGGCCAGGGCGGTGGCGCTCGCGCCGCACTTCACCCGGAACTCCGCCGCCCGCAAGTCGCCCAAGTGGACTGAGGCAGTGTTCCGAATGGGGCTGGAATTTTCGGCGCACCAGATCTCTACCTATGACCGAATCGCCCGGGAAAGCTCACTGCGTATGCGGCTGGCTCTGGCGCGCTGCGATGTCGCCGAAGACCGCTCCGAACGGGAGCCGCTCGCCGCTCTCGCCGCGGCGATGGCCTTCCTCGAGTCCCGCTCCCTCGTCCACGACCGGCTCGTGGAGCAATGGGCGGTGGCGACAGCCGAGTCGATGCGACGCTACGACCAGGTAGCCCTCCTCTTCGCCGCAGCTGTACGAGGAGGGCGCAGCGGCGCGGCGCAGCGCTGGACCGAGTGGGCGGCGCGGGTGCTGCGGTCCGAGATCACGCTCCCAGCTCCGCCTTCGGACGACCGTCGGCAGGCCGTCCGTGCACTCCGACAGGGATGAACCATGAAATGGCCTCGACGACGCAGAGACGACGGCAACGACCGGCCGCCCGTACCGCCGGCCGCACCCTCCATTCCGCCCAGGCCGCCCTCCGGATCACTGGAGGAGGTCCTGAGGCCGAGCGGCGTCGGCAACAGACCACCGATCCGCCCGTTGACACCACCGGCTGCGCCTGCGGCCTCGGGGCCGGCCCGCCGCCCCGAACCGGCACCCGTGCGTCTCGCCCCCGACGCCGCCGGTGATGCCGGTGATCTCGCCGAGAGCGCCATCGCTGTGCGGTTCGCCACCGCCACCGCCGCCCTGGTCTTCACCGGGCGGCTCGGCGTGGGCAGGCCCCAGGTCGATGACTACCGCCGGAGCGACGACGGAGCGTCCTGGTGGGTGTTCACGCGCGTCGCCCTGGACCTCGGGCGGCAGTTGGCGATGGCTGCAGACGGAACGGTGTTCCTGGTCAGCGACGATCAGCTGGTGCGGGACCAGGGCTGGGGCGACCCGAAGCGCGTCGCGGGACGCAAGTCGGCGCAGCGCCTGCCCCTGGCTCCCTTGCGTCCTGCCACGCTCCTCGACCTGGTACGGCAGGCCGGTCTGCACAGTGTGCCGGGGCGAGCCCTGGACGAGGCGGTGGTGCTCCTGCGGGCACCCAACGCCGGCGGCGTCATCAGGCGAGCACTCGACCTGGGCCTGGAGGTGACGTACCGCCCCACCCGCCTCGCCCCGCTCTTCGACGACGAGCCGTCGGACTCCGTCCAGCACGGCGTCGTACTGGAACTCGCCCTGCGGGCAATGGACGGAGATCTGCCGGCCGGTTTCCTCGACGCGCTCCACCGGGACCCGTTCGCGCTGCTGTGTCGGCGCGTCGGGGGAGAAGACACCGTACTGATGCAGTACCGCCAGGCCTCGCCGCTGAGCGACGGCCCCTTGCTGGCACTCGCCGAGCGGGGCGTGTGGCTGCTGTCGGGTTCGGAGTTCGGCTGCGCCCGGCTGGAGCGGCTTGGCGAGCCGCTCGACGGGGGCTCCCTGGTCGAACTCTCGGCCGACTACCCGCTGCAGGACGCGGGCTCCTCGCCCGACTGGGCCGACGACGCACCCGCCGCCCCCGACGCACCACGCCTCACGATCGTGCCCGCCCGGACACCGGGCGCGACGGTCGACGCCACGTTGCTGGACAGCGCGGGACTGGACACCGTGCGGATGATTCTGGAGGGGCATCCTCTCGCCGACGCCGTCCAGGTCGTCACCGGGCGCGACCAGCATCTGCTCTTGGCGGCGGGCGGACTGCTGGAGCGCCTGCCGCTGGGGGAACCGCTGCACTGCATCGGCCCGGGCCCGTTGTACATCCCCCTCGGATTCCGTACGGAGCCGCTGTTGCCGCCCTCCGCCCTGCAGGCTCTCTTCGAGCCCGACGCCGACAGAGCCGTCGTGCTGACCGCGCGGGTCGCTCTCGTCTTCAACCTCGAGCAGCGCCGCCCGGCCTGGACCATGTGGCTGGGCTCGCTGCCCGAGCTGGACTTTCAACTGCCCGACGAGGCGGAGACCGTACTGCGCGTGGTCGACGAGCGACTCACTCCCCAGCCCAAGCCGGACCCGGCGGTGCCACCACGCCTGCGGCAGACGCCACTGCCCGGCAGCCCGCCGAGGCCCGCCGGGACGGGTGTCCCCCGCCTTCCCCGGCACTGGCGGGACGCCGCACTCGACGCGGAGTTCGCCGGCAACCTGGTGACCGCCGCCGAGATCCACGAGCGCAACGGTGACGACCGGCGCGCGGCCAACCTTTATGAACGTGCGGCGCGGCAGGCCGCCCGTCGGAGGCGGTAGCCGCGTGCCGAGGACCGAAGCCATGAACCTGACGGACGAGGAGATCCGCGAACTCGCCCGTGTCTTCCCCCCGGGACCGAGCGCCAAGGCCCTGCTCCACCGGGCCGGATTCCCCCATGAGCATGTACCGAGTCAGTACGGAATCACCGCCCTTGAATTCTGGTACACCGTGGCCGACGCCGTCTCGGCGGGCAGGGTGGCGGACGGCCGACGGCGGCTGCTGGTGACGGCGGGACGGGATTTCCCGCACAACGAGGTCTTCCGTGCCGCGGCGCGGGGGCGGTTGCCCATCGGCCGCGTGCTGGTCGTGGGCGCGGCCCCGCATGGGACCGAACGAGTGCGCGCGGACCGGGAGTTGCGAGCCGTCCAACAGGCCACGGCACGTGGTGCGATCGCCGTGGACTACTGTCCGGCCGCGGCCGTCACCGACCTGGGACGCGTTCTGGACGTGCACCCCGACGTTGTGCACCTCGTCTGTCACGGAGAGGGCGAGCACCTGATCTTCGAGGACACGTACGGCGACGCCCACCGTGTGCCCGCACGTGACGTGGCGAGACTGCTTGGCGCGTACGCACGACCTGACGGTGTGCGACTGCGCGGGCTGGTACTGGCGTCCTGCGACAGCGGGGCGGTGGCCGAACTGTTCACGGGGGTCGTCGAGACCGTCGTCGCCCACCGGGGACCGCTCGACGACGAGACGGCGGTGCTCTACGCGCGGGAGCTCTACGGCCTTCTGGACCGGGTGCCCGCCGTGGACGAGGCCGCGCGGATCGCCGCCGAGCATGTCGCGGTGACACTGGGCGACGCGTACGGCGAGCAGCTGAAGGCGAACCTCGTGGTGCTGGGCCCGGGCGGGGAGGGGTGACCGTGACGTCGGCCATGCCTGCCGAGGACCGGGCTCTGCGCGCCTGGGCGCTGGCCCAGGCCCGCTCGGTGGGACGCGGTGGCGGGGCGGCCGAGCCGGCGGTGGCCGCGCACGGACCGTCACAGGAGGTGACCCCCGGCAGCACGGCTCTGAACATGGAGCTCTCGGAGACCGAGGATGTCACCTGCATGGACATCTGCGCGGTGCCCGGCGGACCGCTGCTGGTGGCAACGGGCACCCGGACGGGCCTGGTACGGATCTGGGACGGGCAGACCGGCCGGCTGTTGCGCACGATGCCCGAACGCGGCGTGGTGCGTTTCGTCACATGGAACACCCACGGGGAACGGGCGCTGCTGGCGGTCCAGAGCGACTCCGGGACGGCCATCTGGGACGGCCTCACGGCGGCGCTGCTGGTCCGGGTGCACGGCGCGACGGTTCGAGTCCCGGCGGCGCGAGTCCGCGGTGCGGGGCGCTTCCTCTTCAATCGCCTCGACAGCCGGGCGCACTCGGTCATCGACGTCTGGGGCCCCGACGGCCGGTACGGCGAACTGCGGTGGGGGAGACGTGACGCGGGCCTCCTCCAGCCGGATTGCGGGGTGTTCCTCCCGCGGGGGAGGACGATCGCTTTCTTCACCGACAACAGCCGTGGCAGGATGTTCGCGTTTATCGCGGATGATGCCGACGGGGGTCGGTCAGCGACCCACCACGAGATACCGGCGTTCCCATCCCGGATATCAGTCCCGGCCGCAACGCCGGTATTCGGTGACAAGGGCTTTCTGGTGGCGGGTGCGACAGAGTCCGAAGTGACGCTCAGCGACGGCGTACTCGCCGGGCCACTGGCGTCCCTGAAGCTCGCGGACGTGCGGGCGCTGGACTGGCTTGCCCTGCCCGGCCTGACGCTGCTGGCGGCTGGTCTTGGTGACGGCCGGCTGACCGTCATGACGGTGGGCGGTGGGCGGCTCCTGCACCGGCGGGACGACTCCGAGACTCTCGAGTACAGCCACACTCACTCCGGCATCACCAGGCTGACCTGGTGCATGACGCCCGACCGCGAACCGATGGTCGCCGTACTGTGCAGCGACTTCACCGTATGGCGCGAGCAGCTTCCCTTCGTCGTTCCCCGTAACCGGATTCCTCCGGCCGATCCGAGGCCGCAGAAGGAGACGACGGTCCCCGAGGCCTCCCCTGCCTCGCCTCCACCGCCCGATGCACCGCGCCCTACGACCCTCCGCGTCGACCCGGCGGGCCTCGTCGCTCTCGGCAAGGCTGATCTGTGGCCGCCGCTCTCCCTTGCCGAAGACCTGGTCGCACTCACCGGCAGGGCGGCCACCGACGCACTCCACGACCCCCGCTTCGGTGTGCTCGCCGACCACCCCGGAATGGCCCGGCTCAAGGATCTGGCCTGGCCGGATCGCTCACGGGTGGGGTTCGTGGGTCTCCTCGCGGCCGGGACCGAGCGGATCGCGGAGTGCGAGCCTCCGCCGGGGAGCCGCGACGCGGACCGCGTGGCAGCTCTTCGTGACGCGCTGGCCGCCGGCCTGTGCGCGAGCAATGTTCCGGCCGTGTCGCTGCCGCCGGTCGTCGCCGCGGCCGACACCGTCACCGACCGGATGATCTCCCTGCTGACCGTCCTCGGCCCCGAGACGGTCGAGGCGGATCCGAGCCTTCCGCTGCTGCTCGCGCGCTCGGCCGCCGACATGCCGCAACTCGACAGCCGTCAACTGCGGCTGCTCGCCACGCAGGCGAGCGACGGCTCCGCCCGTACGAGGACGACGGCCCACGCGCCGGGTACGAGCGGCACGAGCAACCGTGGCGCGCTGACCCATCTCCTGCCCACCCAACTCGCTCTGCCGCGACCGCTCCTGCTGCTGAAGCACTCCCGCCACGAACTGCTCTACCGGCTCCATGTCACGGAGGCGGAGCCCTTGCCAGGAGAGGTCACCCTGGTCCTCGACACCAGCCCGCCGACGTTCGGGCCGGTCGAGGGACTGCTGCGGGCTGCGGCGCATGTCATCACCGCCGAGTTGTGGCGGTACGGCCGCCATCCGCACTTGGTGACGCTCGACCAGCCGTCCCAGAGCATGCCCATCGCCCGGCCCGCCGACCTCCTCGCTCTGTGGACCACCCGCACACTCGACGTCCCCGACGTGGCCTGCGCACTGAAGACCGCTGCCTTCACCGGCATCCCCGCTCTCCTGCTCACCCATCACCGCCTCCCGCGCCAACTGGGGTTGACGCCAGGCCCGCAGTTGCGTCTGCTCACCACTCATTTGGCGGACGACGCGCCCGCGGGTCGCTCGGCCCTGCCGTTCCATCAGCACGTTCCGCCCTCCCCACAACCGGCCCAGCTTTGGAACGCCATCTCGGCACTTCTGACGGGATGACTACGGGTGCGCCGGGGCGGCGCATCGCGGTAGTCGGGCCGAGGAGACCCCGACCCGGGCCCAGGTGTCTCACGGCACTCGTTGGGCGGTGCTCTCCAGCGGCCGGTGGGGAGCCGTCACCGTGGTGCCGTCTCTGTCCCTGCCTCTCACGGGCGGCAGTTCGACCACCGCGTCCAGGCCGCCCCGGGCGGCGGCACGCAGGGTGATCTCGCCGCCGCTCGCGTGCGTGAGGCGCTGGACGAGGGCCAGGCCGAGGCCCGTGCCGCCCTTGGGCGCGTCGGGAGCACGCCAGAAGCGGTCGAAGGCGCGGCGGCGTTGCTCCTCGGTCATGCCGGGGCCCTCGTCCGTGACGTGGAGTTCGACGCGGGACGGGCCCGCCGGGCGGGGGTGGAAGCGGCGTTCGTGGGACGCGGGGCGGCGCACGTCGATGGAGACGGCGGAGCCGAGGGGCGCCACCCGCAGGGCGTTGGAGAGCAGGTTGTCCAGGATCTGCTCCAGCGCACCGGGCACGGCCAGTACCGGTACGGGTACGGGTCCCGCGTGGTCGCCGATCAGGACGAGCCGTACCCCGTACTGCTCGAACAACGGCGTCCAGGCGCGGTGCCGTTCGGCGCAGACCTCGTCCAGGTCGACCGGCTCGCGCACGGCGGCGCTCTCATCGAGCCGGGCCATCGCCAGCAGCCCCTCGACCATCCTGGCGAGTCGGTCGGTCTCGGTCATCGCGGCGGTGAGGCTGCCACGGGCGTGCAGCGCGATGTCGGGCTCGAGGTTCTCCAGGCGCAGCCGTAGCGCCGAGAGCGGGGTCTTGAGCTGGTGCGAGGCCTCGCCGGCGAAGGCGCGCTGGGAGGCGAGGAGGTGTTCGAGGCGGGCGGCGGTACGGTTGAAGGTGGCCGCGAGGCTGCGTACCTCCGGCGGTCCCTTCGTGATCGCCACGGGGGTGGCGGGGCCGCCGTCGGCCAACTTGTGGGTGGCGCGCTCCAGTTCGCGGATGGGGCGACCCGTCCAACGGGCGATGGCGAAGCCGATGAGGGTGACCGCGGTGAGCGCCGCGAGTCCGCCGAGCGCGAGCAGCATCCAGACGTGGTGGACCCGGTCCTGCACCATCCGCGTGGGCAGCGTGATCCACACGGCGCCCTGCTTGAACGTGCCGCGTGCGACCGGGGCCGCGACGGACAGGTACTGGACGCCGCCGATGGTGGAGGTGCGGACGTCCTGGGTGGCGGCTCCCCGGAGCGCGGCGGCGATCCCGGGGCGGGTGGCCAGCCCTCGGGTCTCCTCCGCCGAGAGCCGGTGCGAGCTGGCGACCAGAGCGCCGGACGGGTCCACGATCACCACCTTGCCGCCGATGCGCTCGGCGCAACGGGCCACCCGGCCGGGCAGATCCCGCTGCGCACGCCCCATCGACATGGACAGCGAGGCGTACTCGGCGACCGACTCCGCCTCGTCCATCGCCACGTTGGTGACCCGCTCCCGCTCGCCCCGCGAGTAGACGAACCCCAGCGGGATCTCCAGGCAAAGCAGGAGCAGGGCGGCGAGGCTGAGGTAGCTGAGCAGCAGCCGACGGGTCATGGGTAGGCCGCCGGTCGCTCGGGCGCGCCGTATGTTCCGCTCGGCGGCGGGTTCTCGTACGGTCCGCTCGGGCGCTCCCCTCCGTACGACCCGGCCGGCCGTTCCCCGTACGACCCGCCCGAGCCGTACGACGACCCGCCAGACCCACTCGATCCGCCCGCGGTGGGCGGCCGGCTCCGCACGGCCAGCCTGAACCCGACCCCGCGCAGCGTCTGGATCCACGCCGAATGCCCCAACTTCCGCCGCAGCGTGGCGACATGGACGTCCAGCGTCTTCGTCGGGCCTTGGTAGTGCGGGTCCCACACCCGGTCGAGGATCTGCTGCCGCGAGTACACCGCGCCGGGGTCCTCGGTGAGCAGCGCGAGGAGTTCGAACTCCTTCGGCGTCAGCGAGATCGGGGACTCACCGACCCAGACCTGCCGGGTGCGGCGATCGACCACGAGAGGGCCGGGACCGGCCGCGACCTCGGCCGACGAGGCCGGCTCGGGGTCGGCGGAGGGGACGGCTTCGACGGGTGGCGCGGGCTCGATGGGCGGCGCGAACTCGAAGGCCGGGCCCGTTTCGAAGGCCGGGCCCGTTTCGAAGGCCGGGCCCGTTTCGAAGGCCGGGCCCGTTTCGAAGGCCGGGCCCGTTTCGAAGGCCTCGGCTTGGTGGGGGCGGTAGGGACGGTGGGGGCGGTTCGTTTCGTAGGGACCGGTCTCGAAGGAGGTCGAGGGCTCGAAGTGCCGGGTGACGTCCGGGGGTTCGTACGGTGAGGTGGTGCGGGTGACCTCGGAGGGGTCGTACGAGGACGGCGCACGGGTGGCGCCGGAGGGCTCGTACGAGGCCCGTGCGGGCGACGGGGGCGACGCGAGCTCCGGCCCCCCGGCGAACGGCTCCCCGCCGAACGACTCGCCCTCGAACGGCTCCGCACCTCGTGGCCCCACGGCCCAAGGTCGCGATTCGGACGGCCCGACATCCGAGGAGCCCGAGAATCCAGAGGTCCCCGAGTCGTACGCCCCCTCGCCGTGCGCTCCGGCGACATCCGTACCCGAGCCCAGCGCCCCCGCGCCCGGCGTCCCGGCGTCGAACGGCCCCGCGTCCAGCCGCCCACCGTCGGGGGGCCCGGCGATGCGCGGCCCGACAGCGATCGGCCCGACATCGATCGGCCCGACATCCCGCGGTGCGTCGCCACCCGGCCCAGCGTCACGCGGCTCAGCCCCGAGCGGCCCGACACCGAGCCGTTCGGCTCCGAACCGTCCGGCACCGAAACGTCCGGCACCGAGTGGTCCGCCCCCGCGCATGCCGTCGGCGAGGGGCCCGGCACCAAGCATCCCCGCCTCCAGCGCCCCCGCTTCCGCTCGCGCTCCCGACAACTCCGCGAACTCCGGCCCCATCAGCCCCTGTTGCGTACCCCGCCCCTGCTGCGTACGCCGTGTCACCGCGCGCACGCGGGCCACCAGCTCGCGCAGGCTGAAGGGTTTCGCCAGGTAGTCGTCGGCGCCCAGCTCCAGGCCGAGGACCCGGTCGGCCTCCTCGCCCCGCGCGCTGAGGATGATGACGGGGACGTCGGAGACCTGCCGGATGCCGCGGCACACGTCGATGCCGTCCATGTCGGGCAGTCCCAGGTCGAGCAGGACGACATCGCCGTACGGCCCTCTCAGCCCGTCGGCCCCGGTGGAGACGCGGTCGACCGTCAGCCCGAAGTGCCCGAGGCCCTCGGCGAGCGGTTCGGCGATCGTCTCGTCGTCCTCGATGAGCAGCACTCGTACGCCCATACGTCCTGTCTCCCCATCCGCGTGACTCCGGACAGCACGAATTCCGTGCCGTGGAGGTGCCACGCTACAAGAGCCGCCAAAGGCACGTCGCGCGAATCCGGGGCAATGTGAGCAGTCGCTCAAAAACCGCTCAAGAGTGTCCGATTGGCGGTGCCAGAGAGCGGCCCGGACAAAATATGGTCCATTGCTGGCCGCGCTCTAGTGTTCCCTTAACCTTCCCCTGGCAGGCACCCCTCTACGGTGGAGAGAACGACGGGAAAGCCCTGGTCGAACCCCATGCCGGGAGGAACCGTGAAGGCATTACTGGACCGCGCCCGCACGTTCAAGAGACGGGTCGATTTCGAGAGCGGCGAATACCGGAAACTGGCCGAGGGTCAATATCCGGAGGCATTGTTCATTACCTGCTCGGACTCACGGGTCATACCGGCCCTGATCACGGGCGCACGACCCGGAGAGATATTCGAGCTGCGGAACGCGGGCAATATCGTTCCACCGCACGGGCGGCACGGCGCCTCCGGCGAGGCCGCCACCATCGAGTACGCACTGGAGGTGCTCGGCGTTCAGGACATCGTCGTGTGTGGCCACTCTCACTGCGGCGCGATGGGCGCCCTGAAGTCCGGCGACGACCTGTCCGCGCTGCCCGGCGTGGACGCCTGGCTGGACCTGGCCCGCCCGGAGCTGGCCCCGGTGCTCGACGGAGCGCCGGGGGACCCGTCGATGCCGGACGTGGCCCAGCTCAACGTCGTCAACCAGCTCGCGGTACTGCGCAGTTACCCGGGGACGAAGCAACGGCTCGACTCGGGGCGGCTGCGGCTGCACGGCTGGTACTACGAGGTCGACACCGGTCAGGTGCACGAGCTGGACGAGGACGGCCGCTTCCGGGTGCACGCCGCATGAGCGGGCTGCACGCACGCGGGCGCGTTCCGGCGCACGCCAGGACACCGCACGCCAGGACACCGCACGCCGGGACACCGGCGGTACCGGAGGCATCTGCGGTACCGGCAGCACCCGCCACGAACCCCGCCTTCGCCAAGGCCCCCGTCCCCGACACCACCCCTGTCACCGGTCCCGGTGCTGATACCGGCACCGACACCGACACCGGTGGCAGCACCCGCCCCAAGGCACCGAAGGCCGACCTCGCCACCGAGATCACCGCCTCCCTCGTCGTCTTCCTCGTCGCCCTCCCCCTGTGCATCGGCGTCGCCGTCGCCTCCGGCGTCCCCGCCGAGCTGGGCATCATCTCCGGAGTCATCGGCGGCCTGGTGGTCGGCGCGGCGCGCGGCAGCACCCTCCAGGTCAGCGGGCCGGCGGCCGGACTGGCGGCCCTCGTCGCGGAGACCGTCCTCGAATACGGCGTGGCCATGCTCGGCGTGATCGTCCTCGGCTCCGGCATCCTGCAGATCGTCCTGGGCGTGGTCCGTCTCGGCCGGTTCTTCCAGGCGATCTCGCTCGCCGTCGTGCAGGGCATGCTCGCGGGCATCGGACTGCCGCTGATGTTCAGCCAGTTGTATCCGATGTCCGACTCCAGTGCCCCCGGTACCCCGATCGAGAACATGGCCGGCGTCCCCGGCCTGCTCGCCGACACCCTGGCGAACCCCCAGGCCCTGATCGCCGCCGGACTCGGCGTCATCACCGTCGCGCTCAGCTTCCTGTGGAAGAAGATGCCGGGCCCGGTGAAGAAGATCCCGGCCGCGCTGGTCGCCGTGGGCATCGGTATCGCGGTCGCGTCCCTCCCGGGCGTGAACGTGAAGACGCTCCAGGTCGGCAATCTGCTCGCGTCCGTCGACGTCCCCGGTACGGAGCAGCTCGCGGGCCTCGCCGACCCGGGGATCATCACCGCGATCCTCACCTTCACGGTGATCGCCTCGGCGGAGAGCCTGTTCACCGCGGCCGCCGTCGACCGCATGCACAGCGGCCCGCGCACCCGCTACAACCCCGAACTCATCGCCCAGGGCGCCGGAAACACGGTGGCCGGCATCCTCGGCGCGCTCCCCATCACGGCGGTCGTGGCCCGCAGTTCGGCCAACGTCCAGGCGGGCGCCAAGACCCGCCTCTCCCGCACGCTGCACGGCCTGTGGCTGCTCGCCTTCGCACTCCTCCTCCCCCAGGTCCTCGCGCTGATCCCCATCTCGGTGCTCGCCGGGGTCCTCGTCCACAGCGGCTGGAAGCTGTTCGCGCCGGAGGAGTTCCCGAAGATGTGGCGCCAGGACCGGGGCGAGTTCGCGGTCATGACGATCACCACTCTGGTCATCGTGGCGACCGCGCTGCTCGAAGGCGTCCTCATCGGTCTCGCCGCCGGGATCGTGCTGGCCGCGCTGCGCATGTCGCAGACCGTGATCAAGCAGCACCTGGAGGAGGACACCGCCAAGGTCGTCATGGCCGGCAACGCCACCTTCCTACGCCTCCCGCAGCTGATCGAGGCCCTGGAAGCCGCCGGCGAGTCGGGCAAGCCGCGCATCCGCCTCGACCTGACCGGGGTGACCCACCTGGACCACGCCTGCCGCAACCAGGTCGAGGAGTTCGTCACCCAGCAGCGCGGCCTGGGTCTGCGCGTGGAACTGCTGATGCCGGGCCCGGCGAAACCGACACGACAGCCAACCGCCATGGACACGACGGCAGTTGACGAGCCCCTGTCCTCACCGACCTACGAGAGCGGCCGGCCGCTTCCCAGGCGCCGCACCGGGCCCCCGACAACAGGCCCGGCAACAGGCCCGACCCCGGGCCCCACCGCCGAGTGGTTCTACCTGGACACCCGTCCGATGGCGGAGGAGTATCCGACGCACCCGGAGGAGTACGCCACGCCGCCGGAGGAGTACGCATCGCGCTGACCGTTCCTAGAGACTGAGCGGGAGTGAGTCCTGTACCGCATGCGGAGGGAGTCCAGGGCCATGACCGGCTGGAACGCGAACGACATCCCCGACCAGAGCGGCCGCACGGCCATCGTCACCGGAGCCAACAGCGGGCTCGGTTACGTCACCGCCCGCGAACTGGCCCGACGCGGCGCCCGGGTCGTCCTGGCCTGCCGGAGCGAGGAACGTGGCACCGAGGCGGGCGACCGCCTGGTCACCGAGGTGCCGGGCGCGGAGGTGGAGTTCGCGCGCCTGGACCTCGGGGACCTGCACTCCGTACGGGAGTTCGCGGCGGCGTACGGGCCGGAGCGGCAAGGGCACGACCGCCTGGACCTGCTCATCAACAACGCGGGCCTGATGGCTCTGCCCTTCGGGCGCACGGTGGACGGCTTCGAGACGCAGTTCGGGGTCAACCATCTCGGGCACTTCGCGCTCACCGGGCTGCTGCTGCCGACCCTGCTCGGCACGCCCGGTGCGCGCGTGGTGAGTCTCTCCAGCACGACGCACTCGCTGTCGAACATCGACATCAACGACCTCAACAGCGAGCGCGGGTACGGGCGTTGGACGGCGTACGCGCGCTCCAAAACGGCCAACCTCCTCTTCACGCACGAGCTGGCCCGCCGGCTCGCCGCCATCGGCTCCGACGTCGTGGCGGCGGCCGCGCACCCCGGCTACGCCTCCACCAACCTCCAGACCAAGGGCCCCAAGCTGGAGGGCCGCAAGGGCGCTGAGGGGTTCATGCGGATCGGCAACCGCTTCTTCGCCCAGTCGGCGGAGGCGGGCGCCCTCCCCACGCTGTACGCGGCGACGGCGCCCGACGTACGCCCGGACTCCTTCACGGGTCCGTCGTTCCTGTCCTGGCGCGGCTCCCCCGCGAAGTCCTGGCGTGCCAAATGGACACTCAACGACGCGGCGGGGGAACGGCTTTGGGAGGAGTCGGAGCGACTGACGGGGGTCACGTACGAGACGCTGAAGGTATGAGGTGCTGGAGGGGCACACGGGGGACAGGGGACGGGAAACGGGGATGGCGCACGGGCGGACAAACGTGACGCGTCCACGTCACCATCCGTCCACGGCGCGGCCACCCCGCCCTCCTAGGCTCCGGCGTTGCGCGACCCCGTCGCCGACCGGCGGACGGAGCGATCTCGGCACCCCCTTGGAGCGACAGTGGAACGTCGTACTCTCCTGCGTGCGGCCGTCCTCGGCGGTTCGTCCGCCGTCTTCGGCGGAACCCTGTGGCGCGGCGCCGCGTACGCCGCGCCCGCGCAGCCCGGCACCGGCCCGTACGGAGCACTCGGCGCGGCGAACGCCAACGGCATCAGACTGCCGAGCGGTTTCACGAGCAGAGTGATCGCCCGTTCCGGCCAGACGGTCACCGGAACCTCGTACACCTGGCACAACGCCCCTGACGGCGGAGCCTGTTACGCGGACGGCAGCGGCTGGATCTACGTATCCAACTCGGAGATCAACCCCTCGGGCGGTGCGAGCGCGGTGAGGTTCTCGTCCTCCGGCGCGATCACGGGCGCGTACCGCATCCTGTCCGGCACCCGGCAGAACTGCGCGGGCGGCAAGACCCCGTGGAACACCTGGCTGTCCTGCGAGGAGGTGTCCCTCGGCTACGTCTACGAGACGGACCCCTGGGGTGTGAACGCTTCGGTCCGCCGGGACGCCATGGGCCGCTTCAAGCACGAGGCGGCCGCCGCCGACCCGGTGCGCAAGGTCGTGTACCTGACGGAGGACGAGACGAGCGGCTGCCTCTATCGCTTCGTCCCGACCACCTGGGGCAACCTCTCCTCCGGCACCCTCCAGGTCCTGGTCGCCGGGACCGCCACCTCCGGCTCCTTCACCTGGGCGAACATCCCCGACCCGGACGGCTCCCCCACGACCACCCGCACCCAGGTCTCCGGCTCGAAGAAGTTCAACGGCGGCGAGGGCTGCTACTACGCCGACGACACGGTCTGGTTCACCACGAAGGGCGACAACCGAGTCTGGCAGCTCAACCTCACCAACAACACCTACGAGTTGGCGTACGACGACTCGCTCGTCACCTCCGGCACGGCCCCGCTGACCGGCGTCGACAACGTCACCGGCACCTCCTCCGGCGACCTCTTCGTCGCGGAGGACGGCGGCAACATGGAGATCTGCGTCATCACCCCCGACGACGTGATCGCCCCGTTCCTCCGCATCGACAACCAGTCCGGCTCGGAGATCACCGGCCCGGCCTTCTCCCCCGACGGGCGCCGACTGTACTTCTCCAGCCAGCGCGGCACGAGCGGCAGTTCGTCGGGCGGGATCACGTATGAGGTGACGGGGCCGTTCCGCTCGTAACCGGCCCCGCACGGAAGCCGTCTCCGTCCAGATCGGCCGTGACCACCGCGTCCGTGACGACACTGTCACTCGCGGCCACACCCTCCGGGGGTTCCGGCAGGCCCGAGTCGCGGCGCCCATGGACTGTGCGCGTCGAAGGGTCGAGTCCCTTCGCCGAGCCGTAGACCACACCGACCCGCTGGTCGCCGCCGAGGTTGTCCGCCGTCCCCCTCCGGAGGGGGACGGCTGTTGCCCAGTTGTCGTTCAGGGGAATGTGGCGCGCCGATCGGCCCGGAGGCCGGGCACGGACAGCCTCCGCAGACAGCGCCGTCCCGGATTCCACCGCCGTGACACTCGGAGCAGCTCAGAACGAGGCGGTGATGGATCAACGAGACCGTTCGGCGAGCATGAGAGCAAGCGGCCCGGCAGGGAGCAGGAACTGACCGTCAGCGGCAGCCCCAATGGCGTCAGCGAGGGGCCACCAGGACAACTTGAAGTCGGCTTCGGACGGGGTCAGGGACTGCTGACCGAGCGTGAGGTCGCGAGCCTCGTAGAGGTGGACGCGGGCGGTGGAGCCGAGCGTCATCGCGTACGCGCCCAGCGCCCGCCACGTCCGCGCGGTGACGCCTGCCTCTTCGGCGAGTTCGCGGCGTGCGCACTCTTCCGGGCTCTCGCCGGGTTCCCTTCGGCCCCCGGGCAGGAAGAGATACTCACCACCGTGACGGCGGAAGTTGGCGCTGAGGACAGCCACCAAGCCCTCGGTGTCGATGGCGACGACCACGGATGCGTCAGCGGTCGGGCTGTTGTTCCGGTCTCCCATGCGTGGGGAGCGTAGTGGGCTGGGCGTACCAGGCGGCGTACGGCACGTTCAGGACGGTCGCGTGGACGATGCCTCGTCCGCGGTACCCGTCCTCGCCGAATGCGTCCCCGTGATCGGCGCAGATGATGATCAGCCACGGCTGGATTCTGGTCACGGTGCTGATCAACCGACCGAGGTGGGCATCTGCATATGCCAGGGCTGCCCGCTGGGAGCGTGCGCTGTCCATACTGTCGTCGAGGTAGTGGCCGTGAGGGACGTGGGTCGCGGAGACGTTGACGAACAGGAACAGAGGCTGCGTCTTATGAGTGTCGGCGACGGTGAGAGCTTTGCCTGGTCAGCGCCATAGCTTGACAGTCTCCGCAGATGATGCACGAAGGGGCGGCACCTCCGCACAAGGTGCCGCCCCTCCTCTTTCGCACGCCGGAGCCGTTGCCCGTCGGTGAGGGTCGGGGTGACCGACAACGGCCCCGGAGTTCTGCCGGGTTACCGGCGCTACCGGCGCTACCGGTGGTCGCTTCCCTTCGACGTGGACGCCGCGCGCCCCGCCTCCAGCCGCGCGACCGGGATCCGGAACGGCGAGCAGGACACGTAGTCGAGTCCCACTTCGTGGAAGAAGTGGACCGACTCGGGGTCGCCACCGTGTTCGCCGCAGACACCGAGCTTCAAGTCCGGCCGGGTCGCGCGGCCGGCCTTCACTGCGTCGCGTACGAGCTTGCCCACGCCGTCCTTGTCGATGGTCTCGAACGGGGAGACTCCGAAGATGCCCTTCTCGAGGTACGCCGTGAAGAACGAAGCCTCCACGTCGTCCCGGGAGAAGCCCCACACCGTCTGGGTCAGGTCGTTCGTGCCGAAGGAGAAGAACTCCGCCGCCTCGGCGATCTGCCCGGCCGTCAGTGCGGCGCGCGGCAGCTCGATCATCGTGCCGAGGGACAACTTCAGGTCCACACCGGTCTGTTGCTGCACCTCCGCGATGACCTGCTCGGCCTCGTCGCGGACGATCTCCAGCTCCTGGACCGTACCCACGAGCGGAATCATGATCTCGGCGCGCGGGTCGCCCTTCGCGTTCTTCCGCTCGGCCGCCGCCTCCGCGATCGCCCTCACCTGCATGGTGAACAGGCCGGGGATGACCAGGCCGAGACGGACACCGCGCAGACCCAGCATCGGGTTCTGCTCGTGGAGGCGGTGGACCGCCTGGAGGAGGCGCAGGTCGTTCTCGTTGGAGTCCTTGCGGGACTCGGCGAGTGCGACGCGGACGGACAACTCCGTGATGTCCGGCAGGAATTCGTGCAGCGGCGGGTCCAACAGGCGGACGGTGACGGGCAGTCCGTCCATAGCCTCGAACAGCTCGATGAAGTCCTGCTTCTGCCGCGGCAGAAGTTCCTTCAGCGACTCCTCGCGTTCGGCGTCGGTGTCGGCCAGGATCAGCCGCTCCACCTGCTCCCGCCGGTCGCCGAGGAACATGTGCTCGGTACGGCACAGGCCGATGCCCTGAGCCCCGAACCGCCGTGCGCGCAGGGCGTCTTCGGCGTTGTCCGCGTTGGCCCGTACCCGCAGGCGGCGTACCCGGTCGGCGTACGCCATGATCCGGTGCACGGCCGCGACCAGCTCGTCCGCGTCGTCGGCGCCCGCGTGCATCCGCCCCTCGAAGTACTCCACGACGGGGGACGGGACGACCGGGACCTCACCCAGGTACACCTTGCCGGTCGAGCCGTCGATCGAGACGACGTCGCCCTCCTCGACGATGGTGCCGTTGACCGTCAACCGCCGCCGCTTGGTGTCGACTTCGAGGTCCTCGGCGCCGCAGACGCAGGTCTTGCCCATGCCGCGCGCGACGACGGCGGCGTGCGAGGTCTTGCCGCCGCGGGACGTGAGAATCCCCTCCGCCGCGATCATGCCGTCGAGGTCGTCCGGGTTGGTCTCGCGGCGGATCAGGATGACCTTCTCGCCGGACCGCGACCACTTGATGGCCGTGTACGAGTCGAAGACGGCCTTGCCGACCGCCGCGCCCGGCGAGGCCGCGATGCCCCGGCCGATCTGCTCGACCTTCGCGTCCTCGTCGAAGCGCGGGAACATCAGCTGGGCGAGCTGGGCGCCCGTCACGCGCTGGAGCGCCTCGGCCTCGTCGATGAGTCCCTGGTCGACGAGCTGCGTGGCGATACGGAAGGCCGCCCCCGCCGTCCGCTTGCCGACCCGTGTCTGGAGCATCCAGAGCTGCCCGCGCTCGATGGTGAACTCGATGTCGCAGAGATCCTTGTAGTGGTTCTCCAGGGTCTCCATGATCTGCATCAGCTGGTCGTACGACTTCTTGTCGATCAGTTCCAGCTCGGCGAGCGGGACCGTGTTGCGGATGCCGGCGACCACGTCCTCGCCCTGCGCGTTCTGCAGGTAGTCGCCGTACACGCCCTGATGACCGGAGGCCGGGTCGCGGGTGAAGGCGACGCCGGTGCCGGAGTCGGGGCCGAGGTTGCCGAAGACCATCGAGCAGATGTTGACGGCCGTGCCGAGGTCGTGCGGGATGCGCTCCTGGCGGCGGTAGAGCTTGGCGCGGTCGGTGTTCCAGGAGTCGAAGACCGCGTGGATGGCGAGGTCCATCTGCTCGCGCGGGTCCTGCGGGAAGTCCCGGCCGCACTCGGTCTTGACGATCTTCTTGAACTTGGTGACGAGTTTCTTCAGGTCGGCCGCTTCGAGGTCCGTGTCGACCGTGACCTTCTTCGCCGTCTTCGCCGCTTCCAGTGCGTCCTCGAAGAGGTCGCCGTCGACGGCGAGGACCGTCTTGCCGAACATCTGGATGAGGCGCCGGTACGAGTCCCACGCGAAGCGCTCGTCGCCCGCCTGCTCGGCGAGGCCCTTCACGGACTTGTCGGAGAGGCCGATGTTCAGGACGGTGTCCATCATGCCCGGCATGGAGAACTTCGCCCCTGAACGGACGGATACGAGGAGGGGGTTATCGGCCTGCCCGAGCTTCTTGCCCATGCGCTCTTCGAGGGCGTCGAGGTGTGCACTCACCTCGTCACGCAGTGCCGCCGGCTCGTCGCCGCTGTCGAGGTAGGTCTTGCAGGCCTCGGTGGAGATCGTGAAGCCCGGAGGGACGGGAAGGCCCAGGTTGGTCATCTCGGCGAGGTTGGCACCCTTGCCACCAAGGAGATCCTTGAGGTCCTTGTTGCCCTCGGTGAAGTCATAAACGAACTTCACGCTCTCGAGGCCACTCTCAGCTACGTGGGGATCTTTGTTTTCCGACACGGGTCTCGACTCCTCGAGGACTCGGTGGCTGCCCTGACGACGGGGAACATACCCAGATCGAAGGCACCTGGGTACGTCCACTTGTGCGTCATACGGACGTAACCACCCGTCCGCCAGCAGATCGAAAGTCAAGGGTTGGTAAGCCGTCGCGGCACCTTGCGTTCATGTCTTGAACCAGTCAACGCCCGTAGATCTGGATTTTCGCTCTTCTGAGCGGACCTCGGCACCTCTGAGTTCACGCCGTAAACGATCAAAGGGTGGCACTCAGTGCCACCCTTTGAGAAGTGCAGTAGCCCAAGATCCGCTCATCTGAGCGAAACCCCGATCAGGCGTGGCGAGAATCACGCCGTTTTGGCCGACCGGATTTCACCATTCGGACCGGTTCACGGACCGAAACACGGCCGTCACACACTCCGTCAGACACCCATCGCGAGCAGCCGCTCCTCGGCCCGCTCGGGCGCGTACAGGTGCTCCACGACGAGCGCACCCGCTCCGACCAGGCCCGCTCGATCGCCGAGCCGTGAGGTGACGACGTCCAGGTGGGCGGTGGAGCGGGGCAGGGCGCGCTGGTAGAGCAGTTCGCGTACGCCGGTGAGGAACGCCGTTCCGGCCAGATCTCCGGCGATCATCAGGACCCCGGGGTTGAGCAGCGTCACCACCGTCGCCAGCACGTCGCCGACGCTGCGCCCGGCCTCCCGGGCGAGCGCGGCCGCTCCGGGGTGCCCGGAGGTCAGCAGATCGCGCACATCCGACCCCGAGGCCGCCGGAACTCCCGTTTCCGCCAGCCGGCGCGCGACGGCTCCACCACTGGCGACGGCGGCGAGGCAGCCGTACGCCCCGCACCTGCACAGCGCGTCGGCACCCTCGGGGATCCGGATGTGCCCGATGTCCCCGGCGCCCCCGTCGATGCCCCGGTAGATCGTGCCGCCGACGACCACGCCCGCGCCGATGCCGGTGGAGACCTTGACCAGCACGAAGGCCGAGCAGTCGGGATAGGCGGTGCGCTGTTCGCCGTACGCCATGAGGTTGGCGTCGTTGTCCACGAGCACCGGGACGGCCGCGGCGCCCGTGTGCTCGGTGAAGGCGCGGGTGAGGCGACCCCGTATGTCGTAGCCGTCCCAGCCGGGCATGATCGGCGGCTGGACGACCCGGCCGGTCTCGCTGTCGACGGGCCCCGGCACGGCGAGCCCGATGCCGCAGACCTCGTGCGCCTGGTGCCCGGCCTTCCGCAGCAGCTCGCCGAACCAGCGGCCGAGCTCGCCGAGTACGGCGTCGGGGCCGTCCTCGATGAGCAGCGGCCCGCCGTGCTCGGCCAGCAACTCACCCGTCAGGGAGAGGACCGCGGCGCGGGCGTGCCGGGTGTCGAGGTCGGCGGCGAGGACGACGGCGTGTGAGTCATCGAACTCCAGCCGGACCGAGGGGCGGCCGCCCTGCGGCGAGTCCACCGGCCCCGCGGCGCCCTCACGCAGCCAGCCGGCCCGGAACAGCCGGTCCAGGCGCTGCCCGACCGTGGCCCGGGACAACCCCGTGACCTGCTGCAACGCCCCGCGCGTGGTGGCACGCCCGCTCCGCACCAGCTCCAGCAGATCGCCGGAGCTCGCCTGGCTTCCGGTCTTCCCGGCTCTTCCGGCCATTCCGCTCCTCCTGGCGGTCCCGGTCATGCGAACCCCTTGCGCTCACCAACTCTGCATTACATATTGAGTTTTGCGTGTTAAATAGACGTAACCCTAGAGTAGCTACTGCCGAACTGGTCGGCCGCCTGTCGTCGGGGAGACCTGAGTGGACCGCACAACCCAGTTGACCGCCCGTCGCACCGGGCACCTGGATCCCGTACGCACCTCACCCTCACCGCCATTTTCCGGGCAGGGTGAGATCGGCCATACCGGGGCGGCCGTATACGATCCGGTCCGCCCGGCGGGGTCGCTGCATCTGAGGGCGGCCCGGGTGCTGAACGGCAACTGGACGGGAACGTCGACGGTGCCCTCGCACGGCCTGTACCCGCACCAGTGGTCCTGGGACTCCGCGTTCATCGCGATCGGCCTGCGCCATCTGTCGCCGCTGCGGGCACAGGTGGAGCTGGAGACGCTGCTCGACGCGCAGTGGGACGACGGCCGGATCCCGCACATCGTGTTCAACCCCACCGTCCCCCTCGACGCGTACTTCCCGAGCCCCGACTTCTGGCGCTCCTCGACCGCGGGGCGCGCCGCGGGCGCCCCGCGCACCGTACAGACGTCGGGCATCGTGCAGCCACCCGTGCACGCGCTCGCCGCATGGCTGGTACATGTCTCCGACCCGGGCCTGTCGCGGTCGCGCGGCTTCCTGGCCCGGATGTACCCCCGCCTGGCGGCCTGGCACCGCTATCTCCTGCACCGCCGGGACCTGGCCGGCGGGGGCCTCGCCTCCGTCGTCCACCCCTGGGAGCAGGGCATGGACAACGCCCCCAGCTGGGACACGCCGCTCTCCCGTGTCACGCCGGCCCCGTCGCACTCCTTCCGCCGCGCCGACCTCGACCACGGCGCGGCCGAGGACCGGCCGACGGATCTGGACTACGGCCGGTACGTGCGGCTGGCGACGGACTACCGGGACGGCGAGTACCGGGATGTGCCCGGCGAGGGATACGGGGACGGACCGGGCGCAGAGTACGGAGACGGACTGGGCGAGGGATACGCGGCCGGGCCGGGCGAGGGATCCCGGGACGGGGCGAGTGAGTTCGCGGTGGAGGACCCGGCCTTCAACGCCCTGCTGATCGCCTCGGAGCACGCACTGGCCCGGATCGCGCGGGAGCTGGGCGCCACGGGCACGGCCCGCCACACCCGGGCGGAGCGGCTGACGGCGGCGCTCGTCGACCGGCTGTGGGATCCGGCCGAGGGGATGTTCTTCTGCCGGGACGTGCGGACCGGCGAGCTGATCCCCGAGCGCGGTGTCTCCGGACTCATCCCGCTGCTCCTCCCCGCCCTCCCCCGCGACATCGCCGCCACGCTCGTACGGACCGTGTACGGCCCGCACTTCGGGCTCGGCGACACCACGCGCCTGGTGCCCAGCTACGACCTGACGGGGGACGCCTTCGACCCGCACCGGTACTGGCGGGGCCCGGCCTGGTTCAACACCAACTGGCTGCTGGAGCGGGGGCTCAGGCTGCACGGCGAGCACGCGCGGGCGGACGCCCTGCGGACGGTGCTCCTTGACACGGCCGACACGTCCGGGTTCGCCGAGTACGTGGATCCGTACACCGGCGAGGCCTGCGGCGCGCTCGGCTTCAGCTGGACCGCCGCGCTCACACTCGACCTGCTGCACGACGCGCCGGACGGCGGGTCCCGCCCGGGGCACGGCATGTTCGACGACACGGAACACGGCTCAGCGACGTACACGTACAGCGCATCGGCTCACAGCTCAACGGCCCACGGCGCACCGGCGCACAGCGCCATCGACAGGCTCGGCAAGGGTGGCAAGGGAGGGGACCGGGGATGACGGACCGGCATCATCTGCTCGTGCACGGCGGGACGTTCGCGGCAGTCGACGACGGCGGAGACATCAGCGGCGTACGCGGCGGCGGCTCGCAGGCCGCGCCCGACGGGCTGTTCGTGCGAGACGCCCGGCATCTGAGCCGCTGGCAGCTGACCGTCGACGGCGCGGTGCCCGAGGCGCTGTCGCCGGTCGCGGACGGCGACACGGCGCGCTGCGTGCTCGTACCGCGCGGCGGCCGCCAGGAGCCGCCCGCGTACACCGTCTTCCGTGAACAGGCCGTCGCTGACGGCGCGTTCGTCGAATCGCTGCGCGTCACCAGCAACCGCCCGGTGCCGACCACGGTCCGCATCGCGGTCACCGCGGACGCCGATTTCACGGACCAGTTCGAACTGCGCTCCGACTACCGGACGTATGCGAAGATCGGCGCCGTCCGCTCCCGTGAAGTCCTCGACGACGGCGTGGAGTTCAGCTACCGGCGCGGTGAGTGGCGGTCCTGGACGACCGTCACCTCGGAGCCCGCACCGGACGGCGTCGAGGAGACCGGCACGGGCGCGCGTCGCCTCGTATGGACCCTCGACCTCGAACCGCACGGTTCGGCCGAGCTGGCCCTCCGGGTGGCGGCGCGCCCGCACGGTATGCCGCACCCGGAGGTGCCCCCCTCCCCAGCCGCCGCGAACGACCGGCTCCTCGCGCTGGAGGACGAGTTCGCGGAGGGCGTGCCCTTCCCGACCGGCTGGCCGGAGCTCGCCGCGGCCTGCGCGCGCGGCCTGTCCGACCTGGCCGTGCTCCAGGTCCCGGCAACGGGCCCCGACGGAGAGGACCTTCGCGTACCGGCGGCCGGAGTCCCCTGGTTCTTGACGCTGCTGGGCCGCGACGCCCTCCTCACCTCCCTCTTCGCCCTCCCCTACCGCCCACAACTCGCCGCCGCCACCCTGCCCGCGCTCGCCGCGGCCCAGGCGACCGAGGTCGGCCCGGACTCGGTGGCCCAGCCCGGCAAGATCGTGCACGAGATGCGGCACGGGGAGCTGGCGCACTTCGGGCAGGTGCCGTACGGGCGGTACTACGGGTCCGTCGACGCCACGCCGTTGTTCCTGGTCCTTCTCGGCGCCTACGTCGAGCAGACCGGCGACGTGGCGCTGGCCCGCCGTCTCGAGCCCCACGCCCGCGCGGCGGTCGGCTGGATGCTCGACCACGGCGGCCTGACCTCCCGCGGCTATCTCGTCTACCGCGCCGACGAGGGCGGCCTCGCCAACCAGAACTGGAAGGACTCCCCCGGCGCCATCTGCTCCGCCGACGGCAGCCGGCCCACCGGTCCTGTGATGGCCGCGGGCGCCCAGGGGTACGCGTACGACGCCCTGCGCCGCACTGCCCAACTGGCACGTGCCGTATGGGAGGACGAGGTTTACGCGGCCCTGCTGGAACAGGCCGCGGCCGACCTCCGTGACCGCTTCCAGCGGGACTTCTGGATGCCGGAGCACGCGTTCCCCGCGCTGGCGTTGGACGGCGAGGGCAACCATGTGGACGCGCTCGCCTCCGATGCGGGGCATCTGCTCTGGTCGGGGCTGCTGGACAAGGAGTACGGGGAGTTGGTGGGCCGGCGGTTGCTGGAGCCGGACTTCTTCTCCGGGTGGGGAGTGCGGACGCTGGCCTCCGGCCAGGAGGCGTATCACCCGCTCTCCTATCACCGGGGCTCGGTGTGGCCGCACGACAATGCGCTGGTCACGTTGGGATTGGCTCGCTACGGCCTCCATGACGAGGCCCGTACGGTCGCCCACGCCCTCGTGGACGCGGCGACCGTCGCCGGCCACCGCCTTCCGGAGGTTCTCGCGGGGTACGGCCGCGACAGCCACGGGGAGCCTGTGCCGTATCCGCACGCGTGCGTGCGGGAGTCCCGGTCTGCGGCTGCACCGCTGGCGTTGCTTACGGCTGTAGGGGGTGCCTGAGGTCGGTGAGCGATGTGCGGGGCGTATTGGGCTGGTCGCGCAGTTCCCCGCGCCCCTGAAGGACGGGGCTCCGCCCCTGTCAGCCCCCACACACCCGCAGCGAACCCTCAGCCCCCGGACGTGTCCAACTCCGCGTCCTCGCTGATCCCCGCACAGTCATACGGGTCCTTCAACCAACCGTCCGGCAGCACAACCCTGTTGTTGCCGGACGTACGGCCGCGCGGGCCGTCCGCGCCCGTCGGCCAAGGCTGGTCCAGGTCCAACTCGGCCAGCCCCTCGGAGAGTTCGGCCAGAGACGAAGTGATCGCAAGGCGCTTCCGCATCTCCGAACCGACCGCGAAGCCCTTCAGGTACCAGGCCACATGCTTGCGGAAGTCGATGACACCACGCGCCTCGTCGCCGATCCACTCGCCGAGGAGGGTGGCGTGGCGGACCATCACAGCGGCGACCTCGCGGAGAGCGGGGCGCACACTGTATCCATCAGGGCCTCCGGCCCGGGCAGCGCGCCCCTCGAACGCCGCCACCAAGTCCGCGAACAACCACGGCCGCCCCAGACAACCCCGCCCGACCACGACACCGTCACAACCAGTGCTGCGCACCATCCGCAGCGCGTCGTCGGCGGACCAGATGTCGCCGTTGCCGAGAACGGGAATCTCCGGCACGTGCTCCTTCAGCCGGGCGATGGCGTCCCAGTCGGCCGTACCGCCGTAGTGCTGCGCGGCCGTGCGCCCGTGGAGCGCGATCGCCGCCACGCCCTCCTCGACGGCGATCCGGCCGGCGTCGAGGTACGTGATGTGGTCGTCGTCGATGCCCTTGCGCATCTTCATCGTGACGGGGAGATCACCGGCCCCGGCGACCGCCTCGCGCAGGATCGCCCGCAGCAGGTTCCGCTTGTACGGGAGCGCCGAGCCGCCGCCCTTGCGGGTCACCTTCGGCACGGGGCAGCCGAAGTTCAGGTCGATGTGGTCGGCGAGGTCCTCTTCCGCGATCATGCGGACGGCCTTGCCGACGGTGGCGGGATCGACCCCGTACAGCTGGATCGACCGGGGGGTCTCCGTCGCGTCGAAGCGGATCAGCTGCATCGTCTTCTCGTTGCGCTCGACAAGCGCCCGAGTCGTGATCATCTCGCTGACGAACAGGCCCTTCCCGCCGCTGAACTCCCTGCACAGCGTGCGGAACGGCGCGTTCGTGATCCCGGCCATGGGGGCCAGGACGACGGGCGGCCGGACGGTGTGCGGGCCGATCTGCAACGGAGTCGTGGGCGTGGACATTCCTCCATTGTCACGTACGCCGACGGGTGCCTGCGCAATAATCACGCAAAGTCATTAGTTAGGCGCACTATCGACTTGTACGATGGGTCGTATGCCCGAGCTCACCCACCGCCGACGCATACTGGTGCTCGCGATCTGCTGTACGAGTCTGCTGATCGTGAGCCTCGACGTCACCATCCTCAACGTCGCCCTGCCCTCCATGCAGCGCGAACTGGACGCGAACACCTCAGGTCTGCAGTGGACGATCGACGCCTACACCCTGGTGCTGGCCTCGCTGCTGATGCTCGCGGGCTCCACGGCCGACCGGATCGGCCGAAAGCGCGTCTTCCTGGCCGGCCTGGTCGTCTTCACCATCGGCTCGGCGCTCTGCTCCGTCGCCCCGAACCTCGACGCGCTCGTCGCCTTCCGCATGATCCAGGCGGTCGGCGGGTCGATGCTCAACCCGGTCGCCATGTCGATCATCACCAACACCTTCACCGACCCACGCGAGCGCGCCCGCGCGATCGGCGCGTGGGGTGCCGTGGCAGGCATATCGATGGCGGTGGGCCCGCTGCTCGGCGGGCTGCTCGTGGAGTCCGTCGGCTGGCGCGCGATCTTCTGGGTCAACCTGCCGGTGGGCCTGGCCGCGCTCCTGCTCACCCTGCGGTACGTCCCCGAGTCCCGCGCGCCCAAGGCCCGCCGCCCAGATCCGCTCGGCCAGCTCCTGGTGATCGCCCTGTTCGGCTCGCTGACGTACGCGATCATCGAGGCGCCGGAGTCCGGCATCACCACGATCCTGCCCTTCGCCGTGCTCGCGCTCGCCGCGCTCACCGGAGTCCTCTGGTACGAACCGCGCCGCGCCGAACCCCTCATCGACCTGCGTTTCTTCCGCTCGGCGCCGTTCAGCGGGGCCACGGCGATCGCGGTCGGCTCGTTCGCCTCGCTCGGCGGCTTCCTCTTCCTCTCGACGCTCTATCTGCAGAACGTACGCGGCCTGGACGCCCTGCACGCGGGCCTGTGGATGCTCCCGATGGCGGTCCCGATCTTCCTCTGCGCGCCGCTGTCCGGCCGCCTGGTCGGCAGCCGGGGCCCGCGGATCTCCCTCCTGATCGCGGGCTGCGCGATGACGGCGAGCGCCGTGCTGTTCGCCGCCTTCGAGGCCGAGACGTCGAACGTCACGCTCTTCCTCGGTTACGCCCTCTTCGGCGTGGGCTTCGGCTTCGTCAACGCCCCCATCACCAACACCGCCGTCTCCGGCATGCCCCGCGCCCAGGCCGGGGTCGCCGCCGCCGTCGCCTCCACCAGCCGCCAGCTCGGGCAGACGCTGGGTGTCGCGGTGATCGGCGCGGTGCTGGCCTCGGGCGTGGGCTCGTCGTCGTACAAGGACGCCTTCGTCTCGGCCGCCCGTCCCGGCTGGTGGATCATCGCGGGCTGCGGTCTGACCGTCCTGGTCGTGGGCGCACTGACGAGCGGCGACTGGGCCCGCCGGACCGCGGAGCGCACGGCGGACCGCCTGGAGGCGACAGAGGTACGGGACGCCGCGGGCGTGACCGCGTGACCCGTCGGTGCCGGCGGGTCAGGGTCGGGTAGAGGGCCCGCGTCCTCCTCGCGGAGTACGTCGCCCCCGGCGCATGCCACTTCAAAAGCAGTACGGATGCCTCCACCGGCACGATGTGCCGGGGCCCTGCTCAGGACACCGCCGCGGCCTCGTCCTCCAGGGCGAACGCGTGCAGCTTCTCCAGCCGTTCGCGGGTCTCCTCGTCGCTGGGCACGTACGTCACCATGCGGGCGCCGAAGTCCGGGCTGAGCCAGAGGTCGGTGTGGTCGAGGGTGAGCAGGCCGACGTACGGGTTGAGGAACTGCTTGGTCTTGCTGCGGGCGCCCACCACCTCGTACCGCTCCCAGACCTCGCAGAACTCCCGCGACTCCGCCTTCAGTCGCTTGACCAGCACCTTCCAGGCGGGTTCGCTGAGGTGTCCGGCCATCGAGGCGCGCAGCCTGGCCGCCATCAGCCGCATGCTCTCGTCGAGGGTGACGACCGAGGAGCGCCACTCGTCGTTCGTGAAGATGAGGATCATGCAGTTGCGGTCCTCGGGCGGTACGGCGTCGAGGTTGTTCATGAGCAGACGGCCGTACGTGCGGTTGTACGCGAGGATGTCGTACCGGCTGTTCTGGATGCAGGCCGGGACGGGCTCCAGCCGGCGCAGCATCTCGCGCAGCGCCGGGGTGACGCTGGGGCAACTCGCCGCCGGTGACGGGTCCACGGAACCGGCGAGCTGGAAGAGGTGGGCCCGCTCGCTGGCGTCGAGCATCAGGGTGCGGGCCAGCGCGTCGAGGACCTGCTCGGAGACCTGGATGTCCCTGGCCTGCTCCAGCCACGTGTACCAGGTGACGCCGACCGCGGAGAGCTGCGCGACCTCCTCGCGGCGCAGACCCGGCGTGCGCCGACGACGGCCGCGGGGCAGGCCGACCTGCTCGGGGGTGATCCGCTCCCGGCGGCTGCGCAGGAAGACCGCCAGTTCGTGCCGCCGGATCTCCGAGCCGCGGCTCGCGGGGGCACCGTCCGCGGGAGTCTCCCGGGTCACCGTCTCCTCGATCACGCTTGTCATGCCTCCAGCCTGCCGTCACGCGGAACCTGTTGCCAGGTACTCCTTCTACCAGGATACGAAGACTCTGGTACCAGCCTGAGAATGGGCGCACGCTCTTCACCGTGACCGAAACCATCGCTTCCCACACCGTCCGCTCCCCCGTCACGCCACCCGTGCTCGGCGGGCTCGGACTGTTCACCGTGCTGCTCGGCGCGGCTCTGCCCCTCATCGACTTCTTCATCGTCAACGTCGCCCTGCCCACGATCGGCCACGACCTGGCCGCGAGCGAGGCGGTCCTGGAACTGGTCGTCGCCGGGTACGGAGTCGCGTACGCCGTGCTCCTCGTCCTCGGCGGGCGGCTCGGCGACATGTTCGGCCGACGTCGGCTCTTCCTCGGCGGGATGGCGGCCTTCGGGCTCACCTCGCTGGCGTGCGGCCTCGCACCGAGCGCCTGGACACTCGTCGCGGCGCGCGTCGCCCAGGGCGCGGCGTCCGCGGCGATGCTCCCGCAGGTCCTCGCCACCATCCAGTCGGCGACCCGGGGCCCGCGCCGCGCCAAGGCGATGGGCCTGTACGGGGCCACGGCCGGGCTCTCCATGGTGGCCGGCCAGATCCTCGGCGGCGTCCTCGTCGCGGCAGACATCGCGGGCACCGGCTGGCGTGCGGTCTTCCTGGTGAACGTACCGGTCGTGCTGCTCGCCATGGTCCTGGCCGCCCGAGCCGTCCCCGAGACCCGTTCGCAGCACCCGGAGCCGGTGGACGGCCCCGGCACGGTTCTGCTGGCCGTGGCCCTGGTGTCCCTGCTCGCCCCGCTGACCGAGGGCCGGGCGGCGGGCTGGCCGCTGTGGACATGGCTGTCACTGGCCCTGTTCCCGATCGCGACGGCCGCCTTCTACCTCGTCGAACGCCGAACGGAAGCTCGGGGCCGCACACCCCTCGTCCCCCCGAGCCTGTTCTCGAACCTGCCCCTGCGCCGGGGCCTGGTGATGGTCCTTCCGTTCTCCATCGGCTTCAGCGGCTTCATGTTCGTCATCGCGGTGGCCCTGCAACAGGGAGTCGACCTGGGCCCGGTCCGCGCGGGGCTCGTCCTCGCCCCGATGGCGGTGTCCTTCTTCGTGGTCTCGCTGCTCGGCCCCCGGCTCGTGACGCGGTGGGGCACGCGCGTCGTGACCGCGGGCGGCCTCGTCCAGGCGCTGGGCGTGACCGTCCTCGCCCTCACCGTCCGGGGCTCCTGGCCCGACCTCGGTGGCCTCGCACTCTGGCCCGGCGTGATCATCGCGGGCGCCGGCCAGGCCCTCCAACTCCCCATCCTCTTCCGCGTCATCCTCTCCGAGGTCCCCCCGTCCCGCGCCGGCGCGGGCAGCGGCGTCATGATCACCGCCCAGCAGTCCGCCCTGGCCCTGGGCGTAGCCACCCTGGGCACCCTCTTCCTCACCCTCGCCCCGAACATGGGAATGCGCGACGCCCTGGTGACGACTCTCCTGGTGCAACTGGCGGGTGTTGTTCTCACGACCGCTCTGAGCCTGCGCCTGCCGCGCACGATCAGCTAGTCCCCGCGACCCTGTCGGGCACCCACAGTGAGGCTCCGATCACGCTGACGTACCACAATGTTACGGCGGATGACCAAGCGGCCAACTCGCCGTAGAAGTGTCCCCGTTGATGTTGTTCTTGCTGCACACTCCTTAGCGCGCGCAACCGGCGCGACAACCAGGAGGCGTCATGCTGCAGATCAACACCAGCAAGGTGAGCCGCTGGGACCAACACGGCCGCGAGCACGTCGTCCACGTACAACGGTCAGGCGTGCAGCGGACGATCAGATGCGATACGTGCGGCTGGCGCAAGAACGCCCAGTTCCTGCCGTGGCTGAAGGCCGAGGAACACCTTGCGGAGGCACATCAGGCGACGGTGGATCCGGCAGGCGGCACGGGGAGCTGAGTGGCCGCGGGCCGGTCAGGCCCGCAGGCCCCGCAGCACAAGGTCCACGACCGCCTCGAACTCGGCGTCGATGCCCGGGAATTGCCACTCCCGGGCGTAACAGGGGTTGTGGAAGCGGCCCGTAGCGTCCAAGAGCGCGCGAGCGGTGACCGCCGGGTCGACGGAGACGAACGTGCCCCGGGCGACGCCGTTTCGGACGATCTCGGCCAACTGGGCCGTCAGGTCCGCGAGGACAGCTGACAGATTTCAAAATCTGTCAGCTGTCATTCGTCAGCCATCGCCCCTCAGGGCGCCTCCGGCCCCCTTGTCACGTCATCCCTGGTTCAGCGGCAGCGCGATGTCCACCACCTGCCGCCCCTTCGGGAACGACCCCGTCGAGCTCGCCTTTCCCGTCAGCAGGTTGACCTTGTACGCCTTGCCACCCGTCACCGCGTATCCGGTGTTCGTCCCGTTCCGCGCCGAGCTGTAGATGTCGAACCCGGAGTTCAGCGGCACGTCCACGCCCAGCTTCCCTGTCGGTGCGAGGTTGCCGGCGTTGGCGGGCGACTGCACCGACACCTGGTCGAGCGTGGTGTCGAGGTCGAAGAGGGTGGTGGCCGTCGTCGCGTCGAGGTCGTTGTTCGTGTACGCGGCCCCGGTCACGCCGAGCGCGATGGCACCCGGGGCCGGGGGCACCGGCGGGTTGGTGAGGGTGCCGTCGACGGCCGTGGTGTTCGGGGCCGGGGCGCCCGCCGGGTCGTCGATGTTGTGGCGGAGGTTCTGGCCGGTGTCACTGATGACGCGCAGCCGGTTGGCGGCCGGGTTGAAGTCGACGCCGAAGGCCTTGCCCTGGAGGGCGACGGTCAGCTGCGAGACCTTGGTGGCACGAACGCCGAGCTCGCGGATGGTGTAGATGCCGCCCTGGTCCCCGACCGCGTACAACTTCTTGTTCTGCACGCGGTAGTCGATGCCGACGAGCGTCTTGTCGCCCTTGAGCCCGTCGACCTTCCCGAGGGGCACCACGACACCGGGCCGGTCGACCCGGAACGTCACCAGCCGCTGGTCCGCGGTGAGCCCGAGGGCCCGGAGCCCACCCGGCGTGAGCGCCCGCGGCAGGCCGCCCTCGGCTCCCTTGGCCGCGATCCCCGTCCCCTGCTCGGCCGACTCCCCGTCCAGCGCCCCGGCCCCGACGATCCCGACCGTCCCGATCGCAACGGCCATCGTGAATACGCCAATGACTGCTTGCTTACGCATGTTGCCCCCGTCAGAGGTCCCGGCGACCCGCCCCCTGCGAGCCGCTCGACCTGTCCTTCGGAGCCCCGTGTCACCTGGATTGCAAAAGCCCCGGTTCCGTTACATCCGTTACGGACGTGACAGAACCGGGGCATTCGGGGGAGGGGCCGCCGCCCCGCAGGGGCGCGGCCCCTAGGGGCGCGGGGAACTGCGCGACCAGCCACAACCGGCCCGCAGCCATCAAGCGGCCCAACCCGCGGAGCGATCAGCAGCCGATCAACCGACTGGCCAGGTACCCCTCGATCTGATCCAAGGACACCCGCTCCTGCTTCATCGTGTCCCGCTCACGAACGGTTACCGCGTTGTCATCGAGCGTGTCGAAGTCCACGGTCACACAGAACGGCGTACCGATCTCGTCCTGCCGCCGGTAACGCCGCCCAATGGCACCCGCGTCGTCGAAGTCGATGTTCCAGTTCTGCCGAAGAGCCGTGGCAAGCCCCTTGGCCTTGGGGGACAGCTCGGGGTTCCTCGACAGCGGCAGCACCGCGACCTTGACCGGCGCCAGGCGCGGGTCGAGACGCAGAACCGTGCGCTTCTCCATCTTGCCCTTGGCGTTGGGCGCCTCGTCCTCGACGTACGCGTCCAGAAGGAACGCGAGCATCGCGCGGCCGACACCGGCCGCGGGCTCGATGACGTACGGAGTCCAGCGCTCGCCGGCCTCCTGGTCGAAGTAGGAGAGGTCCTGGCCGGAGGCCTTGGAGTGGGCGTTGAGGTCGTAGTCGGTGCGGTTGGCGACGCCCTCCAGCTCACCCCACTCGTTGCCGCCGAACTGGAAGCGGTACTCGATGTCGGCGGTGCGCTTGGAGTAGTGGGAGAGCTTCTCGGCCGGGTGCTCGTACCAGCGCATGTTCTCCTCGCGCAGGCCCAGGCCGGTGTACCAGTTCCAGCGCTCCTGCATCCAGTACTCCTGCCACTTCTCGTCCTCGCCCGGCTTGACGAAGAACTCCATCTCCATCTGCTCGAACTCGCGGGTGCGGAAGATGAAGTTGCCGGGCGTGATCTCGTTGCGGAAGGACTTGCCCATCTGACCGATGCCGAACGGCGGCTTACGGCGCGAGGTCTGCTGGACCTGGGCGAAGTTGGTGAAAATACCCTGCGCGGTCTCGGGGCGCAGGTAGGCGACGGAGCCGCTGTCCTGGGTGGGGCCGAGGTGCGTGGAGAGGAGGCCGGAGAACTGCTTGGGCTCGGTGAACTGGCCCTTGTTTCCGCAGTTCGGGCAGTTGATGTCCGCGAGGCCGTTCTCGGGCGGCCTGCCGTGCTTGGCCTCGTATGCCTCTTCCAGGTGGTCGGCGCGGTACCGCTTGTGACAGGAGGTGCACTCGGTGAGCGGGTCGGAGAAGGTGGCGACGTGACCGGAGGCCACCCAGACCTCGGTCGCCAGGATCACGGACGAGTCGATACCGACGACGTCCTCGCGCGAGGTCACCATGTAGCGCCACCACTGGCGCTTGATGTTCTCCTTGAGCTCGACACCCAGCGGCCCGTAGTCCCAGGCGGCCTTCTGGCCTCCGTAGATCTCACTGCACGGGTAGACGAAGCCACGGCGCTTGCTCAGGCTGACGATGGTGTCGATCTTGTCGGCGGCCACGGTGCTCTCTTCATTACGACGACGGGCGAATTGACTGGTGCGGTGCGATGGGGGTGCCCCCAGGCGTTTAGCTCTGGGGGAGCCTCGATGAGGGGTGGTGGTCGGGTGACGGGCGGGCGGGTTGCTTCACAGCGATTGCTTCAGAGCGAATGCTTCAGATTACCGGCGGTCCCGCCCCCCGGATCAAATCGGTAGGGGGTCCCGGCTCCGCGGCGCCGCCCCACCTCTCCCATACCGGGATGAAGCCCAGATCACAAGACAGCTTATTGACAATCGTTTCCAGATTTGTTGAAAATGGGTGTCATGAACGTACGACGACGCCTTATATCCGGTACCGCGGTCGCGGCGGCCACCGCCCTCGGTCTCGGAGCCCTCTCCGCCTGCTCCTCCGAGTCGGACGCCGCCGACAGCAAGAGCAGCGGGAAGCTCGACGTCGTGGCGTCGTTCTACCCGATGCAGTATCTCGCCGAGCAGATCGGCGGGGACCACGTCAGCGTCACCAACCTCACCGAGCCCGGCCAGGAGCCGCACGACCTGGAGATCAGCGCCAAGCAGACCGCGCAGCTCCAGGAGGCGGACGCGGTGCTCTATCTCAAGAACCTCCAGCCGGCCGTCGACGACGCCGTGGCGCAGTCCGAGATCAAGACCAAGATCGACACAGCCACGCTGAGCACCCTCGAGGACCACGGCAGCACCGGCCACGCCCACGAGGGCGAAGAGGAGCCCGCCGCCGAGGAAGAGGAGGAGTCCGGCCTCGACCCGCACATCTGGCTGGACCCGGTGAAGTACGCCGAGGTCGCCGAGGGCGTGGGCAAGGCCTTCGAGAAGGCCGACCCGGACAACGCGGCGGAATACAAGAAGAACACCGAAGCGCTGACGAAGAAGCTCGGCGCCCTGAACACGGAGTTCGAGGACGGTCTGAAGAACACCGCGTCGAAGGTCTTCTTCACCAACCACTCGGCCTTCAGCTACCTCGCCGAGCGCTACGGCCTGACGCAGGAGGCCATCTCCGGCCTGGACCCCGAGAGCGAGCCCAGCCCGGCTCGGGTCAAGGAGCTCCAGGAGGAAGCCAAGGCCGACGGCGTAACCACCGTCTTCTACGAGACACTTGTCTCCGACAAGACCGCGAAGACCCTGGCCAAGGACGCCGGACTCAAGACTGATGTACTCGACCCCCTCGAGGGCATCACCGACAAGTCCAAGGGCGACGACTACATCGAAGTCATGCAGTCGAACCTGGCAGCGCTGGAGAAGGCCCTCGGCGCGAAGTGAAGCATCAGCGGTGACGCGGTACGCAACACGCGGTACGCGACGACGGAAGGCGCGAGCCATGAAGGCTGACCAGTTCGGGGAACCGGTCATATCCCTGCGCGAAGTGACCGCGGAACTCGGCTCGCGCCCCGTGCTGCGCGGCATCGACCTCACCGTGCACGGCGGTGAGGTCGTCGCGCTGCTCGGCGCCAACGGCTCGGGCAAGTCGACCGCCGTCCGCGCGGTCATCGGTCAAGTGCCGGTCAGCGGCGGCGAGATCGACATCTTCGGCACCCCGCGCCGCCAGTTCCGCGACTGGGCGCGCGTGGGGTACGTACCGCAGCGCACGACGGCCGCGGGCGGTGTGCCCGCGACGGTGACCGAGGTGGTGTCCTCCGGGCGGCTGTCCCGAGCCCGCTTCGGCGTGCTGCGCAAGGCCGACCGCGAGGCCGTACGCGAGGCGATCGAGCTGGTCGGCATGGCGGACCGCGCCAAGGACTCCGTCAACGCGCTCTCCGGCGGCCAGCACCAGCGCGTCCTGATAGCGCGCGCCCTCGCCTCCCAGCCCGAACTGCTGATCATGGACGAGCCCATGGCGGGCGTCGACCTGGCCAGCCAGGAGGTGCTCGCAGCGACCCTGCGCGAGCAGGTTTCCCAAGGGACGTCCGTCCTGCTCGTCCTGCACGAACTGGGCCCTCTGGAGCCGCTGATCGACCGCGCGGTCGTCCTGCGCGACGGCTGCGTGCTGCATGACGGTCCGCCCCCGGCCGCGGTCGGCCAGCACGCGCTGCCCGGCCACGACCACGTACACCCGCACGCGGCTCACGACGCCGAACCCATCCGGACCGGACTGCTGAGCTGATCACCATGAACCTTGAAATCCTCGACTACGCGTTCATGCAGCGGGCCCTGCTCGCCGCCGTCCTCGTGGGCATCACCGCGCCCGCCGTCGGCATCTACCTCGTGCAGCGCCGCCAGGCCCTGATGGGCGACGGCATCGGCCACGTCGCGATGACCGGTGTCGGCCTCGGCTTCCTGCTCTCCTGGTCCCCGGTGTGGATGGCGACGGCCGTCTCCGTGCTCGGCGCGGTGCTCATGGAGCTGATCCGCTGGTACGGCAAGACGCGCGGCGACATCGCGCTCGCGATGCTCTTCTACGGAGGCATGGCGGGCGGTGTGATGCTCATCAACCTCGCCCCCGGCGGCTCCAACGCCAACCTGAGCTCGTATCTCTTCGGCTCGCTCTCGACGGTGTCGGAGAGCGATGTGACGGCGATCTGTGTGCTCGCCGCCTTCGTGCTCGTGGTCACCCTGGGCCTGCGCCGGCAACTGTTCGCGGTCAGCCAGGACGAGGAGTTCGCGCGTGTGACCGGGCTGCCGGTGCGCGCCCTGAACCTGCTGACGGCGGTCACGGCGGCCGTCACGGTGACGGTCGCCATGCGGGTCGTCGGCCTGCTGCTGGTGTCCGCGCTGATGGTGGTCCCGGTGGCCGCCGCACAGCAGCTCAGCCGGAGCTTCGCCGCCACGTTCGCCATCGCGGTGGCCATCGGGGTGAGTGTGACCATCGGCGGCACGGTGACCTCGTACTACGAGGACGTGCCGCCCGGAGCCACCATCGTCCTGCTGGCCATCGGCGCGTTCATCCTGCTCACGGCGCTGGCGACGCCGCTCGCCCGGCGCAGGGCGCGGGCCACCGCACGGATCGCGGCGCAGGAGGCCCACGACCCGGCGGAGTGCGTGATTCCGGCCACCCACTCGGGCACGGGGAAGGTCGGCGTCTGACCGCTCTTGGCCCGGGGTGCCACAATGGCCCGGCAAGCCGCAGACGTTTTGGAGGCAACGGTGACGACCGCTGGACCGCCCGTTCGGGGCCGTTCGACCCGGCAGCGTGCCGCCGTGGCGGCGGCGCTCGACGAGGTCGACGAGTTCCGCAGCGCGCAGGATCTGCACGACATGCTCAAGCACAAGGGCGACGCAGTCGGGCTCACCACCGTGTACCGCACGCTTCAGTCGCTCGCGGACGCGGGTGAGGTCGACGTCCTGCGCACATCCGACGGTGAGTCCGTGTACCGGCGCTGTTCCACCGGCGATCACCATCACCACCTTGTCTGCCGTGTGTGTGGCAAGGCGGTGGAGGTGGAGGGGCCGGCCGTTGAGAAGTGGGCCGAGGCGATCGCCTCGGAGCACGGGTTCGTGAACGTGGCGCACACGGTGGAGATCTTCGGCACGTGTGCGGACTGCGCTGCGCTGGCTAAAGGGTAGGGCGCTCGGTCCGCTCGGTCCGCTCGGTCCGCTCGGTCCGCTCGGTCCACTTTCATCTGCGGGTTGGTGGGGGCTGGGCGCGCAGTTCCCCGCGCCCCTGAAGGGGCGCCCGTGTGAAGGGGCGCCCGTGACGCCACCTAAACTTCCCGGACACGCCTGATGGTTGCGCGTGGGAGTGCCCGAGCCGCTCAGGCGCTCGCCGTCTCCGCTCCCGCGACCCCGGCGCGCTTACACGATCAGGTGGTCGCCGTTGATCGGTCTATCCGGCGAGCGCGGCTGCGCCTTATCCAGGACGTATGGATGATCTCCGTACGTCATCAACGCACCACGAGACGCACGACCGGAAGCACCACCATCCCTTGTCGCGACGGCAGTCACGACCGTGGCGGGCACGACCACGGCGGCCGCGGCACTCGGCCTGACCGCGCCCGGCGCCACCGCCGCACAAGGGTTCGGGGGCGGGGACGCCGGGAGGCCGGGAGGGCCGCCCCTGGACGTGTCCTACGGCTGGTTGCCCTTCATGCCCTCTTGCATCGCGAGCAGCTCCTCGTTCGGGACGGCGCCGCCGAAGCGGCGGTCGCGGGAGGCGTACTCGACGCAGGCTCGCCACAGGTCACGGCGGTCGAAGTCGGGCCACAGCACGTCCTGGAAGACCATCTCGGCGTAACTCGACTGCCAGATCAGGTAGTTGGACGTGCGCTGCTCGCCGCTCGGGCGCAGGAAGAGGTCCACGTCCGGCATGTCCGGGTAGTACAGGTACTTCTGGATGGTCTTCTCGGTGACCTTCTCCGGGTCGAGTTTCCCGGCGGCTACGTCCGCGGCCAGGGCCTTCGCCGCATCGGCGAGCTCGGCACGCCCGCCGTAGTTGACGCAGAAGTACAAGGTCATCGCGTCGTTCCGCTTGGTCTGCTCCTGGGCGACCTGGAGCTCCTGGACGACCGACTTCCACAGCTTGGGCATACGGCCGACCCACCGGATCCGGATCCCGAGCTCGTCCATCTCGTCCCGCCGGCGCCGGATGACGTCCTTGTTGAAGTTCATGAGGAAGCGGACCTCTTCCGGTGACCGCTTCCAGTTCTCCGTCGAGAACGCGTACAGGGAGAGGTTCTTGACGCCCAGCTCCAGGCAGCCCTTGAGGACGTCCATGACGACGCCCTCGCCGACCCGGTGCCCTTCGGTGCGCGGCAGGCCGCGCTCCTTGGCCCAGCGGCCGTTCCCGTCCATGACGCACGCCACGTGGCTCGGGATCAGCTCACCGGGGAGTTTGGGCGCGCGGGCGCCGGACGGGTGCGGCTCCGGCGTCTTGTACTCGCGGCGCTGGCGCCCCAGGATCCCGCGTACCACCATGTGCTTCTCGTCTCCCTCTGGGCTTCTGTGGCTGGCTCTGGTCTTTTGCGGCTTGGCTCTGGCCCGGCTCTTTTGGGGCTTGGCTCTGGTCATTTAGAACTGGCTGGCGCTGGTCTCTTGTGGGCTGGGCTATTTCTCTACGTAACGCAGGGAGCGCAGGCCGCGCTCCAGGTGCCAGTGGAGATAGGCCGACACCAGGCCGCTGCCCTCCCTGACGTACCGCGACTCGCACGCGTCCGCGGTCGCCCAGTCTCCGGTCAGCAACGCGCCGAGCAGTTCCAGGGCCTGAGGCGAGGGTACGACGCTGCCGGGCACCCGGCAGTCGACGCAGACGGAACCTCCCGCGGCGACCGAGAAGAACCGGTTCGGTCCGGGCATTCCGCACCTGGCGCAGTCACCGAAGCTGGGCGCGTAGCCGTTCACGGCGAGGGAGCGCAGCAGGAAGGCGTCCAGGATGAGGTGCGGCTCGTGCTCACCCTGGGCGAGCGTCCGCAACCCGCCGACCAGCAGCAGATACTGCTGCACGGCGGGCTCGCCCTCGTGGTCGGTGAACCGCTCGGCGGTCTCGAGCATGGCCGTCCCGGCGGTGTAGCGCGCGTAGTCGGCGACGATCCCGCCACCGTACGGAGCGATCGTCTCGCTCTGCGTGCACAGCGGCAGCCCGCGCCCGATCAGCTCACTCCCCCGCGCGAAGAACTGCACGTCCACATGCGAGAAGGGTTCGAGCCGCGCCCCGAACTTCGACTTGGTCCGCCGCACTCCGCGGGCCACGGCACGTACGCGTCCGTGACCGCGGGTGAGGAGCGTGATGATCCGGTCCGCCTCACCCAGCTTCTGGGTGCGCAGGACGACGCCGTCGTCCCGGAAGAGGCTCATCGCGGACCCCCGCCGGTTTCCGGCATGCTCTGGTCCGCCTCACCCGGGTCATGGGTGCGCAGCACGTCGCCGTCGTCGCGGAACAGACTCATGGATCCATTCTCGCGTACGGAGTCAGCGCGTGTGGTCGGGGTTGCTGATCGCGTCCCAGGGAGCCAGGTTCCAGGGGCTGGTCTTGTTCGCCGGGTCGAGGAGCGACCGCAGATGCGCGTCGGAGACGGCCTGCGGGGCGGGGAAGCCCGCGTCCGGTGTGCCCTGGAGGTTGTCCCGCCACACCATCCGCCCCAGCAGATAGTGCTCGGCGTACTCCTTCCAGGAGCCGTACGACCTCACCACCGCCGGCACGATGTTCTTGAGCGCCGTCCACGCCTCGGCCTCGCTCAGCATCCCGGCCGCGAAGCCCCGGCGGGAGATGTCCACGTACAGTCCGGCGTCCCACGCCAGCGGTTCGACACCGAGCCGCAGCCGCGCCCGCGCGCGGTAGCCGCTCCGGGCGAGCCCGTCGAGCCGGCCGACCAGCGCGTCACGCGAGGTGATCTCCCACTGGTCGGCCAGCCACCGCCGGGCCTTCTCGTCGTCGATGCGGGTGAACGGGTACAGGGTCGTCCGCGAGGCGTCCCGGTCACGGCTCACCGGTGCGCTCAGCGACACCATCCACAGCTGGTGCATGGTGAGCGGAACGGGGTACTTGCGCGCAGCCTTCGGTCTGCGACGGTTCCATATCGCCATCCTTTGATCTTCTCAGGGAATCCCGGCCTTCAGGCCGGGCGGGCATGCGATCGTCGGCCCGGAGGCGCGACGCGCCGGAGTTCTCTGCCTCCGGGGTGACGGTCAGGTAGGCCGCTTCTGGTTCTCGATGTAGTCCTTGACGATGCTCAGCGGTGCGCCGCCACACGACCCCACGAAGTACGAGGGTGCCCAGAACACCGGCCCCATGCCGATGCGGTTGATCCGCCGTGATCGCCGTGGACTCCCGCAACACCTCCAGGACCTGCCCCACCTGCGGTCACGTCTCAGCGGAGAACCGGCCCACCCAGGAGAAGTTCCACTGCGTCTCGTGCGGCCACAGCGCGCACGCGGACACGGTGGGCGCCCTGAATGTTCTACGGGCCGGGCTGGTCCGTCGCGACGCCCAACCGGCATAGCGAGAAGCCCCGCCTTCACTTCAGGCTGGGGGAGGAGTCACATCGCCATGGCGTCGCGCCCTATGACAAGCCGTTGCTCAGGGATTCACGGGCCCCCCGCGAGGGGCCTTCAAGGGACCTCGCCCCGGCTGCGTGCGTTGGCGTACGCCGTCGCCGCGCTCAGCCGTTCCGCCATGGTGGCCCCCCGGACGGTGTCCGGCTCGCAGTCCCACTCCTTGCCGCCGCCGAACGGTCTGAGCTGTACGTACGGTCCCTCGTGCCCCATCACCACTCCCACCCGGCCCGTCCTCGTGTCGACGACGTACGTCCCGATCTTCGGCTTCATCCGATCACCGCCGCGAGTCGGGCCGCGAGTCGGGCGGCCGTCTCGACGGAACACCGACCCAATTCCACGAGCGGACAAGGGGCCTCTCGCGCCAAAGTTGCCCGGTCGATCCCGAGTGTCGGCAACGTAATTCCTGCGGTCGCCAGTGCTGCGCGCAATTCCTTCACCGTTTCCTCCGCTTGTTCGACGCATGCCGCCGAGTGCTGTGCGCCGTGGCCGGGCTGGTCAGCCTTCACCCTGTTCCCCTTTCCTTTTGGGTTTCACGCTTTTCATCTCCACGGTGACGCCGGCCGCTTAGACTTTGGAAGACCTCTACGCTCAGCAACGTTGGTGCAGTACAAGGGGGGTTGGCCATGGCCAACGGTTCGCGTCAGGCGGCTTGGGAGTTCTTCGGCACGGAGTTGAAGAGACGACGCGAGGAGGCGGGATTCACTCAGGCGGAGTTGGGTTCTCGCGTTTTTGTGTCGGGCGGCTACATTGGGCAATTCGAACAAGCCATTCGGAAACCGCAGCTGGATGTGGCGGGGAGGATCGATGAGCTGCTGCAAACCGATGGCTTTTTCGAGCGGATGTGGCGGAAGCTCATCGATGACCACCGGTATGCGGATTACTTCGCGGCGGTTGTGGAGTTGGAGCGGCTGGCGATCGGCATCTCCGAGTTCGCGCCGCTGGTAGTCCCAGGCCTGCTGCAGACGCCCGCCTACGCTCGTGCGATCACGCGAGCGACCAACCCGTTCGTCTCCGCCGAGTACGTGGAGGACAAGGTCGCTGCACGCATGGAGCGTTCGCGCATCCTCACAGACGCTACAAGGCCCGTGTATTGGGCGGTGCTTCAAGAGAGCGTGCTTCGCACCGTTGTCGGCGACGCGGCCACCATGTCGCAGCAGTTGGACCACATCGTGGCACTCGCCCGGGACTGGGTGGTGATGGTGCAGGTGCTCCCGTTCAGCGCGGGCGCCTGTCCGCTCCCTACTGGGACGCTGAAGCTGATGGAGTTCGAGGACGCACCGCCAACCGCCTATACAGAGGCGGTGTTTTCGGGGAATCTGCTGGACGATCCGGCGCTGGTGAAGCGCTCACAGGGCGCATACGATCTGATCAGGGCCGCCGCATTGTCGCCGGAGGCGTCCCTGGCCCTGATCGAATCGGCGGCGGAGGACTACAGGCGATGCGCGAGTTCGACCTGAGCAACGCTCGGTGGCGCAAGAGCACGTACAGCGACGGCAACGGCGGCGACTGCGTCGAAGTTGCCGCCGGAGTCCCCGGCGTCGTACCCGTCCGGGACAGCAAGTTGCTCAACAGCCCTGTGCTGGTCGTGGGAGCTGTCGCCTGGACGGAATTCATCGGCGCCGTAGCGGAGTAACGCCACCGCCTGCTTTCAAGTGAACGGGGGCCGCCCGCTTCTTGGCCAGTGTCGTGCTTCCACGGGTGAGAAGCGAGCGGGCGGCCCGAGGGAAGGGGTCCCACGGGTCGGCCGAGGGTGCGGTGGGCAGGGAGGGGGCCGGGGCTTGGGGTGCGCGGTGGCGTCTCGCCTGCACGCCGGGTGGGCTCAGCGGCTGAGGGTTGGTGGGTGGGGCATGCCGGTCGACGGGAGCGGACCGGCAGGAGCGCATCGGCCAGCCGGAGCTATTCGGAGTCACGATTGGAAGGTTTGGGACAGGGCGGGTCCAGGTGGCGGTGTCCCAAACCTTCCAATCACTCCCTGCCAGCTGTGGGACTGTGAGAGACGGGTCAAGCGGCCCGGGGCAGCAACCGGTTCGCATCCGCCACCTCGTCCCGACCCGTACACCGTACGGATCAGTTATCGCGCCACCGGCCGTCGGCCGCTGAGCCGACCCGGCGTGCCGGCGAGGCGCGGACGCGCCCGCAAGTCCCGGGTGCCCTCCCTGCCCACCGTTCCCTCGGCCGACCAGTGGGACCCCTTCCCTCCGGGCCGCCCGCTCGCTTCTCCCTCGTGCTGGAGCGGGCCGTGTCAAGGGTGGAGCGAAGCGGAATCGGCGTAGCCGACGCGACCGCAGGGAGCGCCCTTTACTCGGCCTGCGGAAGCACGACACTGGCCAAGAAGCGGGCGGCCTCCACGGCAACCTCGTCAGGTCTCGTTAGCCATCCCCAGCTCGCGTTGGAACCCGGTCACGCCCCCTTCGGGAACGTCACCTCCACGCGGCGGTTCTTGCGGCGGCCCTGTTCCGAGGTGTTGTCGGCGATCGGGTAGTCCTCGCTGTAGCCGCGTACCTCGAAGGTGATGTCGCCGCCGAGGCCTGTGGCGAGCTCGTCGTGGACGGCTTCGGCGCGCTTCTTGGAGAGGGTGACGCCGTGGGCGTACGAGCCCAGGTTGTCCGTGAAGCCGAAGACGCGGACGTTCGTGGCCTTCTGAGCCTTGATCTCCTCCGCGATCGCCTGGATGCGGGAGCGCGCCTCCGGGTTCAGTTTCGAACTGTCCTTCGGGAAGAGGACCTCCGCCTGGAGCGCGAACTTCACGTCCTCGTTCGTGTCCTCGCGGCGTTCCTCACCGCCGAGGTCCTCGACGACCGACTTGATGTCCAGCACGCGTGCGGGCGCGAGCGTCGCGCCGTCGCCGAGCTTCAGGCCCGGGCTGTTCGCGTCCACTTCCGGGGGTGGGGAGGTGGTGACGCTGCCTGGGGGGGCGCTGGGGTCACCTTCGTCCGCGTGGGCAGAAGTGAGGGGGGTCAGGAAGACGAGGGTCGTGAGGGCGGTGAGTGTGGTCGCTGTGGTGCGGAGGGTGAGGGGCATGGTTACTCGCCCTCGGAGAGTTCGACCGGGGCGGGGGGCATGGATCCCACCTGGAAAGTGACCTCGCTGGTGCCCTCCGGCGGAGCCGGGAACTGGGCGAACCACTCGGTGGTCTCGCCTGACTGGAGGCCACCCGTGAACCTGGTGCAGAGGCAGCGACCCTCCGTGTCGCGAAGGACCAGATACTTTTTCTTGCCGGCCTGGTCGATCAGGCTGGCACCGGCGATGGACCCGCCGTTCCCGGCCAATTCACGCTCGTCGCCCCGCCAATCCGCAGCCACCCATGACTTGCCACTGCCGTTCGTCACTGTTCCCTCGACGGTGACGAAGCCGCCCTCGTCTCGGGTGGCCGAGGTGACCGCCAGAGTCAGGCCGCCTCCCTTGACTTCGGCCAAGGCCTGCTGAGCTGGGGGTGCTTGGGACTCCTGTTTGTCGTCGCCCCCGTCGCTCTTTGTCGGTGCCGAGGACGACGTGTTCTTGTCCGAACCGCCGTCGTCTCCCCCACCGCAGCCGGCCACCGTGAGGATCAGCCCAGTCGTGATCGCAACCGCGGTCAGTGCCCTGCGGCCCTTCATGGTGTGCCGAAAGTCCATTGGTACGGCTTCCTTTCACTCGGCCAGATGCACAGAGAACAGCACGGACGCGTCGGGAAGGTCGTCCAAATCGAAATCTTCGGGGTCGATGTCCACGGGTTCGCCGTCACAGTTCAGCTCGACGATGTCCTCGGGGGCCTCGGGTACGTCGAATTCGCAGCGGGGTTGGATGACGGCAACGGCATCAGCCGTTGCCTGCATGCCCTCCGTGCCCGGGATGATCGAGTCCCCGACCGTGTAGTTGGTCTGTATCTCCACCTGGTAGCCGGGGTACTCGCCCCCTGTCCAAGGCCCGAACCCCACGACGGTCGCGTCGTTCTCGGCTGCCAACTCATCGGCCGCGGCGGCGGCTTCGGCGCCTTCGTACCCTTCGCCGCCCAGCCAGTCCAGCCAGTCGTCGTCCACGCCGATGGCACCTTCGAGGCCGTCCATCAGCTCGTCCCGAGCGCTCTGCGCCGCAGCCAACGCAGCGGCGTCCGCCGCGGATTGAGCTCCGTTCCGGGCGGACGCCGCTTGGGCAAACGCGAAGAGCGCGAACGCAGCGAAGAGCAGAATTCCCGTCAGCCAGATGTAGATGGGGAGAGTCTGCCCTCGGTCGCTCCGCAGGCGTGCGAGGATCAGCCGCCGACGACCTCGGTGACCGCGTCCAGGATCGCGCCCGAGATCAGACCGTCGAGCCCCAGCCCGTCGATCAGCGTGAAGATCCCGGCGATCAGGATCATCAGCCCCGCGTACTCCACGAAGCCCGCTCCCGCGTCTCGGTCCAGCCCCCGCATTCGGGAGGCCACGGTCCGGATCCACCCTCGAACCGCTCGCTTCGCCCCCACGGACGTCTCCGGCTCCAGGCTCTTGGTCACAGCGATCCCTTCCCTCCCACCCAAACCCACTACCGTCCCGCGCACCGTACGTGAGAACCCGCCTACTACGGGTGGGCCCAGGGACCCAACTTCCCGACATCGGAGTCACCGGTTCCACCCCCCGTGGGCCGTGCCCAGCCAGTGGGCGATCGCTTCGCTGCGCGAGGAACTGTGCAGCTTTGCGAAGATGCGGTTGATGTGGTTCTTGACGGTCTTCTCGCTGATGAAGCACGTGGCGGCGATCTGCCGGTTGTTCATGCCGGCCGCGATGAGATCCATGACCTCCACCTCCCGTGAACTCAGCCCGAAATCCGATGGGTTGCGGCCGCGGCGGTGGAGCCCCGCCGCGTAGGCGGGTCGAGCCTTTGACGACTGTGCCACAACTGGTTGCAGGTGCGAAGAGTTTTCGTTCGGTTCGTACGAAACGCTGAGCGAATCCGAGACAGATCCAGATCCGGAGACGGATCCGGAGACGGAGTCCGAGAAGGAGTCCGAGAGGGAGTCCGAGACTGCCGCGGCTGAGGGCGTGAAGGCCGAGCGCCCGTCGCTCGCCCCCCGTACCGCCTCGATCAGTTCCTCCGCCGTGAACTCGCCGTGCACCAGGTAACCGACCGCGCCCAGCCGCAACGCCTCGGCCACCACCTCGGGTTCGCGGCTGTACGTCAGCATCATGACGGGGGCGAGACGGGCCAGCGAAGGGAGTGCGGTGAGGCCGTCCGTGCCGGGCATGCGTACGTCCAGGAGGACCGCGTCCGGGCGGTGGCGGGTCGCGGCCGTGACCGCCTCCGCGCCGTTCGACGCCTGTGCCACGACCCGGATGTCCGGGTGGGCGCCGAGCAGGGCGGCGAGGCCCGCTCGGACGACCGGGTTGTCGTCGGCCACGAGCACTCGCAAGGGCGGGCCGGGAAGTGCCTGCTCAGGCATGTGCGGCCTCCTGGTGGGGAGTGTTTGAGGGGGGTGTGGGCAGTGGATTTCCCGGATTTCTCAGCGGGAGGTCCACCTTGATCTCCGTGCCTCCGTGCTCGCCTGGGCGCAGTTGGATGCCCGCGCTCATTGACGTCGCGCGCTCCAGCATGCCCAGCAGACCGAAGTTGCCGGACTTCGCCAGGGCTTGTATGTCATTCAGGGATACGGACGTGCCGGTTCCGTCGTCTCGCACCGTCAGGTGCAACGCGGACTCGTCAGCGTCGACGTCCAGGCACACCTCCACGCGGGTCGCGTGGGCGTGCCGGTACGTGTTCTCCAGCGCCTCCGCGACGATCGCCAGGAGCTGGTGAGCCGCCCCGGGAGGGAGTACATGGGCCGGGGCCGGGGCCGAAGTCGGGGCCGAAGTCGCAGTCGCAGTCGCAGTCGCAGTCGGGGCGGCCATGTCCGGGTAGCAGAGCTTCGCCGATAGGCCCGTACGGGACTCGAAGTCCCGTACCCGCGCTGCCAGTTCCGTCCACAAGTCGCTCGGGCCGCTCACCAGTGCCGTGTGTCGGCGCAGGTCCGTCAGCAGGTCGCGGGACTCCGCCGCCGCGCGGCGTGCCGCGCCCGCCACCGCGGTGGCCTGGTCCTTCAGGGCGCCGGGGTCCGTGTCGTGGTCGGCGGAGACCGCGAGCGCCTCGGCGGACAGGGCCAGGCCGTGCAGGGTCTTCGCGACGGAGTCGTGCATCTCGCGGGCCAGGCGGGCCCGTTCGGATTCGACGGCCTCCGCCACGGCGAGGCGGGAGTTCGCCTCGGCGAGGGCCTGGCTGGCCGTGCCGAAGCGGAACATCAGGTTGCGGAGGGTTACGCCGATGATCCCGGCCGCGACGCAGAAGCCGGCGATGAGGAGAGTGCTGGCGCCGGTACCCGGGCGGTGTTCCCAGGCCCTGAACACCGTGAGCAGGACGACGAGTTGGAGGCCCGTGAAGATGCCGGAGCCGCGCCAGCCGTAGAGGAGGCCCGAGAGGAGCGGGGTGCAGACGGCCGCGTACGCGAGGGGGGAGGCGGGGGACGCGGTCAGCAGGAGTATCGCGCCGAAGAACAGGTCCACCGCCATGAGCGTGGGGTGGGCGAGGAGGCGCGGCGCGAAGCGGTCCCAGTCCCTGAGCATGGCGTACGAGCCCATGACACCCAGGACGGCGGCGGCCAGTACGCCGTAGCGGGACGGGCCGTCCGCCGCGTTGGCCGTCGCGAACGGGGCGCCGATCGCGATCAGCGTGAGACGGACCGCGAACGCCTGGCGGCACAGGGCCTGCAGGGCGTTGAGCTGGAGGCGGACGCTGCCGGGCGCTGCCGCGTCGTCCGCGAAGTAGCCTGCGGCTCGCTTGGCAGGGGGGGTGGTTTGGGCACTGCGGGTCCGTTGTGGCTGGTCGCGCCCACGCGGCGGAGCCGCAAATGCCACAGCCCCGCGCCCCTTGAAGGGGCGCCATGCCCACCGGCGCTTCCAGCTCCCCGCCATCTCAACGCCCCAGAATCGAGCCGAAGTTCGTGCCCGAGCCCATGAACATTCCCGTCGCGATGAGGATCATCGTGGCCGGGAGCATGAAGACCAGCGTGACCATCGTCGCCTTGGGGATCGTCTTCGCGGCCCGGCGGCGGGAGTTCTGGGCGTCGGTGCGGCGCATGTCCGTGGCGAGCTGGATGAGGGTGTCGGCGATCGGGGAGCCCAGCTCCTCACCCTGCTGCAACGCCGAGACGAACTGGGCCACTTGCTCCGACGAGTTGCGTTTGCGCAGCTCGTCGAAGGCCTGGCGGCGGCTGACGCCCATGTCCATCCGGCGCAGCGTAATCCTCAACTCGTCCGCCCACGGGCCCTCGTACCGCTCCGCGACCCGGTCCAGCGCCTGCCGGAAGCCGAGGCCCGCCGACACCACGACCGCCAGGACGTCCAGGAAGTCCGGGAGCGTGCGGTCGATGACCTCCTTGCGTTCGCGGATGGCCTGCCAGATGAGGGCGTCGGCGGCGAGGAGGCCGAAGGCCAGGGTGAGGAGGGCGAAGAGGAGCTGGCCGTTGGTGAGGAAGACCAGTCCTAGTACGACGCCGAAGATGCCGTACACGGCTCGGCGGGCCGCGTAACGGTTCAGGGTCAGGCCGCCGGGGTTGCCCGCCATGTCGATGCGGCGGCGCTTGGCGTCCACCCGGCGTGGGCCCATCAGGCGCAGGACGAGTGGGGCGAACCGCATGCCGAGGCGGTCGACGGCCGAGTCGGCCTTCGAGACGCGGGTCGAGCCGACCTCCAGGGCGAGGGCCAGGTCGCTGGGGAGCTTGGCGTCCGCGCGGTACATGCGGAGGCCGAGGAGGAAGCCTCCGACGGCGAGGCCCATCAGTGCGGCGAGCAGCAAGGCCAGCAAGGTAATCCCCTCCTCCTCATCTTGAATTCGCTCTCATCTTTGAATTTCTTCTCGCCTTTGGATTCGTGCTCGTCTTTGGATTCGTTCTCATACTTCGATCTTGCCGAGGCGGCGGATGACGAAGAAGCCGATCGTGTACAGGCCCATGGCGATGAGCACCAGGGTCTGGCCCAGTGGGGAGCCGGTCACCTTGGCCAGGGCACCCTCGTTCGACGAGTTGATGAGGAGGAGGGAGCCGAGGCCGAGGAGCGGGACCGTGAAGGCGGTCGCGTTGACCTCGGAGAGCATCGTGCGGACCTCGCGGCGGGTCTCCTTGCGGTCCTCCAGGGTCTGGGTGAGGTTCCGCAGGGAGTTGACCACGGAGCCGCCCGCCTTGTTGGACAGGACCAAGGTGGTGACCAGGACTACGAGTTCGCGGGACGGGAGGCGTTCGGCGAGTTCGCCGAGGGCGTCGTCGACCGAGCGGCCCAGGGTCAACTGGTCTGCTACCCGGGCTAGTTCCTCGCCTGCCGGAGCCTCCAGCTCCTCCGCCGCCATCGCCAGGGCGGTGCGCAGGGCGAGGCCGGCAGCCGCCGCGTTGGCCAGCAGGCGGGCCACGTCGGGGAGTTGGTTGATGAAGGCCTCGATGCGTTTTTGGCGTTGCCAGTTGAGGAAGATCGCGGCGCTCCAGGCGCCGGCCAGGCCCGCGATGGGTCCGAAGAAGGGGGCCAGGGCGGCGGCCGCGATCAGCCAGAGGGCGACGACCACTGCGGCGACGTACGTGAAGAACTCGCCCGCCGTCACGTCGAGTCCCGTCGCCGAGAGGCGCAGGTGGATGGTGCGGCCCAGGCGAGTGCGGCGAAGGCGGCGGTCGACGGCCGCGAAGCGGCGGGCGCGCCCGGCGGCGGTGCGCAGGGGGCCGCCGCCGGAGAGGCGGTCGACGAGGGCCTGGCGCTGGGCGCGGCCCGACGCGTACGTGTGCACGCCCGCGACGGCGAGAGTGCCGAACAGGACGGTGGCGCCGAGGGCGAGCAGGGCGGCGTTGTTCACGGCTCGCTCCTTCCGACTGTGAAACCTGCGGTGGTCGTCATCCCGGCCGTGAAGCCTGCGGTGGTCGTCATCCCGACTGTGAAGCCTGCGGTGGTCGTCACCCCGACTGTGAAGCCTGCGGTGGTCGTCACCCCGGCCGTGAAACCTGCGGTGGTCGTCATCCGATGGCCTGCCTCGTGTTGAGTACGTCGATGACTTCCGCGACCCCGAAGGCGGGCGGTAGCGGTTCGTTGGCGACGTACAGCTTCTCCGCGACCGGGCGAGGCAGCGGGAAGTGTTCGAAGTGGCCGTGGACGACGCGGTCGGGGCCGGGGGGCCGGGCGACGAAGCGGGTCACGGGGACGACGCGGAACTGTTCGCGGCCGTGGGAGACGAGCAGCGCGATCTCGGTGACCTTGCGGGAGCCGTCGGCGTGGCGGGAGAGCTGGACGACGACGTCGACCGCCGAGTTGATCTGGTCCTTGAGGGCCTCGAAGGGGATCTGGACCTCGGACATCGAACCGAGGGTCTGGAGGCGCATGAGGGCGTCCTCGGCGGAGTTCGAGTGGACCGTCGCGAGGGAGCCGTCGTGGCCCGTCGACATGGCCTGGAGCATGTCGAGGGTCTCGCCGCCTCGGACCTCACCGACGATGATCCGGTCGGGGCGCATACGGAGGGAGTTGCGGACCAGGTCGCGGATGGTGATCTGGCCCTTGCCCTCCACGTTCGGGGGGCGGGACTCGAGGCGGATCACGTGTTCCTGCTGGAGCTGGAGTTCGGCGGAGTCCTCGATGGTGATGATGCGCTCGTGGGACGGGATCAGACCGGAGAGGGCGTTGAGGAGCGTCGTCTTGCCGGTGCCCGTACCGCCGCTGACGATGACGTTGAAGCGGGCGCGGACGAAGGCGGCGAGCAGCATGAGCATCTGCTCGTCCAGCGATCCCAGGCCGATGAGCTCCGGGAGGGTGTACGCACGGGGGAAGCGGCGGATCGTGAGGGTCGGGCCGGTGAGGGCGAGCGGCGGGATGATGACGTTGACACGCTCGCCGGTGGGGAGGCGGGCGTCGACCATGGGGTTCGACTCGTCGACGCGACGGTTGACCGTCGAGACGATGCGTTCGATGGTCTGCATGAGCTGCTCGTTCGACGCGAACCTCAACGGGAGCTGCTCCACCCGTCCCGCTCGCTCCACGAAGATCGAGTCCGGACCGTTGACCATGATCTCGGTGATCGACGCGTCGGCGAGGAGCGGTTCGAGGACGCCGAGGCCGAGGGCTTCGTCGACGACTCTGCGGATCAGTTGGGAGCGCTCGGTGGAGGAGAGGACCGGGCCCTCTCGGCTGATGATGTGGCCGAGTACGCGTTCCAGGCGGGTACGTCGCTCGGCCGCCGCGAGGCTCGACATCTCCGCGAGGTCGATCTCTTCGAGCAGCTTGGCGCGGTAGACGGCGACGAGGTGTCCGTCCTCGCGGCCGGCTCCCCCTTCTTCGGGGGTGGTGATACGGGCTCGCAGGCTCATGGGGTCAACTCCTCCCGGTCTCTCGGTCTCGGTCTCGGTCTCGGTCTCTGGGTCAGTCGTCGGTGGGCATGGTGGCGTTGCGTTGCACGGTCACGGTCGGCAAGAGGGGGATGACCGCGGGGACCTGGATCGTGACGGTCGCGGTGGTGAGGTCGGCGCCCTCGGGAGCCGATACGTTCGGGTTGAGCCATCCGCTCACCGCCGCCTGTCCCGCCGCCGCCCCGTCGTCGCCCTGGGAGGCCGCCCGCGCCGCGGCTCGGGCGGCCGTACCGGCCTGGTTGATGCCGTAGCCGATGAGGCCGAGCTGGATGGCCGCCATGCCGATGAGGAGGAGGACGGGGAGGAATCCGGCGAACTCCAGCATGGAGACGCCCCGGTCGTCCCGGAGGCGTTTCAGGACACGTTTCACGAGGCGCTTCATCCGTCGTCCCCCTCCCCCTCCAGCGCGGCCCCCGCCTCTCCTTCGACCGTCCAGTTCACATCGAAGCCGGGGAAGAAAAGGGGTACTTGGGCTCTGACGGTGGCCTTCATGACCGTCCCGTCCGGGGTGCAGCCGATCTGGGCGCCGTCCCAGGCGCCCGGCAGATGCTCACTGCCCGCGTCCTGGCAAGCACCGCCGTAAGCACCCGGATTCACCGCGTTCGCCGCCGTGGCCGCCCTGGCCGCCTCGTCCGCCGCGTTCCCCGCCAGCGAGTACGTGTAGCCGTACAGCACGCACTGCCACAGGATCGTCATCACGACGAGCAGCAGGGGGAACATCCCGGCGAACTCCAGAGTGACCGCGCCCCGGTCGCCCTGAGCCTTGCGGCGGAGCGCGAGGGCTCCCCGGTCCGAGGACGCCTTGCGGCGACGCCCGCCACCGCCGCCGCCCTCCTGCGCGATCACCAGGCCCAGCTCCCCCGCCAGGGCCCACAACGCCTGCTTGACGGTCGAGCGGGCGTCGAGGTCCTGCATGCGGCCCGCGTCCACCACGGACTGGAGTTCCTTGAAGGCGGCGGGCACCGTGGAGCGGGCGACCTTGGTGCCGGTGACGCGTTCGACGAGGGACGGCTGTATCTCCGTACCGCGGGAGAAGCGGTTGACGACGGTCAGCGTCTCCTCGGCCTTGCGGATCTGGAGGCGGTCCCACATGCGGACCATGCGTTTGGCGGCGCGGACGGCGACGACGTCGGGGGTGACCAACAGGAGGGCCTGGTCGGCCAGTTCCACGGCGGCCGCGTTCGCGGCGTTCAGCTGGGCACCGCAGTCGACGACCACGACGTCGTAGCGGGAGCGCAGGGCGCCCAGGACCTGCCGGGCCACCCGGTCGGTGATCTCCTCGCCGCGCTCGCCCTCGGCGGGGGCGAGCAGCAGTCCGAGCCCGGTGTCGTGGGTGTAGACGGCGTCCTGGAGGACGCGCGGGTTGATGTCGCTGATCCCGGCGAGGTCGGCGATGGAGCGGCGGAACTGCACGTCCAGGTACGAGGCCACGTCCCCCGACTGGAGGTCCAGGTCGAGCAGGGCCACGGAATGGCCCGACGCCTGTGCGGCCAGGGCGAGTTGGACGGCGGCGACGGTCGCGCCGACGCCTCCCTTCGCTCCGGTCACCGTGACGACCGTGCCGCCGGGGCCCGCGTACAACTCGGGCGTACTGCTGCTGCCGAGATGGCGCCGCATGCCCATGGACCAGGCGGCGGCCGCCTGGACGCGTTCGGCGAGGGCGTCGTAGCCGAGGGGCAGGCCGACGATGCCGCGGGCGCCGGAGTCCATCGCGGCGGTCAGGACGTTGGTGCTGGTGTCGGCGGTGATGAGGACGACGCCGACGGCCGGGAAGCGCAGGACCAGGTCGTGGATGACCTCCAGCGCCGGGACCGGGCCGATCCGCTCGTGGACGAGGACGACCTCGGGGAGTTCGTCCAGGGACTCCGCGGCCAGCCGGGCCAGGGTGTCGAGGAGGGCCGTGGTGTCCGCGACCGGCGGGGCGGGCTCGGCGTCGGCGAGCTGGCTCAGGAGCGTGGTGAGCGTGCGGGCCGAGTCGATGTCGCCGACGGCGGGCAGGATCCTGATGGTCATCGGCCGGTCCCTCGGCCGGGCCTGGGGCGATACGCCCTGGGCCCTGCCGTCAAGGGCCTCGCGGTGGCTGAGCGCATCACGGCCTCCTACTTGTCCTCGTCGAGGGTGTACGTGCGGTCGCCGGGGGCGACGGTGGCATCGGCGCCGCCCGCGACCAGGGCGAGACGGACGTGTTCGGCGAACGACTCGGCGTACGCGACGCGTTGGGCGTCGGCGGTGGTGAGGGCGAAGGTGATCGGGACGGCCTCGTTCGCGGTCCGGCGGCGGTCGTTGCTGGACTGGCCGGGGTCGAGGGCCGTCAGTTTGCCGACGTCGATGACGCGCGCGTTCTCGACGATGACCTTCGACTGGTCCTTGCCGTTGTCGGTCTCGTCCTTGAACGTGGCGTAGATGTTGACCTGCGAGCCCGGGTTGATCTTTCCGGCCACGCCGGTCGCCGCGTCGATCATGATCGCGATCTCCTGCTGACCGGGCGCCAGTTCGGGCCGGTCCACGATCATGTCGGTCTGGAGCAGCGAGCCCTCCTCCAACTGCGTGACCGCGATCTTGCCGCGGATCTGGGAGAGGCTGGTGACGGCGGTGGACGACAGCCACCGCTCGGGCATCGAGACCTTCTCGAACTGGTCGGCCGACAGCTCCTTGTAGGGCGCTATGTCGCCCTTCAGGCGGTACGCCGCGACCTCCGGGCCGACCTTCGAGTTCACGTCGCGGATCACCGAGAGCACTCCGGCGAAGGCGCCCAGGGCGCACAGGGCCGAGAGGACCAGCAGAATGACGCCGCGGCGCTGGCGTGAGTTCATGACGCGGGCAACCTCGATCGTGGGGCGGGGGACGGCGGGGTCGAGCGGTCGTGCTGGGCGTACGTGTCGTGCACTGTTATTCGGCTGTACGTGTAGGACTGCGTGACTTGCGCGTGCCTTAGGTGACTTGCGTAAGTTGTGTGTGCCTGACGTGACTTGCGTAAGTTGTGCGTGCCTGTCGTGACTTGCGTAAGTTGTGCGTGCCTGTCGTGACTTTCGTGGCTTACGTAGTGCCCCGGGGCAGGGCGCGTACCGAAGAGGCTGCCCGCGCCGCGGCTGTCGGAAGCTCCCGTGACCGCGACCGTGACCGTGCTGACGCATGTGCCTGCGCCTGAACCTGCGCCTGCGCATGTGACGGCGGCAGGGACTGTGACTGCGGCGGTGGCAACGGCGCCGCGCAGAACCCGCAGCGGTCACCGATGAGTTCGAGCCCGCACCAGTGGCACTCGTCGCGCCGCACGGACGAGACCAGTTGGTACAGCACGGACACGTCGTACAGCCCCGCCGCGAACTCGGCGAGCTTGCCCGTTCCCCACCAGCGGGTGGACTCTGCGGGCAGCGGCACGGTCGCGACGCCCTGTACTCGCCAGGCGGGCGCGAGCGTCGCGGTGAGCCACTCGGCGGGCAGCTGCCCGGGCGCGACGAGCAGCCGCGTCCCGAACTCGGGCCCCGGGAGCTCTCCTTGGCCGACACGGATGAGCTGCGGCCGCGGAGTGGCCAGTACGGCGAACTGGGCGCCCGGCACCCACGACTTGGCGTGCGACTTCAGTGAGACCGGCACCCGGTCGAGCTTGGCGACCGAGCTGAGCAGGGCGCCCGAGTAGATGTAGTGCGCGAGCAGCCGGGCGGAGGAGGCGAGCACGCCGGGGCTGAAGTCGCAGACGGAGAGCTGCCGTAACTGCTGGGCGAGCAGGGCCAGTCCGAGCGGTGGCAGGTCGATGGCCAGCAGGGCGATGCGGTCGCTCTCGAGGACGGAGCGCACGGCGTGCAGCCGCCGGGTCACGTCGCCCGGTGTGGAGGACGGGTACAGGGCGATCACGTACCCGTGCTGCTCGACGAGCGCGTGCATTCCGGTGAGGGAGCTTTCGAGGCTTTCGAGGGGCTGGACGGCGGCGGGCGGCGTCTGCCTGTCGTGCGGTGGGAGCACCAGATCGGTACTGGTGACGGCTATCGCGGTCGGCACGCTGCACACCACCCCGTTCACTGCGGCGGGGTGGTCAACCACCGCCTCAGATCGCCCCTGTTTGGTCATGAACCTTCACAGAAGGCCACACATGTGACTGACATCGCAACTCACATCGCAATCGACATCGCCACTGTGACGGCCTTCCGCACCTGCACCTTATCCACGGCATGCCCGGCTCAACACCGAATCCTTGAGATCAACTCACACAAGGTGCGCGCGTGATCCACACAGAGTAAGGCGCATATGCCTCAACTCGGTGGCGCGGGAGGGAATTTGGGTTGACCACGAGACTTCACCGAGGTCTTGACAACCGGATTGGTCTGGACCAGCTTGGACGTCCAGCGGTGGCCACCGTCCTCATCTCCGCTCCCCCACTCCCCCACCGGAGGCCCAAGTGGACCGCGTACCAGGCATGCCCAGGCGCAGACGGACGTGGGCCGGCGCCCTCGTCGCCGTACTCGCCGCGTCCGCCCTCTCCCTGGCCGGAGCCGGCCAGGCCTCGGCCGTGGACGTCAACAACGCCAAGAACGCCGGCTACGAGTCGGGGCTCGCCGACTGGACCTGTTCGGCGGGCAGCGGCACCACCGTCTCCTCCCCCGTGCACGGCGGTTCGACCGCACTGAAGGCCACGCCCGCCGGCCAGGACAACGCCAAGTGCGTCCAGACCGTCGCGGTGAAGCCCAACTCGACGTACACGCTGAGCGCGTGGGTCCGGGGCGGGTACGCCTACCTCGGCGCGAGCGGCACGGGCACTACGGACGTGTCGACCTGGACCCCGGACTCCTCCTCCTGGAAGCAGCTGACGACGAAGTTCACGACGGGCTCCTCGACAACCTCGGTGACCGTCTACACGCACGGCTGGTACGGGCAGGCCGCGTACTTCGCCGACGACATGTCCGTGTTCGGACCCGACGGGGGCGGGGGCGGCGATCCCGAGCCCACCATCCCCTCGGCACCGAACGGCCTGACCGCACCCTCCACGACCTCCTCCTCCGTCTCCCTCGCCTGGAACACGGTGTCGGGCGCGACCGGCTACAACGTCTACCGCGGCGGTACGAAGGTCCTCGCGGTGACCGGGACTTCGGCGACGATCTCCGGACTGGCCGCGTCCACCTCGTACTCGTTCCAGGTCACCGCGACCAACGCGGCGGGTGAGTCGGCGAAGTCGGCGGCGGTCACCGGGACGACGAGGGCGACCTCGGACGGCGGGACCGCGCTGCCCAAGCACGCGGTGACCGGCTACTGGCAGAACTTCAACAACGGCGCGGCGGTCCAGAAGATCTCGGCCGTCCAATCGCAGTACGACATCATCGCGGTGGCCTTCGCGGACGCGACGAGCACGCCCGGCGCGGTGACGTTCAACCTGGACTCGGCGGGCCTCGGCGGCTACACCGTCGACCAGTTCAAGGCGGACATCAAGGCCAAGCAGGCAGCGGGCAAGAAGGTGATCATCTCGGTCGGCGGCGAGCGGGGCGCGGTGTCGGTGAACGACGCCGCCTCGGCGACGAACTTCGCCAACTCCGTCCATTCGCTCATGCAGACGTACGGCTTCGACGGCGTCGACATCGACCTGGAGAACGGCCTGAACTCGACGTACATGACGCAGGCGCTCAGGTCCCTGTCCTCAAAGGCGGGCTCATCGCTCATCATCACGATGGCCCCCCAGACGATCGACATGCAGTCGACGTCCAACTCCTACTTCCAGACGGCCCTGAACATCAAGGACATCCTCACGGTCGTCAACATGCAGTACTACAACAGCGGTTCGATGCTCGGCTGCGACGGCAAGGTGTACTCACAGGGCTCGGTGGACTTCCTGACGGCCCTCGCCTGCATCCAGCTGGAGGGCGGCCTTTCCCCCTCCCAGGTGGGCCTCGGCCTCCCGGCGTCGACGAGCGGCGCGGGCAGCGGCTATGTCTCGCCGACGATCGTGAACAACGCGCTGGACTGCTTGACCAAGGGCACTGCCTGCGGTTCCTTCAAGCCGTCCAAGACCTACCCGGACCTGCGCGGCGCGATGACCTGGTCGACGAACTGGGACGCGTCGGCGGGCAATGCGTGGTCGAACGCGGTGGGGCCGCACGTGCACGGGTTGCCGTAGGGCTCCGGCCCTGACTCACTGTCCCCTGTCCCGCCCGGAGCCGAGTGCCGGCGCCGAGCGCGGGAGCGAGCTGCCCGTACCATTCCCGCAGCCGCTCCCGCCGCTCGGCGTCCACTCGGCTTCTGGGCTTCATCCGGACATGGCCGGCAACCTCTGAGGAGCGTTCCATGATGGGCAAGGTCGACCACCTCCCCTGGACCCGTTTGAAACATTTCCCGGGGCCCACCGCATCAATGAAGTGAGGGCGGCGCGGGGAAACACGAGAACACGAGAACACAGGGGGAGCGCATGAGAGAGGTCCGTGCGGACGGCTATCAGGAGTTCGCGGCGGCGCGCGCGGGGCACCTCTACCGTTCCGCCTGTCTGCTCACCGGAGGCGACACCCATCTCGCCGAGGACCTGGTGCAGGAGACGCTCGGCCGGCTGTACATCAGCTGGGGCCGGGTCTCCAGGGCCGCCAACCCCGCCGGGTACGCCCAGACGGTCCTCACCCGTACCTTCCTCGCGCACCAGCGGCGCCGCAGCAGCAAGGAGCGCGCCACTGACGTGTTCCCCGACGTGCTCGACCCTCGGACCGCCGACGCCGACATGCCTCTGCGGCTGACCCTGGTCGAGGCACTGGGCCGGCTGTCCGCCAAGGACCGGGCCGTGGTCGTCCTGCGCTACTGGGAGGACCGCAGCATCGAGGAGACGGCCGACGCGATGAACGCCAGCTCGGCGGCGGTACGCACCCGCTGCGTCCGCGCCCTCACCAGGTTGCGCGCCCTGCTGGGCGAAAGCCTGGACGAGTACGCGGCGCCCTGAGCCCACACCCGGTACGAGTACGCGCCGCCCTGAGCCGCCGCCCCACTCCGACGACCTCGCAGAACACAGAAGCGCAGAAACGGTGGTTTGCCATGCCCTTCGATCCTTCCTCACAACACGACGACCCCTTCGAGAACCGGCTCTCCGGCGCCCTGCGCGAGGCCGGCGGCGCCTACGAGACCGACCGGAACGCCCTGGTCACCGCGGGCGCGGCACGCGGCCGCAGACTGCGACTGCGACGCCGGGCCGCCGTCGTGGGCGGCGTGGCCGGCATCGCCCTCGTCGGCATCGGCGGGACCCTGTTCCTGCCCGGGAGCGGGGACGACAGCGGGAAGCAGACCGTGGCCACCGGGACGACCACCCCGACCCCGGCCGCGACCGCGACCAGCGGGAACAGCGAGAACGACGAGAACGGCGAGGACGGCGAGGACGGCGGCGGGTCCGCCGGCGACGAGCTGATCAGCGCGCTCAAGAAGCTGCTCCCCCAGGGCGAGTTCACCGAGGCGACGGCACGCGGCGGCGCGGAGGAACAGGCGCCGTACGTGGCGGGCGTGTACGACGACGGCAAGGGCGCGGGCGCCGTCTCGGTCAGCCTCAGCCGGCTCGTGCCGGGGGAGAAGGACCAGTGGACCACCTGTCCGGACAAGGCACAGATTCCGTACGACGGCTGCGAGGTGAGCGAGCTGTCCGACGGCTCGTCGTTCATGGTCTTCCAGGGCTACGAGTACCCGGACCGCCGGGTCGACACCAAGCGCTGGACCGCCGACCTCGTCACCCCGCAGGGGCACCACGTCAGCGTCAGCGAGTGGAACGCCGCCGCCGAGAAGGACTCGCCGATCACCCGGGACCAACCCCCGCTCTCTCCCGACGAGTTGAAGGAGGTCGCGACGGACCCCAGCTGGCGGACGGTCATCGACGCCAGCCCCGAGAACTCCAAGGACGGCCAGGTCCCGGAAGCGGGCGGCAGCGTCCCTCAGGGCCCCAGCGGCCTGGTCATCAAGAGGACACTCGTCGAGTTGCTGCGCCCCGAGGGCCTCAAGGTGGTCGGGAGCGGGGGCCAGGACACCGAGTACGCCTACCTCGTCCTCGACGACGGCAAGGGCAGGAGTCTCGTCCAGATCAATGTGCAGCCCGACATGAGGGACGTCGAGGACCAGCTCTTCGGCGCCGACGCCGAGGTCCTGCCCGACGGCACGAAGGTCACCACCCGGAAGAAGCCGGGCGAGAAGGGCGGCGCCGGGGTCGTCATGTGGACCGCGGACACCATCCGGCCCGGCGGCCTGCGCGTGGTGATCAGCGCCTTCAACTCCGGCGCCCAGAACACCGCGGCGACCCGCGAGACCCCGGCGCTCACGATCGAGCAACTGAAGGCGATCGCCACCAGCGAGGAGTGGAAGAAGCTCCAGCCGGAGTCACCGGCGTCACCGGAGTCCTCGGGGTCGCCGAAGCCCTAGGAGTCACCGGAGTCCTCGGGGTCGCCGAAGCCCTAGGAGTCACCGGAGTCCTCGGGGCCGCCCATCGGGTCAGTCCATCGGGTCAGAAGAACTCCGACCACGGCTGGTCCCAGATCTGCTTCACGCACAGGACGACGAAGAGCAGGCCCGCGATCGACAGCATGGCGTTGCTGAGGTATCCGTTGCGCCATTCCGCGGGTGTGCGGGAGGAGTTGAGGAGCCAGACCAGAGTGAGGGCGAGGAAGGGGAGGAAGGCCGCGCCCAGGACTCCGTACAGGATGATCAGGCGGAAGGGCTGGCCTTCGAAGAGGAGGACCATCGGCGGGAAGGTCAGCCACAGCAGGTACGCGCGGAAGGGCCAGGACTTCTCGCGGGCGCCGGACGCCACCTCCTCGCCGGACGCGACCGGCTCGTCCGGCATCTCGCGGCGCGCCCGGTAGCGCTCCACGAAGTCCGCGAACATCAGGCTCACGCCGTGCCAGACGCCGATCAGCGAGGTGAAGGACGTGGCGAAGAAGCCGATCAGGAAGAACTTCGACGTCGCGGTGCCGTACTCGTCCTCCAGGATGTCGCCGAGCTGGATGAGCCCCTTGTCGCCGCTCGCGATGGCGACGTTGGCGGAGTGGAGGAGTTCCGCGCCGACGAAGAGCATGGCGATGACGAAGATGCCGGTGGTGGCGTACGCGACGCGGTTGTCGAGGCGCATCACCTTCATCCAGCCGGTGTTCGTCCAGCCCTTCGCGTTGACCCAGTAGCCGTACGCGGCAAGGGTGATGGTGCCGCCGACACCGCCGATCAGGCCCAGGGTGTTGAGGATCGAGTCCTTCTCGTCGGGGAGGACGGGCAGCAGGCCCGCGAAGGCGTCGCCCAGGTTCGGGGTGACCCGGACGGCCAGGTAGACCGTGACCACGAACATGACGCCCACCAGGACCGTCATGACCTTCTCGAAGACCGCGTACTTGTTGAACCAGACGAAGACCAGGCCGACGAGGCCGGTCAGGATGGCCCACCACTTGAGGTCCATGACGTCCGGGAAGAGCGCCTGGAGGGGCAGGCCCGACGAGGACATGGCCGCCGCGCCGTAGACGAAGCCCCAGATCACGACGTACACGACGAAGAACCACGACGTCCAGCGGCCCAGGCTCGCCCAGCCCTCGAAGAGCGTGCTGCCGGTGGACAGGTGCCAGCGGCCGGCCGCCTCGGCGAGGGAGATCTTGACGACACAGCCGATGACGGCGGCCCAGAGGAGGGTGTAGCCGAAGTTCGAGCCGGCGATGAGGGTCGCCACGAGGTCACCGGCGCCGACGCCCGTCGCGGCGACCACGATGCCGGGGCCGATGTATTTCCAACTGGATTTGCGGGGGCGGGAGATGCTGCTCTCCCCGGTGGCTGCGCTGCCCGTACTACCCGTGGTGTCCGCCATGCCGATCAAGAAAGCGCAAAGCGGGCGGGGACACAAGAGGGCGTGCGGTGAAGAAACCCGACGCCCGGGCTGTGGTTCCGGAGGTGGCCAACGGACCCGTCGGTGAGCACGTACGGCTCCGCGTGGGCGCGTACCGCCCACGGGTTTCGGCCTGTTCACGGCACCGACTTCCGGTCTGCTCTTGACCCGAACATGCCAGACCAGCACGATGAGCGCCACAGCCCGCACACAGGGTTTGTCGGCATCTAAAGACAAATCCCGCACGACGAACCCGCACGTCGCACCGATCCACCCCCCGCTCCATCCCCACACTTCCGGTGATCCCGGAATTCATGGAGAAACTAGGAGAATCCATGCGACTTCGCACCCGAGGAAGCGGCGACGCGCCCTCCTCACCAGGCAGACGCGGTCGACGTACCGCGTTCTTCGCCACACTCCTCGCGCTGGCCCTCGCGGCTCCGATCGCCGCCACGACCTCCGCGACCGGCGCCCCCGGGGCGGCTCCCGCGTCCGACGCGGACGAGATCCGCCAGTACGAGATCCACCTCCACAACAACACCTCCGCGGCCCGTACGGCCATCGCGAGGACCGGCGTGTCGATCGACGAGGCCGACGAGGAGGTCGTCGTCGTCTCGGGCCGCGCGGCCCAGGCCAAGAAGCTGAGCCAACTCGGCTATGAGGTCTCGCCGTTGGGCTCCGCCCCGGACCGTTCGAGCGCCGCGGACGTCGGCCTTCTCGACTTCCCCTCCGCCGACTCGAAGTACCACAACTACGCCGAGATGAACACGGAGATCAACCAGCGGCTGTCCGCCTACCCGAACATCATGAGCAAGCGCGTGATCGGGAAGTCCTACGCCGGCCGGGACATCGTCGCCATCAAGATCAGCGACAACGTCGCGAGCGACGAGTCCGAGCCCGAGGTCCTGTTCACCCATCACCAGCACGCACGCGAGCACCTCACCGTGGAGATGGCGCTCTACCTGATGCGTGAGCTGGGCGCGGGCTACGGCTCCGACTCCCGCGTCACCAACATGGTGAACAACCGCGAGATCTGGATCCTCCCGGACCTCAACCCGGACGGCGGTGAGTACGACATCGCCTCCGGCGCCTACCGCTCATGGCGCAAGAACCGCCAGCCCAACAGCGGCAGTTCGTACGTCGGCACGGACCTGAACCGCAACTGGAACTACCGCTGGGGCTGCTGCGGCGGTTCCTCGGGGTCGACGTCCTCCGAGACCTACCGGGGTACGGCGGCCGAGTCCGCGCCCGAGGTGAAGGTCGTCGCCGACTTCGTACGCAGCCGGGTCGTCGGCGGCACGCAGCAGATCAAGGCCGGCGTTGACTTCCACACGTACAGCGAGCTGGTGCTCTGGCCCTTCGGGTACACCACCGCGGACACGACGACCGGTATGACGGCCGACGACCGCAACGCCTTCGCCACGGTCGGCGGGAAGATGGCCGCCAGCAACGGTTACACCGCTGAGCAGTCCAGCGACCTGTACGTCACGGACGGGTCGATCGACGACTATCTGTGGGGCAGCCAGAAGATCTTCGGCTACACCTTCGAGATGTATCCGTCGTCCAGTGCCGGTGGCGGGTTCTACCCGCCCGACGAGGTCATCGAGCGCGAGACGTCCCGGAACCGGGACGCGGTGCTGCAGTTGCTGGAGAACGCGGACTGCATGTACCGGTCCATCGGCAAGGAAGCCCAGTACTGCAGCTGATGAGAGGTTCGTGGGTGAACTGCGGGTCCGTTGTGGCTGGTCGCGCGGTTCCCCGCGCCCCTACGGGGCGCTGCCCTCTTCGAAGTACGCGTCCAGGACCTCGTCCAGCTGGGCTTCCCACTCCTTGAAGCTTGCCCTGGCCGTCGCCTCGATTTCTATCGGGTACCAGCGGCGGTCGGGCGTGTGCACCGTGATGGTGAACCGCTTGCCGAAGCGGGGGGACTCGGTCTCGACGGCGCCGATCTCGTCCCAGCGGAACTCGGCCTTCTGGTCGTCGAGGCTCAGCCGTACGCCACTGTGGTCGGCGACGATCTTCGCGCGGCGGTCGGAGGCCTCGAAGACGGGGCCCTCCGGAGCCTCTGCGGGCTCTTCACCGGCGGGTTCGTCCCCGGGCTGCTCCTCGGAGGCCGTCTCTTCGGAGGCGGCCTCCTCCGCTTCGGAGGCTCCCTCCTCGGCGACCGCGGTCTCCTCAGCGGTCTCCTCAGCGGCCTCCTCAGCGGCCTCCGCCGGCTCGGTGTCCTCCGGCTTCACGTCCTTCGGCTCGACAGGGCGCGGGCCTGTGATGCCGGGCACGAACGCCGGATCGACCGCGGCACCTTGCAGGGGCTGAATGTTGGGTCCTATGCGCTGCTCCACAGCCGGAAGTATGGCGGACAAAGCTGTGCCGTGGGGCGCCGGGGGCGGGAGACGTCTCATGGGATGAAAAGGCTGTCCTTCCCGGACGCCCCCGGCGTCGTTGACGGGAGCGTTGACCGGGGGACGGCTAAATGAACACGCTCAGCAGCGCCGCCACCACGAAGCCCGCCACCGACAGCACCGTCTCCAGGACCGTCCACGACTTGAGGGTGTCGCGTTCGGAGATGCCGAAGTACTTGGCGACGATCCAGAAGCCGCCGTCGTTGACGTGCGAGGCGAAGATCGAGCCGGCCGAGATCGCCATGATGATCAGCGCCAGATGGGCCTGGGAGAGGTCCTGTCCCTCGACGAGCGGGACGACGATGCCGGCGGTGGTGACGATGGCGACCGTCGCCGAACCCTGGGCCACCCGCAGGACGACGGAGATCAGCCAGGCCAGCACGATGACCGGCAGACCGACGTCGTTGAACGTGTCGGCGAGCGCGTCCGCGATGCCGGAGCCCTTCAGCACGGCACCGAAGATGCCGCCGGCGCCGACGACCAGCAGGATGTTGCCGACCGGCTTGAGGGACGAAGTGGACACCGTCTCCAGGGACTTGCGGGACCAGCCGCGCCGGATGCCCAGCAGGTAGTACGCCATGAGCAGCGCGATCGTCAGCGCGACGAAGGGGTGCCCGAAGAACTCGATGACCGAGCGGAGGGTCGACGGGTCCAGGGCGATGGAGGAGAAGGTCGCGGCGAGGATCAGCAGCAGGGGCGTACCGATGATGGTGAAGACGGTGGTGAGGGAGACCGGCTGCTCGGCGGGGTCGTCGTCGCCCGGGGCCCCGGCCAGGGCGACCGTACCCGTGCCGCCGCCGACGCCGACGCCGTCACCGCCACCGGTGGCTCCCGTGGACCGGGCGGCGGCCCGCCGCGCGGCGCGCTCCGCGGCGACGGCGGCCTTCGCCTCGTCCGCGGCCTCGACCATGTCCTGCGGTACGGGGACGAAGAGGCGCTTGCCGATCCAGGCGGCGTACACCCAGGCGGCGAGCACGGCGGGAATGCCGACGACGATGCCCATCAGGATGACCCAGCCCAGGTCGACCTTGAACAGTCCGGCCGCGGCGACCGGACCGGGGTGCGGAGGCAGGAACGCGTGGGTCATCGACAGGCCCGCCAGCAGCGGCATGCAGTAGAGCAGGATCGACTTGCCGGAGCGCTTGGCGGCCGCGTACACGATCGGCGCGAGGACGAAGATGCCGACGTCGAAGAAGACCGGGACGCCGAAGATGAGGCCGGTCAGGCCCATGGCGAGCGGCGCGCGCTTCTCCCCGAAGAGGTTGAGCAGGCGGGTGGAGAGTGCCTCCGCGCCGCCCGACACCTCGAGGATCGCGCCGAGCATCGTGCCGAGTCCGATGATGATCGTGACGTGGCCGAGGATGCCGCCCATGCCCGTCTCGATCATCGAGACGGCGTCGGAGCGCTGGACGGTGCCGAAGAGTTCGGTGACGGAGAGGCCGGCCGACAGGCCGACGGCTATCGACACGGCGAGCAGCGCGACGAACGGCTGGAGCCTGACCTTGATGATCAGGACGAGGAGAAGGGCGATACCGAGGGCGGCGACGGTCAGAAGGCCTGCGGTGCCGTCTATGAGGAGGAGCAGGCCGCCGGTGTGGGGTGGGGTTTCGGACATTGGGGGGTCCTCTGGGTGGGGGCATGGAGTTTTCGGGCAGGGGGGATCGCCGTACGGGGTGCGGGGTTTGTGGGGGGCGGTGCTGGTGGCTGCCGGGTGCGGGTCGGTTGTGGCTGGTCGCGCCCACGCGACGGAGCCGCATATCGATACGGCCCCGCGCCCTTGAAGGGGCGCGGGGGTGGGCCTCAGTTGTCCAGTACCGCCAGCGCGTCGATCTCGATGAGGAGCCCGGCCGGCAGGCCCACGTACACCGTCGTGCGGGCGGCGGGCGGGCCGGTCAGGCCCTGCTCCTCGAAGTAGGTGTTGTAGATCGCGTTCATCTCGGCGAAGTGGTCGACGTCCGTCAGGTAGACGCGGATCATCATCGCGTCGTCCCAGGAGGCGCCGCCCTCTTCGAGGATGGCCTTGACGTTGGCGAGGGTCTGGAGGGTCTGCTCGCGCAGGGTGGGGCCGGCGGGCGTGGGCGGCTGCCCCTCGACCGCGGGCAGGAAGCCGACCTGGCCCGCGACCTGGAGGATGTTCCCCTTCCTGACGCCGTGCGAGAACTTGGCGGGCGGGGCGGTGTGGGTCTTGGGGGTGAGGGCTGTCTTCTCGGTCTTGTCAGTCATGAACTGCTTTCCTTCGCGGGGGTTCTGCCGGAGTACTCGCCGCTGATGGCGTCCGCCGTACGGCGCACCAGTGGGAGCAGCGTGAGGAGTTCGTCTGCGGTGACGACGACGTTCGGGGCGGAGACGGACATGGCGGCGACGACATGTCCGTCGGCGCCGAGGATGGGGGCGGCGACGCAGTTGATGGACTCCTCGTGGCCACCGAGGTCGGTGGCCCAGCCCTGCTCACGCACCTTGTCCAACTCCCTTAGGAAAGCGGGGGCGTTGGGGGTGGAGCGGGATGTGTACATCGGGTAGTCGAGCTTGTCCGCGAGGGCGCGGCGCTCGGGCTCGGGGAGGTCGGCGAGGAGCAGTTTGGCGACGGCGGCGACGGTGATGGCGACGGGCTTCCCGATGCGGGAGTACATGCGCACCGGGTAGCGGCTCTCGACCTTGTCGATGTAGAGGACCTCGCCCTCCTCGTGCACGGCGAGGTGGACGGTGTGTCCGCACTGCTCGTTGAGGCGTACGAGGTGGGGGTGGGCGATCTCGCGGACGTCGAGGTTCTCCACCGCCTCCTGGGCGAGCGCGAAGAGGCGGGCGCCGAGGCGGTAGCGCTGGTCGGACTGGCGGTAGACCAGGCCGTGCTCGTGGAGCGTGCGGAGGAGGCGCAGGGCGGTGGACTTGTGGACACCGAGCCGCTCGGCGACCTGCCCGAGGTCGGCGGGGCCCTCGGCCAGCAAGGGCAGGATGCTCAGCGCGCGGTCGACGGTCTGGCTCATGGGGTGCGTACCTCCTCCTGGGCCCGATCAACGACTCGATCAACGGCTTGCGTCCAGCCGGGGCCGAGTCGAAGTGTCCCCCACGCGTCGTCGTCCAGGGCGGCCAGCCGGTCGGCGTGCTCCCGCGCCGGCGGCGTCGCGAGGTCTCCCGGCACGGTGAGCGCGGCGGCGGCCATGAGATGCCCGTGCCGCAGCCGGTCCCGGACGGGGAGCCCGCGGAGGGTGGCGGAGAGGAATCCGGCGGCGAAGGCGTCACCGGCACCGACGTGCGCGACGACATCGACGGGCAGGGCCCGTACGAAGGTGACGGTATCCGCGGCGTCCTCGCCCGCCCCGTCACGGTCCGTCCCGTCACTGCCCTTCCCGTCCTCGCCCGTTCGGGCACGGCCCGTCCCGTCACCGCTCTTGGCGAAGACGGTGGCCCCGTCCCTGCCGTGCTTCACGACCAGGACGTCCGGCTCGGGAAGCGCGTCCCGGATGGCGCGGGCGCCGCGCAGGCCCCACGCGGCCCGCACCTCGTCGTCACCGGCGAACACGATGTCGGCGCCGCGCGCCAGGTCCAGCAGGACGCGTGGTCCTTCCGCGTCGGTCCAGAGGCCGGGCCGGTGGTTGACGTCGAAGGAGACGAGCGGGCGTCCGGGGCGCCGCGCGGTCAGCTCGCGCAGCAGGTCGAGACAGTCGCCGGACAGCGCGGCCGTGATGCCGGAGAGGTGGAGGACGCGCCCCGAGCGGACCGCGTCCAGGTCCACGGTGTCCGTCGCCATCGCGGAGGCCGCGGACCCCGTCCGGAAGTACGCCACCTCGTGGGTGTCCGTGTCGCGGTCCCCCGCGGTGCGGAAGTAGATGCCGGTATGGCGAGCGGGATCGCGCCGTACGGCGGAGGTGTCGACGCCGTACGCCCCGATCGCCTCCACCAGATGGTCGCCGAACCCGTCGTCGCCGACCCGGCTCACCCACTTCACGGAGTGTCCGGCGGCGGCCAGCACACACGCCACATTGGACTCCGCACCCCCGATCGCCCGCTCGAACGACGGCACGTCGGCGAGGCGGCCCGGACGGGACGGAAGGAACGTGACCATGGACTCGCCGAGTGTGACGACATCCACGGCTGGGCCGGTGGGGGGCACGATGGCCACGATGGCGGGGACTCCTCGTCGCTTCGCGGGTCTCAGCGGCTCCGTTGACCCGGCGTAAGCCGAGATGTTAGACAGCGGTAAGCGATATACGCAATGAGCGTTGCACATAACGCAACGCACCTCAGCTGGGAGGCTCCATGGCCGCCGACACCGCCGCAGTACGGGCCGCACAGGCTGCTCGGGCAGCACCTGCGGCCCGTCTCGCCGCGCTCGCGGAGGAACGCGTCGACCACCGTTTCAAGGGCCTCCCGCCGGATGCCGAGGGCCTGACCGTCGGCGAGCTGGCCGCCCAGCGCCGCAACCTCTTCACCGGCGGCTTCACCACCCCCGTCCTCGCCCTCTCCGCCGAGCGCCTGGAGCACAACCTCCGGCTGATGGAGACGTACGCGGCCCGCCACGGCCTGGCCTTCGCCCCGCACGGCAAGACGTCGATGGCGCCCCAGCTCTTCCACCGGCAGATCGAGCACGGCGCCTGGGGCATCACGCTGGCCGTGCCGCACCAGGTGCGGGTGGCGCGGGCCTTCGGGATCCAACGGATCTTCCTCGCCAACGAGTTGGTCGACCCGGCTGCCCTGAAGTGGATCTCCTCGGAGCTCGCCGGCGACCCCTCCTTCCACTTCGTCTGCTACGTCGACTCCGTGCGCGGCGTAGAGCTGATGGACGCGGCGCTGAGGGGATCGCCAGGAGGATCGGGGGAAGCCGCCCGCCCGGTGGACGTCGTCGTCGAGCTGGCCGCGGGCGAGGGCGCCCGGACCGGCGCACGGACGGCGGAGGAGTGCGCGGCGGTCGCGGACGCGGTGACGGCCGTGGACACGCTGCGGCTGGTGGGCGTCGCGGGCTACGAGGGTGAGGTGCCGGACGCGAACCCGGAGCGGGTGCACGCGTGGCTGCGCCGCCTGACCGGCCTCGCCGCGGACTTCGACAGGACGGGCCGGTTCACGGGAGTCCCCGAGATCGTGGTGAGCGCGGGCGGCAGCGCCTGGTTCGACGCGGTGGCCGACGTCTTCGCCGAGATCCCCGAACTCTCCGTCCCCGTCCTCAAGTTGCTGCGCTCCGGCGCGTACGTCTCGCACGACGACGGCCACTACCGCAAGCTGACCCCGTTCACCCGGGTCCCCGAGGAGGGCGCCCTCCATCCGGCCTTCCGGCTCTGGGCCCAGGTCGTCTCACGTCCGTCCCGCGAGCAGGCCTTCGTCAACGCGGGCAAGCGGGACGCGGCGTACGACCTGGACCTCCCGGAGGTCCAGGTGGTGCGCTCGGACGCCGGTGAGCGCCCGGCGACCGGCATCACGGTCACCGCTCTCTCCGACCAGCACGGCTGGCTCCGTACGACCCCGGAGGCGGAACTCCAGATCGGCGACTGGCTGGGCATGGGCCTCTCGCACCCGTGCACGTCCTTCGACAAGTGGCAGCTGATTCCCGTCGTGGAGTCGGACGGCACGGTCGTGGACTACGTCCGTACCTACTTCTAACCCCGCTTCCAACCTCACTTCTGAACCCACTTCCAACCGCCAGGAGCCCGTCATGATGGATCTCGTCATCCGCGACGCGGAGGTCGTCGACGGCACCGGGGAGCCCTCCTACCGGGCCGATGTGGGCATCGAGGGCGGCAGGATCACCACCGTGGTCAAGGAGGCCGCGGCGGCCGGTTGTCTGCGGCCCGTCGCCCGCCGCGTCCTGGACGCCGAAGGGCTCGTCCTGTCCCCCGGCTTCATCGACATGCACGCCCACAGCGACCTCGCCCTCCTCCGCGACCCCGACCACAGCGCGAAGGCCGCGCAGGGCGTGACGCTCGAGGTCATCGGCCAGGACGGGCTGTCGTACGCACCGGTCGACGACCGGACCCTCGCCGAGGTACGGAAGGCGATCACCGGCTGGAACGGCAACGGCGACGACATCGACTTCACCTGGCGTTCGGTCGGCGAGTACCTGGACCGCCTGGACCACGGCTTCGGCGGCGAGGGCATCGCCGTCAACGCCGCGTACCTCATCCCCCAAGGGTCCGTACGGATGCTCGCCGTCGGCTGGGACGACCGCGAGGCGACACCCCAAGAGCTCGACAAAATGCGGCGGTTGGTGGCCGACGGCATGCGTGAGGGCGCGGTCGGCATGTCGTCCGGGCTCACGTACACCCCCGGCATGTACGCCAAGGACGCCGAACTCACCGAGCTGTGCGCGGTCGTGGCGTCGTACGACGGCTACTACTGCCCGCACCACCGCTCGTACGGAGCCGGCGCCCTGGACGCGTACAGGGAGATGGTGGAGCTGACCCGCGAGGCCGGCTGCCCGCTGCACCTCGCCCACGCCACCATGAACTTCGGCGTGAACAAGGGCAGGGCGCCCGACCTGCTGACGCTCCTCGACGACGCGCTGGCCGCCGGGGCGGACATCAGCCTCGACACGTACCCCTACACCCCGGGCTGCACCACTCTCGTGGCGATGCTGCCCAGTTGGGCGAGTGAGGGCGGCCCCGAAGCGATCCTCGCCCGGCTGAAGGACGACGACACCGCCGAACGGATCCGCCACCACATGGAGGTCGTCGGCGCGGACGGCTGCCACGGCGTGCCCATCGAGTGGCACACCATCGAGATCTCCGGCGTGACCGACCCGGCGCTCGCGCCCCACGTGGGCCGCACGGTCCAGCAGTCGGCCGACGCGCACGGCGAGGCACCGTGGACCACCGCCCGCCGTCTCCTCATCGACGACAACCTCGGTTCGACGATCCTCCAGCACGTCGGCCACGAGGAGAACGTCCAGCAGATCATGCGCCACCGCGTGCACACCGGCGGCTCGGACGGCATCCTGCGGGGCGACAAGCCGCACCCACGCGCGTACGGCACATTCCCGCACTATCTCGGCCGCTACGTACGGGAGTTGGGCGTCCTCACCCTGGAGGAGTGCGTCGCCCACCTCACGTCACGCCCCGCCGCCCGGCTCCGGCTCCCCGACCGCGGCCTGGTCCGCGAGGGCTACCGCGCCGACCTGGCCCTCTTCGACCCGGCCACGGTCGCCGCGGGCTCGACCTTCGAAACCCCGCGTACGCTCCCGACGGGCATCCCGCACGTCCTGATCGACGGCCGCTTCGTCATCGAGGACGGACGGCGGACGGACGTACTGGCGGGCCGGGCGGTCCGCCGCACGACGACCTGACCACCCGCGCCCGCCGCACCGGCTACGGCTTGGGCAGGGTGCACCCGCTACGGCCCAGGTCGATCTTGTTGTCGAGGCCGACGCACGGGATGATCTGGTAGGTCTGCTGGCCGTAGTTGATGCCCTGACGGACCGTCACGGCACCGTTGGCGTCGACCTCACAGGGGTTGTTGTCGGTGCAGCGCCCGCCGTCCTCGTTGCCGGTGTTGTTGACGGCGACGACCTTGCCGGTGGCGTTGTCGATGACGGGCGAACCGGACGTACCGCCGATGGTGTTGCAGGCGGAGGTGTAGCGGACCGAGTCCTTCCAGGTCCACTGGCCTTCCCTGAGGCGGTAGGCGAAGCCGTCGACGCTGCAGCTGTAGGTCCGCTTCCAATAGCCGGAGACGACCGTGATGGCGGTGCCGGCGGTGGGGTGCGCGTCGTTCAGCGTGAGTGCGTTGATGCCGTACGAGCTCTTGATCTGCGCGTAGGTGGTGGTGAGTTGGTACAACGAGACGTCCGTGTCGGTCATCGTCGCGTACGCGATCTTGCTGGCGCGGAGCGTCGCGACCCTCGTGCCCGCCGAGTTGAGCAGACCGAAGGTGCGGGTGGACGGCTGGTCGACGATGACCTCACCGGCCGCCGGGAAGCCGCTCTCCAGGCAGTGGCCGTTGCTCATCACGAGCGCCGGGTCGTTGTCCTCCGAGCCGGGCATGCGCACGACGGAGCCGGAACAGTTGCTCAGCGAGACGGTGCCGGCGAAGTCGACGGCCTGGGCCCTGGGCGCGGTGATCTTGGATATCTCCGCCGCGGCGGACGTGACCACGTCGTTGACCACGGACGTGACCGTGTCCGTGTCGGCGGGTTCGGCCGCGGGCGCCGGAGCCGCGACCGCGGGTGCCGCACCGGCCCCGGCGACTGCCAGGGCGATGAGCGCGGCAACGAGAGGTTTTTTCATGTGGGGGGTCCCCTCTTGCTGGCGTGAGTGACCGGAGACTTTCCGATCACCGCCAGTATTGTCATGCGCATTGTGAACGCAGAGGGGTCTGTGAGCAAGGAGTTGTATCAGGCCGTCACTTGGGGTCCTTCGTCGCGCCCTGACCGCGACCGGGTTTGTCATCGGAGTTGCCCTTCGCCGGCTCACCGGTGGCGGAAGGGGCCGTGCTCGCGGGGGCCGCGGTCTCGCCCCCACCGGAGGCACCGGGCCGCGCCTCGCCCGGCGAGGGACTCGCCGAGGCGTCGGGCGAGGACCCGTCCGACGCTCCGGGCGAGGTATCACCCGGATCGGACGAGGCGGACGGATCGGACGCCTCGGACGACGAGCCCGTCGAGCCCGGCCGGTCCGCGGACGAGGAGGACTGCTTGGCCTCCGGCACCTGCCGGTCCCCCTCCTCCGAGGAATCGGAACCGAAGAGTCCGGCGATCACGACAGCGAGGAGCACAACGCCGGCCGCGCCCGCGGCGACCACCCCGCGGCGCATCAGCCGGGCCCTGCGACGGCGCATCAGCCGATCGTGACGGCCTTCTCCATGACGGAGGCCCGGGTCCGGCTCACTCCCGGGATCGCCCGCGGCGTGGACGACGGGGTCGACGGCGACCCCAACGGTGGAGTCGGCGGCGGGACCGGCGGTGGGACCGGCGGCGAGTTCTAGACGGACCGTTTCGTCGTACGCGTTCTGCCAGCCGTGCGCGGCCGCCGGGTCCGCGTACTCGTCGTACGGCGGGGCCGTGTCGGGGTACGGGTGGTACACGCTCCGCAGGCCCTGCGGGTCGCCGTTCTCCGGGTTCGCGCTGTTCATGACGTATACGCCATTTGGGTTATTCGCTGCATTCGCGCCGTAGGCACCGCTCTCACGCTGTGGATCCGGAACATGGCGGCGCATTGTAGGGATGAGAGGGGTCCGAGGTGTAGCTACCGTCGATAACAGCCCAAACCACTCGTCTCACGTGGTGGAAAACACGCCACAGGAAGCGTTACTCGGCCGTAAGCTCACGGACATGCAGGTGATCCAGTCGACCAAGCTCGCCAACGTCTGTTACGAGATCCGGGGCCCGGTGCTCGAGGAGGCGATGCGGCTTGAAGCGGCGGGGCATCGCATCCTCAAGCTGAACACGGGGAATCCGGCCGCGTTCGGGTTCGAGTGCCCGCCCGAGATCCTGGAGGACATCCTCCGCAACGTCTCGTCGGCGCACGGCTACGGGGACGCGAAAGGCCTGCTCGCGGCGCGGCGGGCCGTGGTCATGCACAACCAGACCCTCGGCATAGAGACGGACGTCGAGCACGTCTTCATCGGCAACGGCGCGTCCGAGCTGATCGTGATGTCCATGCAGGCCCTGCTCGACGACGGCGACGAGGTGCTGATCCCCGCGCCGGACTATCCGCTGTGGACCGCCGCGGTCTCCCTGTCCGGCGGCACGGCTGTGCACTATCGCTGCGACGAGCAGTCCGACTGGATGCCCGATCTGGCCGACATCGAGCGCAAGGTCACCGATCGCACCAAGGCGATCGTGATCATCAACCCGAACAACCCGACGGGTGCGGTGTACGACGAGGCGATGGTGCGCGGGCTGACGGACATCGCCCGCCGCCACAACCTCCTCGTCTGCTCGGACGAGATCTACGACAAGATCCTTTACGACGAGGTCACGCACACCCCGACCGCCAAGGTCGCCCCCGACCTGCTCACGCTCACCTTCAACGGCATGTCGAAGGCGTACCGCGTGGCCGGTTACCGGGTGGGCTGGATGTCGATCTCCGGGCCGCGCGCGCACGCCGACTCGTACATCGAGGGGCTGACGATCCTCGCGAACATGCGGCTGTGCGCGAACATGCCGGGTCAGCACGGCGTGGTCGCCGCACTGAGCGGCCGCCAGACGATCAACGACCTCGTACTTCCCGGCGGGCGGCTGCGCGAGCAGCGGGACGTGGCCCATGAACTGCTGACGCAGATTCCGGGCGTGTCCTGCGTGAAGCCGAAGGGGGCGCTCTACCTCTTCCCGCGCCTCGATCCGAAGGTCTTCAAGATCAAGGATGACCGACGGCTGGTGCTGGACCTGCTGCGCGCCGAGAAGATCATGGTGGTGCAGGGAACGGGGTTCAACTGGCCGGAGCCGGATCACTTCCGGATCGTCACGCTGCCCACGGAGCGGGATCTGACGGACGCGGTGACGAGGATCGGGAACTTCCTGGACGGTTACGGCCAGCCGTGACGCTCACGCTGCGTGTACGGATCGGCCAGTTCTGCGACCGACTCAACTTTAGACTGAATCTAAGCTAGGATGGTTTCCTGCCGGCGCACAGGAGGCCATCCCATGTACGAGCCGATCCGCACCAAGTCGGTCCACGCGATGGCCGACACCCCCTCGGACTTCCCCCACCGGTCGCGCGAGGAGGAGCTGGACATCCAGCTCGCGGGGCACCTCGCGGCGCTGCTCGCGGTGACCGACGAGTTGCGCGGCCTTGGTCCGTCCACCGAGCTCGACGTCGCCGCGGAGCGGCTCTCCGAGCAGCTGACACGCCTGCGCGGCGGCCGTCCGCCGGTCCGCGCGTCGATACCCGCGGCCCGGCACGAGCCGCAGCCCGCCGCGCTCCACCAGCGGGCCCACGCCCTCGCGGGCCGCGCCCTCGTCGTCGCGGCGTCCCGCGCGGACACGGCGGCCGCGATCCTGGCCGCCGAGCAGATGGACGCCCACGCGGCGGCCCTGGACCCACGCGAGCTCGCCGCCCGCTGAGCCGTAGCGCTCCCTCGATCGGCCCCGGTCCGCGTACACCCGAAGCGGCGCGCGGACCGGGCGCCACAACACGGCGTTCGCTTCGGCCGGGTTCTGGATGCTCCGTGAAGGGGGCGCCCAGAGCCCGGCTGTCGTTCGACTTGTCACCGCGCAGACCGCGGACCGCTACCGCGAGGCTTGCTCGCCGTGGCGGCCGCGCATGAAAGATGACGGCGGACCCCAGGACAGGAAGGTCCCGCTCCGGTTGCGTACTGGGATCGGGTGGTCACCCCGCGTTCACCCAGAACGCCGGGGAACGTTGGGTTCCGGGAGCAAGCTCCGAGTGTGAGACGAATAGTCGCCATCGTCCTGGCGGTGTTCCTGATCGGCGGAGTGGCAGCAGCCGTCGTCGCGGGCCGCGAAGAGCAGGACAAGAGCACGGCAACGAAGACCGTGCGAGGAGTGATCGGGTCGGAGAAGGCGGAGTTCTTCGCCGATCCTGATGTGGTGAAGGCCCTCGCTGCCAAGGGCTACACCGTGGAGACGGAGACCTCCGGGTCCTGGGCCATGGAGGGACTCGACCTCAAGGGCTACGACTTCGCGTTCCCGTCCAGCCAGGCCCCCGCCGAGGAGCTGGCCGCGAAGCACGACGTACGGCAGCCCCTGCCGCGCCCCTTCTACTCGCCCCTCGTGGTCGTCGCGCACCGGAGCGCCGCCGGGGTACTGGCTACGGCCGGCCTCGCGACCCTCGGGGAAAAGGGCAACGGCACCCTCGACATGTCCGCCTATCTCGATGCCGCCGACAGGAACAAGACCTGGCAGCAGCTCAAGGGCGCCGACCGGTACGGCGAGTTGACGGGCACGCTCTTCATCTCGACCACCGACCCGACCAGTTCCAACTCGGGCGCGCTCTATCTCGCCGCCGCCTCGTACGTCGAGAACGGCGGCCGCGTCGCCGCGGACGACAAGGACGTGAACCGCACCGCACCCCTGATGCGCAAACTGATCAGCGTCCAGGGCGCCCAGCAGACCAGTACGGACGCGACGTTCAGGGACTTCGTCAGCGGAGTCGGCAACCCGCTCGTCCTCGTGTACGAGTCCCAGGTCGCCGCGCTGCTCGCCCAGGGCCAGGACGTCGGCGACCTGGCCGTCCTCTACCCGGACACCACCGCGAACAGCGACCACACCGTCGTCCCCCTCACCCAAGAGGGCCGGAGCCTCGGTGAACTCCTCAGCACCGACAAGGAGTTGCGGAAGCTCGCGGTGCGCCACGGGTTCCGGCCCCAGGGCGCCTCCGCGGAGTTCACCGCGGCCACCGCCGCCCACACCTCTTATCTCAACCAGAAGCTGACCGGCGTCCGGCAGGCGCCCGTGCCCGCCTCCAAGGTGCTGCACGAGATGGCGCGCCGGGCCCGGGGCTAGGGGGATGAAGCAAGTGAGCAACACAGAGAACGCAGGGAACACAGAGCAGCAGTTCACTCTCACGCCGCCCGAGGCCGTCGCACCCGTGCCCCGCGAGAAGGCCGGCGGACTCGTGCCGGTCGACGAGTCGGTCCGTACGGACATGGCGCGCAAGGCCGCCGAATACGTCGACGGGCTGGCCGCGCTCGACGCCCGCTCGCCCGAGTTCGCCGGGAAGATCGGGGAGATCGTGGCCCTCGGCTCCAGCGAGATGCGGGGCGCGGCCGCCCAGTCGAACCGCATGCTGGAGCGCACGGTCCGGAGCCTGCCCGCGAACGGCGAGGACGCCCAGTCCCGCGTCTCCTCGTCCCTCGTCGAACTCCGGCGCACGGTCGAGGACCTGGACCCGCGCGACCTGCCCGGCGGCAAGGCCCGCAAGCTGCTGTCCCGGCTCCCCGGCGGCAACAAGCTCCGCGACCACGTCGCCAAGTACGCCTCCGCACAAGGCACGTTGAACAAGATCGTCGGCTCGCTGCGCGGCGGCCAGGACGAACTGCGCCGCGACAACGCCGCGTTGCAGACCGAACGCGTCCGCCTCTGGGACACGATGGGCAAGCTCCAGGAGTACGTCGTCCTCGCGGAGGCCCTGGACGCGGCGGTCGAGCGGCACATCGCGGTCGCCGAGACGAAGGACCCCGCGGGAGCCGACACGCTCCGCGCCGACGTCCTCTTCCCGGTACGCCAGAAGCACCAGGACCTGCTCACCCAGCTCGCGGTGTGCGCCCAGGGCTATCTGGCGATGGACGTGGTCCGCCGCAACAACGAGGAGCTGATCAAGGGCGTCGACCGGGCGGCCACCACCACGGTCTCGGCGCTGCGCATCTCCGTGATGCTGGCCTCCGCCCTCGACAACCAGCGGAAGGTCGTCGAGCAGGTCAACGCCCTGCGCGGCACGACGGAGGACCTCATCCGCGGCAACGCGGAGATGCTCGCCACCCAGAGCGGCGAGATCCAGCGCATCGCCGCCGACCCCGCGGTGGGTGCGGAGACGCTGCGCTCGGCCTTCCAGCAGATCTACCAGACCCTGGACGCCATCGACACGTACAAGGCCCAGGCCACGGAGTCCATGGCGGCCACGGTGGAGTCCCTGACCTCCGAACTCCAGCACGCCACGGTGTTCCTGGAGCGGTCGAGGTCGGCGGGCGCGCTGGAAGGGGGGCTCGGATGAGGAGACGTACGACATGCGTGGTCGCGGCCACCGCCGTGGTGGCCCTGCTGGGTTCTCTGTCGGCCTGCACCTCCGAGGAGCGGACGCCCGGCGACGACGACAAGCCTGTTCCGGGCACCCTCCGTGTCCTCGCCTCCAGCGAACTCGCCGATATGGGAGAGGTGTTGGCGCAGGTCAAGAAGGACACCGGCATCACGGTCCGCCCCACCTACATGGGCACCCTCGACGCGGTCGACCTGCTCGGGAAGGGCCGGGCCAAGGGTGCGTACGACGCGATCTGGCTCTCGTCCAACGACTACCTGCGCCTGCGCCCGGAGGCCGCGAAGCAGATCGTGTCCGAGACTCCGGTCATGTCCAGCCCGGTGGCCATCGGAGTGAAGAACGCCACCGTACGGAAGCTGGGCTGGAAGCCGGAGGACGTCACCTGGGCGGACATCGAGGAAGCGGTGGCGGACGGGAACCTGACGTACGGCATGACCGACCCCGCCCGCTCGAACTCCGGTTTCTCCACCCTCATCTCGGTGGCCTCGGGCCTCTCCGACGCCCAGTCCGCGCTCACGGACGCGGACGTCCAGCAGGCGACACCCCGGCTGAAGGAGTTCTTCAAGGGGCAGCAGGTGACGTCCGGCTCCTCGGGCTGGCTGACGAGCGCGTACGTCCGCCGCGGCACCGTCGACGCCATGCTCAACTACGAGTCCGTCATGCTCGGCATGAAGGACATCACCGTGATCCGCCCCCGCGACGGCGTGGTCACCGCCGACTACCCGCTCTCCTCCCTCTCCTCCACCGACCAGGGCACCCGCGAGACGGTCCGCCGCCTCACCGATGCCCTGCGCTCCCCGGAGGTCCAGCGGCGGATCACGGACGACACTTTGCGCCGTCCGGTGGTCGCCTCCGTACCGCCCGCGACGGGCCTCGACACGAGCCGTCGCCGTGAACTCCCGTTCCCCGGCGCCAAGTCCGTCGCCGACGGACTACTGGACGCGTACGAGAACAAGCTGCGCCGCCCCTCCCGGACGGTGTACGTCCTCGACACCTCGGGCTCCATGGAGGGCGACCGCCTGCAGCGGCTGAAGACGGCGCTCACCGATCTGACCGGCGACTTCCGGGACCGCGAGGAGGTCACGCTGATGCCGTTCGGCTCGGCGGTCAAGAGCGTACGGACGCATGTGGTGCGGCCCGAGGACCCGCGGGCGGGCCTCGACGCGATCCGCCGCGACACGAAGGCGCTCGCCGCGGCCGGCGACACGGCGATCTACACCTCGCTGGAGAAGGCGTACGAGCGTCTCGGGGCCGACGACGACACGTTCACGTCGATCGTGCTGATGACGGACGGGGAGAACACGGCGGGCGCGAGCCCGGCGGAGTTCGAAGACTTCTACGACCGACTGCCGCGCGGGCAGCAGGAGATCCCCGTCTTCCCGATCCTCTTCGGCGACTCCGACCGCGGCGAGCTGGAACACATCGCCGACCTGACCGGCGGCCGCCTGTTCGACGCCCAGAAGGGCTCGCTCGACGGCGCCTTCGAGGAGATCCGTGGCTACCAATAAGTTCATGGGCTACCTGGAGTCCCGCAAGAACCTCACCGGGAGCGCGCTCGGCATCGCGGGCCTCGGTCTGACCTTCACGGGCCTGGCGGGCGCGTACTGGCCCATCGTCGTCGCGGGACTGTACGGCGCGGGCGCCCTGATCGCCCCGCCGGAGCGTCCGCCACTGCCGGACTTCCCCGACCCGTCCGCCCAGCTGGACGAACTGCGGGACGACTTCGGGAAACTGCGCGTCTATCTGACCGACGTCGAACTGCCACCGGCCGCGGCCGGCCGGCTCACCGAACTGACCGAACTCCTGGCCGCCCTGCTCGACCCCGGCTGGGTCGCCGAGGTACTCGCCCGCGACCCGGAGGGCGTGCACGCGCTGTCCCGGGCCGTACGGCAGGACATCCCGGAGGCCGTCGACACGTTCGTACGGACCCGGTGGTGGACCCGGCTGACGCCGGGCACCGAGCCGCCGGAGCGGCATCTGGAGCGGCAGCTCACCGTGCTGCACAAGGAGGCAGAGTCCTTGACGACGAGCCTCCGGGAGGTGGAGGCCCGCCGCCAGGAGTCACACACCCGCTACCTGGAGGACCGCGCATAACCGTCTCGCCGGCGGTTCCCCGCCCCCAAGGGGCGCCGGGAACCGCGCGACCAGCCACAACCCACCCGCACCCGCAACACACCCCTACGGGGTCGGGGGCTGAGTCCCAGGGGACGGGACAAGCGTCAGCCCAGGCGCTGCACCAGCGCGCGGTACTCGTCCCACAGCTCCTTCGGTGTGTGCTCGCCGAAGGTGTTGAGGTGCTCGGGGACGAGGGACGCCTCCTCGCGCCACACCTCCTTGTCGACGGTGAGCAGGAGGTCCAGGTCGGACTCGGACAGTTTGAGCCCCTCGGTGTCGAAGGCCTCCTTGGTCGGCAGGATGCCGATCGGCGTCTCGACGCCCTCGGCCTTGCCGTCGAGGCGGTCCACGATCCACTTCAGGACGCGGCTGTTCTCGCCGAAGCCGGGCCAGACGAACTTGCCCTCGTCGTTCTTGCGGAACCAGTTGACGTAGTAGATCTTCGGGAGCTTCGCCGGGTCCTTGTCCTTGGCGACGTCGACCCAGTGGCCCATGTAGTCGCCCATGTTGTAGCCGCAGAACGGCAGCATGGCGAACGGGTCGCGGCGCAGCTCGCCGACCTTGCCCTCGGCGGCGGCGGTCTTCTCCGACGCCACGTTCGCGCCGAGGAACACGCCGTGGTTCCAGTCGAAGGACTCCGTCACCAGGGGGACCGCCGTGGCGCGGCGGCCGCCGAAGAGGATCGCCGAGATCGGCACGCCCTTCGGGTCCTCCCACTCGGGCGCGATGATCGGGCACTGGGAGGCGGGGACGGTGAAGCGGGAGTTGGGGTGGGCCGCCGGGGTCTCGGAGTCCGGGGTCCAGTCGTTGCCTCGCCAGTCGGTGAGGTGGGCCGGGGTCTCCTCGGTGAGGCCCTCCCACCAGACGTCACCGTCGTCGGTCAGGGCGACGTTCGTGAAGACCGAGTTGCCCCACAGCGTCTTGATGGCGTTGGAGTTCGTGTGCTCGCCGGTGCCGGGTGCGACGCCGAAGAAACCGGCCTCGGGGTTGATCGCGTACAGCTGGCCGTCCTCGCCGAACCGCATCCACGCGATGTCGTCGCCGATCGTCTCGACGGTCCAGCCGCGGACGGTCGGCTCCAGCATGGCGAGGTTGGTCTTGCCGCAGGCGCTCGGGAAGGCTGCGACGACGTACTTCGACTCGCCCTGCGGCGGCGTGAGCTTGAGGATCAGCATGTGCTCGGCCAGCCAGCCCTCGTCGCGCGCCATGACGGACGCGATGCGCAGGGCGTAGCACTTCTTGCCGAGCAGCGCGTTGCCGCCGTAGCCGGAGCCGTACGACCAGATCTCGCGGGTCTCCGGGAAGTGGGAGATGTACTTCGTGGAGTTGCAGGGCCACGGCACGTCGGCCTCGCCCTCGGCCAGCGGCGCCCCGAGCGTGTGCACAGCACGCACGAAGAAGCCGTCGGTGCCGAGCTCGTCCAGCACCGGCTGACCCATGCGGGTCATGGTGCGCATGGACACGGCGACGTACGCGGAGTCGGTGATCTCGACGCCTATCGCGGAGAGGTCCGAGCCGAGGGGGCCCATGCAGAACGGGACGACGTACATCGTCCGGCCCTTCATCGAGCCGCGGAAGACACCGCCCTGCCCGTCCGTGCCCTGGAAGATCTCCCGCATCTCGGCGGGGGCCTTCCAGTGGTTGGTCGGGCCCGCGTCCTCCTCCTTCTCGGAGCAGATGAAGGTGCGGTCCTCGACCCGGGCGACATCGGTCGGGTCGGAGGCCGCGTAGTACGAGTTGGGGCGCTTGATCGGGTCGAGCTTCTTGAAGGTGCCCTTGCGGACGAGCTCCTCGCTCAGTCGCTCGTATTCCGCCTCTGAGCCGTCACACCAGACCACATTGTCCGGCTGCGTCAGTTCGACGATCTCGTTGACCCACGAGATCAGTTCCTGATGGTTGGTGGGGACGGTAACGGGGGAGGGAGCCGCGATGTCGCGCGCCACGATTGCTCCTAGATGAGGGGTTTTAGTTGTCTATGCCCCTTGGGGGCCGCGGCCCGGATGCTTCACGGGATCGATCTTTCTGGCACATATCGATCTTCCTGGCGCTCATCCGGTGCCGACCGCACTCATTTGATCATCCGACGAGTCCGCGCATATGTCCAGAGGACCTCACACCTGAGCGGGCGTGACCATCGCCACTTAATACCGGCCCCTTGCCATGACTATTTCTCGCCCACCACCGCTCACCTCGGCCTCTTCGCCGCCATCCCCGCGTGAGACCCTGGCCACTCGGTGTCCTTCATCCGGGCGGATTGATATGTAACTTACGGTTCCGTAGGTACGATGCTGGCCATGACTGCGTCCGTCCCCGACGCGCCCACGGACTCGCCGGCCGTCGGCCGTGTGCCCGAAGCGCTCTCCCTGCCGCATCCGGTCAAGCCGAAGCTCCGTGGCTGGCTGCACGCCGGGATGTTCCCGGCCGTTCTCATCTCCGGCCTCGTCCTGACCGCGCTCGCCGACTCGACTCGCGCCCGGGTGGCCTGCGGGATCTTCGTCCTCACGGCCTGCCTGCTGTTCGGCACCAGCGGGATCTACCACCGGGGCAACTGGAGCCCGCGCATGGACGGCATCCTGCGCAGACTCGACCACGCGAACATCTTCCTCATCATCGCGGGCACGTACACGCCGCTGACCATGCTGCTGCTGCCGGACGCCAAGGGGCAGTGGCTGCTGTGGAGCATCTGGGGCGCGGCGGCCGCGGGCATCATCTTCCGCGTCTTCTGGATCGGCGCCCCGCGCTGGCTCTACACCCCCTGCTACATCGCGATGGGCTGGGCGGCCGTCTTCTTCCTGCCGGACTTCATGCGGGCCGGCGGCATCGCCGTCCTGGTCCTCGTGGTCGTGGGCGGGCTCCTCTACAGCGCGGGCGGCGTGATCTACGGAATCAAGCGCCCCAACCCGTCACCGCGGTGGTTCGGCTTCCACGAGGTCTTCCACTCCCTCACGCTCGCGGCGTTCTGCGCGCACTACGTCGGGATCTCGATGGTGGCCTACGGGTAGGCCTTCCGACCTCCCGCTTCCAGTGGCCGTGGCTTCCAAGCCGCGGCCACTTTGCATGCCTGGAACCGCGCGAGGGATTGACGCAGACCACCTTTTGACAGTTACTCTCATTTAACGGCCACTGTCACTCAACAGCCGTGGCGGGCCTGATGGTCGCCGCGAGGGCGAGCACGGCTCTGGTGCGGCGCCGATGACCGACAATGAGCGGCATGGTCACCGCGCGTATCCCCGCCACCCCGCAGGCCCGGCTGAGCCTGCGGGAGCGGAAGAAGCTCAAGACTCGCACCGCGATCAGGAACGCCACCTACGCGTTGATCGAGGAGCAGGGGTACGACGCGACGACCGTCGAGCAGATCGCGGAGCGCGCTGAGGTCTCACCCAGCACTGTCTTCCGCTACTTCCCGACCAAGGAGGACATCGTCCTGACGGACGAGTACGACCCCCTGATCGAGGACCTGCTGCGGGAACGCCCTGCGGATGAGAGCCTGCTGGACTCGTTGCGGTGGGTGATCCAGCAGGGACTGGCCATGGCGGTCGCCGACGATCCGGAGTCCGCGGAGCGCGAGATGAAACTGCGGATCGGGCTGATGGCGCGAGTCCCGGCCGTGCGCTCCCGGACCATGGAGAGCATGTCGGTCACGGGCCGCCTGATGTGCCGGGCGATGGCGGAGCGCACCGGGCGGGACGAGAACGACCTGGAGGTACGGGTCTACGCGATGGGGCTGATGGGCGCGCTCCTGGAAGCGACCATCTACTGGGCCGAACGCGACTGCCAGGACGACCTACTGGACCTGGTCGACCGCACCCTCGCCACCTTCAGGGACCTCCCGAAGCGCTGAGCCCGGGACACCGGGGCATCCCCGAAGCACCGGCTCACCGCGCTGCGGTCATGGCATCCTGACCCGGTGAACGGACCGGAGATCCACGTCGAGTTCGCCCCTGAGCTGCGGATGTTCGTCCCGCAGGGGCGGCGTACGGCCGCCACCGCGGTCGCCACCGACGGTGTCTCGTCGCTCGGTCACGTCGTCGAGTCCCTCGGCGTGCCGCTGACCGAGGTCGGCGCGCTCGTGGTGGACGGCCGGGAGGTGCCCGTGTCGCATGTCCCGGCGGCGGGCGAGTCCGTCGAGGTGCGGGCCGTCGAGCGGCCGCAGCGGGTGCCGGGCGCTCCGCTGCGGTTTCTGCTCGACGTTCATCTGGGCACGCTTGCCCGTCGGCTGCGGCTGTTGGGTGTCGATGCCGCGTACGAGTCCATGGACATCGGCGATCCCGCGCTGGCCGCGCGGTCGGCCGCCGAGCGGCGGGTGATGCTCAGCCGTGATCGGGGGCTGTTGCGGCGGCGGGAGCTCTGGGCGGGAGCGTTCGTCTACAGCACGCGGCCCGATGATCAGCTCCGGGATGTGCTCGGGCGGTTCGGGCCTGAACTGAGGCCGTGGACTCGGTGCACCGCGTGCAACGGGCTGCTCGCGGAGGCGAGCAAAGAGGAGGTCGCCGAGCAGCTTGAAGGCGGTACGCAGCGGTCGTACGACGTCTTTGCCCGGTGTGCGGAGTGTGGGCGGGTGTATTGGAGGGGCGCGCACCACGATCGGCTGGAAGCGATCGTGGAGCGCGCCCTGGCGGAGTTCGGTGGGTCGTGACCAGCGGGTCCGGTGGGGGCTTGTCGCGCAGTTCCCCGCGCCCCTGAAGGGGCACTGTTGTGCACCGGGGCCAAAACCCGTGACCGGCGCTTGAAGCACCGTCCTCAGCGCCTCGTCACGTCTCCCTTTCCACAGGCCCTGCCATCCCCGTTGCGGTCCAGCCGCAGCGGATCATCCTTGCCGTTCACCTTCAGAGGGCCGTAGTCGTTGGCCTTCAGCCAGGTGCAGCGGGCGGTCGTCGTGTTCTTCACCTCGTCCGGGAAGTTGGTCGGGACACAGACGTTGGCGGAGCCGTAGTGGCGGTCGCAGCCGGAGATCGTCGGGCTGACCTTGGCTGAAGCACGCTTCTTGCCGGGCTGCTTGACGGCGCCTTCCAGAGAGTCCGCGAAGTCGTGGACGTGGGCCGAGGCCGTGTCCCCGGAAGCGGAGGCGGCGGCGGTGGCTGCGAGGGCGGACGGGCCCTCCAGGTGGACCCACTCGGCGATCGACGGGACGCCGTTCGCGTCGACGGCGAAGAGCATGTACCAGCCGGGCGGCGCGACGTTCGGGTTGCTCGTCACGTTCAGGTCGACGTTGTTGCCGTCGACGGACAGGGGCAGGTCCACGAAGCGCTGGTTCGGGTCGGACGAGTGCGTCACCGCCGCCGGGCGGATCAGCTCGGCCTTCGCGATGGGACGGTCGACCGTGATGCGCTGCGTGTCTCCGTACACCCACTCCTTGTCGATCACGGAGGTGATCTTCGGACGGGCGCCCTTCAGGAGGTAGGGCGGGGTGTAGATCGACACGTTGTGGTTCCAGGAACCGTTGCCCGGGTTGTCGCCGGTCGACATCACGCGGCCGTCCGGCAGCAGGAACGCGGAGGAGTGGTAGCCGCGCGCCTCCGGGTCCGCGGCCACCGGGTCGAAGGTCTCCGTCGTCGGGTCGAAGATCGACGACTCGAAGACCGGGTTGGCGCGGTTGTGCAGGGCGCCGCCGGTCTCCAGGACCTTCCCGTCGGGCAGCAGCACGGCGGAGACGTACATCTTGCCCTGGTTGCCGGTCTGCGGGATCTTGCCGTTGCCCAGGTCGACCGTGCCCTGCGGGAGCGGTGGACCGGCGACGTACGTGGGGTTGGGCGCCTTGAGGTCGATGATGTCCGTCAGGCGGTTCCCGTCCGGGTTGGAGTCGATGTTGCCGCCGCCGATGGTGAGGACCTTCTGGTCCTGGGCCGGGGGCAGCAGCACGCTCGCCGACTGGTCGCGCTCGTCCTTGTTCTGCAGTCCCGGCGTCTGGGTGATCGTGTTGGCGTCGTAGTCGTAGATCGCCGAGCCCGTGCCGGGGATGTTGTTGCCGAACGTGTGGCTGCCCGTGTAGAAGAGCCGCCCGTCCTGCATCAGGACCATCGTCGGGTACAGGCCCCAGTACGACCAGGTCTGGTTGACCTTCCACGTCGGCAGCCACTGCTGTTCGGCGTCCGACCAGCGCTCGGCCGTCACGGAACCCGTGGAGTCCTCCTTCAGTCCGCCGAAGGAGATCACGTCACCGTTGCCGAGGATCGTCGCCGACGGGTACCAGTGGCCGTCGTTCATGTCGTTCGTCTTGCTGTACGTCTCCGTGACCGGGTCGAAGATGTACGAGTCCTTGTAGCCCTGGTAGCCGATCTTGCCGTCCGCGGTCGGATAGCCCTTGTTGCCGCTCATCACGAGCACGCGCCCGTCCTGGAGCTGCACATGGCCGGCGCAGAACATGTCCTTCGGCGTGGGGATCTGCTTGTACGTTCCAGTCGCCGGGTTGTAGACCGCCGAGGTGAACGTGCCCGCCTTGAACATCTCCTCGCTGTTCCCGGAGCCCGCGATCAGCAGCACCTTGCCGTTGTTGAGGACGACTGAGTGCATGGAGCGGACCGGATTCTCGGTGGGCAGCACGTCCCACCTGCCGTTGGCGCACTCCTCGGCCGTGCCCGTGCAGACCGGCTCGGGGACCGGGTCGGCGACGACGTCCATCGTGTAGTCGTCGGTGGTCACGGAGCCGGTGCCGTAGACGGAGACACCCCAGCTGATGCGGTCGGTGCCCGCCGGGACCTCGGGCGTACGGACCGTCGCCTCCGACCAACCCGCGCTGATCGGCAGGGTCTTGAGGTCGGTCCAGTACTGCCAGCCGGCGGTCGCGTCGTGCCGGAAGAGGGTGAGCGAGGTGTCCGGGGTCGTCGACTTGTACCAGAGCCCGAGGTCGTACTGCTTGCCGACGGAGACCACCGGCGCGCACTCGGCGGACTCGGTGATCAGCGCCTTGCGGTCGCCCTCGGCGCGGCGGGTCAGCTCGACCTTCATGGCCTTGGAGCCGGAGTGGGCGTCGGCGACGGTGGAGAAGGTGAAGTCGTTGTCGCCCCAGCCGGACTTCTCCCAGCAGTACGGCATGTCGGCCGTGCCGGCGGTCTCGAAGCCGGGGTTCTTCACGAGGTTGGCGGCGGAAGCGGGCTGCGGCGCGGTGAGGAGCAGGCCCGAGGTGAGAACTCCGACGGCCAGCAGGGTGGTGTGGCGTCTGGGGAGGGTGGGACGTTTGAGTCTTGTTGGGCCAGTGGGTCCGGTGGGTCTTCTGAACATCAGGGCGGGTCTTCTGAACATCAGGGCGGGTCTTCTGAACATCAGCTGGTTCTCCTTGCTGTGCGGCTCCCTGTGTGACGGCCGGCCTCGACGGCCGTCGTGTGTCCTGCGCGCCCTCCCTTCCGCGGCAGATAGACCAGGGCCTCCGTGCTCGCGAAGCGCAGGACGAAGGTGGTCACCAGGGCGAGCGCGGTCGCGGCGAGCGCGGTCATGCCGAACTCCCCCACGAACAGCGCGATGAGCGGTATACGCAGTACCAGGTCGGCGTTGGCGATCAGCCCGAACCGGCCGACGCGGTCCCACCAGTGCCGGTGCTGGCGGCGGTCCCGGAAGCAGAGGTGCTCCAGGAGCAGGAAGTTCCAGGCGACCCCGAACTGGTTGGCGACGATCTCGGCGGGCAGGTAGTGCATCCCGGCGGAGGTCAGGGCCCACAGTGCGGCGAGGTTCGGCAGGAACCCGGTCGCGCCGATCAGCCCGAACACCACCATCCGCGCGACGGGCGACGTGGTGCGCAGCCCGGCGAGGTGGCGCAGGAAGCGGATCCCCTCCTGCGCGGTCGACTTGGACTCGCCGGCGAACCGGTCCTGGAAGACGAACGGCACCTCGGTTACCTGGCGCGGGCGGGCGCGTACGGCCATTTCGAGGAGGATCTTGTAGCCGAGCGGCTTCAGTACGTCCGCGGTGACCACACTGCGGCGGATCGCGAAGAAGCCGCTCATCGGGTCGCTGATGCCGCGCAGCCGGCGCGGGAACAGGCCCTTCGTCAGCCAGGTCGCGCCGCGCGAGACGGCGATGCGGTAGCTGCCCGCGAGTCCGGCGCGGCTGCCGCCCTTGATGTAACGGGAGGCGACGACGAGCCCGGCGTGCGCGCGCTCGCCCGCCGCCACCAACTCCGGTACCAGGGACGGCGGATGCTGGAGGTCGCCGTCCATGACGACGATCCAGTCGGAGGTCGCGGCCCGGATGCCCTCGACGACGGCTCCGCCGAGACCGCCGACCGGGGTCTCGCGGTGCAGCACGGTCACCGGGAACGGGCAGTCCCGCGCGGCCTCACGGATCACCTCGGGGGTGTCGTCGGTGGAGTCGTCGACGAACACGACCTCGCAGGGCAGCCGCCCCGGCACCGACTCGGTGATCCGGCGCAGCAACTCACGGATGTTCGCGGACTCGTTGAAGGTCGGGACGACGATGGTGACAGCACCGGGTTCAGGAACGGCTGTGGCGCGCAGCGCGGGGTCGCTCAGCTCCCCCGGGACGATGGACTCGTACGTCATCGGTCGCCTCCGGTCGCCGTCGCGGTCGCCGTACTGCCCTTGATCTGCCGTATCTCGATCCGGTCCTCGCCCTTGCCGAAGGTCGCGACCGGCGTCGAATGCTCCATCGCCTGCTTGACGTTGGGCAGGTCGACCGCGTCGCGCCGCACTGTCGGCGAGGCGACGACGTAGTCGAGGTCCCTCCAGCCGTCCGGCATCGTCTTGGTCACCGCGGGGTCGAGGTCCGCCTTGTAGAACCAGATGACGCCGAGCCCGGGCTGGTAGCCGGCGTGTACGAGGTCGAGCCAGAGCGCGTCGTCGACGAGGACGCGCGCGTCCTCGGGGCGGTCGACCTCGGTGGCCAGCCACTTGGACGCGGCGCGGTAGGGGGCGTTGGCGTCGGTGGTGACGGCGGTGTGGGCGCCGTCGTACCAGCGGGGTACGACGTATGCCGCCGAAGCCGCGACGAGGAGCGCCGCGAAGGTGTACCGGGCCCGGGTGACGTACTCCTTCTCCTCGCCGTCGCGCCATCTGCGCAGCACGCCGTGCGCCACGCTCGCGGCGCCTCCGGCGAGGACCAGTGCGAGGAACGGCAGGGCCTGGATGACGTACATCGCGGGCAGGTAGCCGTTGGGGCGCAGGGCGACCACCGCGAGGATGGCGACGGTGAACGCGGGTCCGGCGAGCGCCCGGGCGGTCACCGACCAGCGCCAGGTGACCAGGAGCAGGAGCGCGCCGGCGAGGCCGCCGAGGGGCAGCACGCGGTCGTAGTAGAGCCAGGACTGGAGGACGCCGTACGAGCCCGAGCCCCGGTCGAGGATGAAGCCCGAACCGGGCCTGGTCATCTGGTACTTGAGGCCGTCCCACAGCGAGACGTGGTCGGCGCCCGGGAAGAACTCGCCCTTGAGGAGGGCGAAGAGGGGATACGAGAGGCCGATCAGCACGCAGGCCGTGACGGCGCCGGTGATCGCGAACTTCCGGGTGTCCTTGTGGCTGTGCCGCCACATGGTGATCAGCACGGCGGGCAGAACGAAGATCATCGTCTCTTTGGTCAGGACTGCCGCCGCGGCGGCGACGCCCGCCCCGAAGTGGTGCCAGAGATGGCGACTCGGCGAGGCGGCCAGGACGAACGCGACCAGCGTCCACATCACCGCGATGTTGTCGAGGAAGATCTCACGCTGCAGGACCACCGACAGCGGCGAGAGCCCGAAGAGCACCAGCGCGAGCCCGGCCGCCCAGCGGGGCAGCCAGAGGCGGCGGGCCAGGACGTAGACGAGGACCGCGCTGATGGCGCTGATCAGCAGCATCGCGATCCGCATCGAGCCGACCGTCATCGACTCGGGGCTGATCAGGGACGGTATCCAGGTGAGCAACGCTATTTGTATCCAGCCGAGGGGCGGGTGGTCGTACCAGTACGTGTAGTGGGCGAGCCCCTCGCCCTGCTGCACGGCCCAGGCCTGGGCGAGGTAGGTGCCCTCGTCGTCGCTGAGCGTGGGGTAGTCGGCGATGTTCCAGCCTTGCACGGTCATGACAACCACAAGGAGAACGCCGCACAGGATCAGGTCGGCACGCGAAGTGCGCACGTGATCGCGAGACGGGGTCGTTCGAGGAGTCGGACCGGTTTTGGGGACAGGAGTCCGCTGCGCGGGGACCTTTGGGGTGGTCACCGCGGGAAGGGTGGAGGTCACGCAGGAACGTCCTCTCGAGACCCGCGAGTCGCTACGGCCGCGGCTTCGGTGACTTCGGTGGCTTGGGTATCGGTGAGATGCGCGCCGACGTGACTGGTCAACTCCCAGTCGTTTCGGCCCCGTTGCTCGCGCCACACGGCACGCACGGCGGCACCGGCGAGGAGCACCTGGTAGAAGGGGCCGCCGACGATGAGCTTGAGGTAGTGGACGAATCGAACGCGGAGCCCGTACTGCTTGCCGAAGTCGTGCAGCCCGACGAGCTCGAAGACGAAGGTGACGAACGCCGTGACGGCCGGCAGGAAGGTGATGAAGGCGATGCCGACCGGTACGTCGAGGAAGAGCGCGACGGCCACGTTGAGCGGGATGATCACACCCGAAATGGCCTGGAGGTACGGCGTCATCAGCGTGTAGCGGGCCAGCAGCCGCTGCCCGAAGCCCGGCAGCTGCTTCCAGTCCTTCTTCCGGTAGACCTGGAGGAAGCCCTGGTTCCACCGGGTGCGCTGCTTGAGCAGCGACATCAGGGAGCCCGGGGTCTCCTCGCGGGTCACCATGTCGGAGTCGTACGCGACGACGACCTTCTTGCCGATGCTGGAGAGCCGGACGCCCAGGTCGCAGTCCTCGGCGAGGCAGTTGGGGTCCCAGCCGTCGGCGGCCCTCAGCACGTCCGTGCGGACGAAGACGGTGTTGCCGCCGAGGGGTATGAACCCCTTCTGCGCGTGCAGGTGGAGGCGGGAGCGGAACCAGAAGAAGTACTCCAGGCAGTTGCGCAGGCTGTACCAGCTGGAGTGGAAGTTGATGAGCTGTACGCCGCCCTGGACGACATCGGCGCCCGTCGACCGGAATGCGTGGTCGACGTGCGCGAGCAGCTCCGGGTGGACCTGGTCCTCGGCGTCGAAGACTCCGACGACGTCACCGCGGCAGTGCGGCAGCGCCGTGTTCATGGCCTTCGGCTTGTTCTTCTTCTCGTGGGTGTCGACGACGACCCGGACGCGCGGGTCGCGCTCCGCGGCCTCGCAGGCCACCTCGGTGGTCTCCGGGTCGTCGTGCCCGACGATCACGATGATCTCGAAGTCCTGGTGGCTCGACTCCAGCAGGCGCTGGATGGTGTGGTCGAGAACGGCCTGTTCATGTCTCGCCGGCAGGAGCAGCGAGAAGGACAGCTGGTCGCCCCCGTCCGGACTGGTGAACCGCGTGGAGGCCAGCACCTCGGGCGTACGCCACGCGTGCATCTGCCACCACAAGGTGAAGGCCGCCATCCAGAAAAGGGCCAGCGAAACGGCAGCGATGAAGACAGACGTCAGCAACAGATCCCCCCAGATCCCCAAAACCCCCTGTCGCGACAGTGGGTCACTCCTGTCGCGTCCGATGGAGAGAATAAGGGGGAACTGTGAAGTCCGGAAACTGTTCTGATAAATGGCATGTTTCAGAATGGTCAACGGACTTGTAGGCAGTGTCAGAACATACGGGGAAATTCACCCCTATGACTCCCAGAACGCGGACGTCTCAGCCGCTCAACGCCTCCTTGAGACGGTCGACTTCGGTCGTCGGAGCTTCACAAGTGAAGTTACGGCAGACATACGCGGTCGGTTCATCGTCCACCAGCGGCCGGTCGGCGAGCAACGGGAGTTCGTCACTTCCCGGCGCTCCCACGGCCACGACCGCGCCGGGGGCGGTGGCGAGGAGGGCGGTGCGGTGGAGCTCCCTGGTCGCCGGGTCGTCCGGGTGTCCGACCACGGCCACCTCACGGGGACCGTCGAGCAGGGCCTCCGCGGTGGCGAGACCCCAGCCGATGAAGCGCGGGGCACGCGGGCCGAGCGCCTTGACGACGCCCAACGCCCGTTCCGCGGCGGTGCGATGGGGCTCGGCGCCGGTCTGGGCCGCATAGCCCAGCAGGGCACCGGCGGCCGCGGTCCAGCCGGAGGGCGCCGCGCTGTCGGTCGGATCCTGGGGGCGGCGGATGAGCTTCTCGGCGTCGGCGGCCGTGTCGAACAGGACTCCTGACTCCTCGTCAGCGAACTGGACGAGCACGTGATCGAGCAGGAATCCGGCGAATTCCAGCCATACTCCCTCGCCGGTCACCGAGGCGAGCGCGAGGAACCCCTCGGCAACGTCCGCGTAGTCCTCCAGCACACCCGCGTTGGCGCCGACTTGACCGTCCTTGCTGGTACGGGCCAGGCGAGCGTGATCGTCCAGGTGGAGGCGAACGAGGAGGTCGGCGGCGCCGAGCGCGGCGTCGACCAGGTCGGGACGGTCGAAGTACGCGCCGGTCTCCGCCAGGGCGGCGATCGCGAGCCCGTTCCAGGCGGCGACGACCTTGTCGTCACGGCCCGGGGCAGGGCGCTCGGCCCGGGCCGCGAGGAGGCGTTCGCGTACGGAGGAGACTCGGGCGGCGTCGAACACGCCCTCCTGCTGCGGGAGCTGGAGGACGGAGGCACCCTCCTCGAAGGTGCCCTCCTCGGTCACTCCGAAGTACTGGGCGGCGAGTTCGGCATCCTGCTCCCCGAGGATCTCGGTGAGCTGCTGGGGTGTCCACACGTAGTAGGCGCCCTCGACGTGCTTCCCGGTCCCGTCGTCACTGTCCGCGTCGAGCGCGGAGGCGAACCCGCCCTCGCCGGTGCCGAGTTCGCGGACCATGAAGTCGGCGGTCTCCAGGGCGACGCGGCGGGCGAGGTCGGAGCCGGTGCTCCGCCACAGGTGCGCGTACACACGGCAGAGCAGGGCGTTGTCGTACAGCATCTTCTCGAAGTGGGGCACGACCCACTCGCGGTCCACGGAGTAGCGGGCGAAGCCGCCCCCGAGCTGGTCGTAGATCCCCCCGCGCGCCATCCGCTCGCACGTGTCGGCGGCCATCTGCAGCGCGCCCTCGGACCCGGTCCGCGCGTGATGCCGCAGCAGGAACTCGAGGGCCATGGACGGCGGGAACTTGGGCGCCCCGCCGAAGCCGCCGCGCGTGGCGTCGTACTCCCGGGTGAGTCCGAGCAGGGCGCCCGCGAGCTCCTCCTCGCCGGGGACGGTCGTGTCCCCGTACGAGATCTCCCGTCCGGCGAGATCCCGCACGATCTTCCCGGCGACCTCGGCGACCTCGTCCCGCCGGTCGGTCCACGCGCCGCGCACGCCCTCAAGGACCTGCCGGAAGGAGGGCATGCCGTGCCGGGGCGCGGGCGGGAAATAGGTCCCGAAGTAGAAGGGCTCGGCGTCCGGGGTGAGGAAGACGGTCATGGGCCAGCCGCCCTGCCCGGTCGCCGCCTGCACGGCCTCCATGTAGACGGCGTCCACGTCGGGCCGCTCCTCGCGGTCGACCTTGACGCTGACGAAGTGCGCGTTGAGGTAGGCGGCGGTCTCCGCGTCCTCGAACGACTCGTGCGCCATGACATGGCACCAGTGACAGCTGCTGTAGCCGACGCTGAGCAGCACGGGCACGCCCCGCTTCCGCGCCTCCTCGAAGGCCTCGGCCGACCAGGGCCACCAGTCGACGGGGTTGTCGGCGTGCTGGAGGAGGTAGGGGGACGTCTCATGGGCCAGTCGGTTCGGCATGGTGTCCATCCTGCCGCAGTACCCGCAGGGCGGCGCGGATCACCGGGACGCGGCGCGGATCACGGGTCCGTACAGGGGGTAGGTGATGGGTCCGAGCAGGTACGGATCCAGGTACGGATCACGGGTCCGTGCCTGCTCGGTGCGGTCGGTGGTGGACGTGAACATGCCAGTTACGCTCTCGCGTTCCCACCCCATCCGCAGGACACTCGACCAGGAAAGCCGTTGCCATCGGAGGGGGACGCGATATGCGGGACAGCCATCGGGCCGAGGCCGAGCGGCTGTTGGCCCGGGCCGCGGAGGAGGAGGTCCGGCGGTCGGGCGGGCGCGCGGACGGGAACGTGCTGCTGTCGCGGGCACGGGCCGCGCTGGACGCCATGGCGCAGACGGCCGCTGAAGAGTACGAGGCGTACACCAAGGCGCTGGACGAGGCGGAGGCGGGCCGGCTGACCTTCGGCCAGCGGTACGCGCGCGATGGAGCCGGGACTCCCTTGCTGGTGGCGGCCGTTGCCGCGGTCGCGGCCTGCGTCGCGGACCTGGCGCTGGGCACCGGCGCGGGCACGGCGGTGGGCGCCGGCGCGGTCGTCGGCGTCGCGGGCGCCGCGACCACGGTGGCGAAGGTGACGGCGTCCCACCTGCCGGCCGCGAGCCGCCACGCCGGGGCCCTCGGCCAGCCGGGCGGCCCGGAGCAGCTGCGGCTGGCGTGGCTGACGGCGCTGGAGGTGCGCGGCATCCGCCCGTTCTTCGACCAGCAGCGCGTGCTGACCGCGACCACCGGAGCGAAGAAGGGGGCACCCCAGCTGCGGCGCACGGACAAGAGCGCGGCGGCCCGCAGGCGAAGTGTCCTGGAGCAGTCCTTCGGTCATCTACCGGAGCCGATGGGGCCGTTCGCGGGCCGTCGGCAGGAGGTGCTGCGGATCGCGCAGTGGGTGCACTCGGCCCGCGCGAGCACGGAGACCAGGCCCACGGTGGTCGTCCTGCACGGCGCGCCGGGCTCGGGCCGCAGCACGCTCGCGATACGCGCGGCGCACGAGCTGAAGGACCAGTTCCGCGGCGCGTGCGTCGTCGACCTGCGCGGCGACAGCCCGGAGGAGCCGCCGCTGTCCACCCGCGACGCGCTGCTCCACCTGCTCAACCGGCTCGGAGCGCCCCGCGAGCAGCTCCTGTTCCGCGAGCGCTCCTCGCAGGACCAGCAGGTCAGGCGGCTCGCCGAGCTCTACCACCAGCATCTGACCGGCCTCCCGGTGACGATCGTGCTGGACGACGCGAGCGATGTGGAGCAGGTACGGACCCTGGTGCCCGAGCGCTCCGACAGCCTCGTCGTGGTCACCGCCCGCAAACCCCTCGACCTGCCCGCCGACCTCCCCGCCTGGGTGCACCAGCTCCCGGTCGAGCCGCTCACCGCACCGGGCGCGGAGGAGCTCCTGACCGCGGCCGCGCAGGACCCCTCGGACCCGTACGACGCCGAATCCTCCGATCGCGTAAGGGAGTTGTGCGGCGGCCTTCCGCTGGCGCTGCGCATCGCCGGCTCCTCCCTCGGCCCCCGCACTCCCCGCCGACTCGCCACCGATCTGGCGGCGTACGGCCCGGTCGAGCCGGTGGAGCGGGTGCTGTGGCTGCGCTATTCGGACCAGTCGGGCACGGCGAGGCGGCTGCTGCGGCGGCTGGCCCTGGCGGGCCGCGCCTCGCTGGGCGCGGCCGCGGCGGCCGCCCTGCTCGCGACGGACGAGCCGGAGGCGACCCGTCACCTGGAGGCGCTCTCCCGCGCCGGCCTGATCGACCACGTCCGCGGCAGCCGCTACCGCCTGCACGATCTCGTACGGGCCTTCGCGCAGGCCCGCCTGCTGGACGAGGAGGAGCCGTCCGAGCGTACGGCCGCGCAGGAACGTCTCATCGTGAACTACGGCGAGCTGGCGGACTCGGTGATCCGTCTGGTCGACGGCAAGACGTCCACCCGTGCCGACCAGTTCGGCCCGCACGGCTTCACCTCCCTGGACGCGGCCCTGCGCTGGCTGGACGACGAGTCGAGCTTCATCACGGCGGCCCTGCGGCACGCGGAGGGCGTGAACCAGGCGGCGGTGCTGAATCTGCTCGGCGCCCTGTGCGACTACTGCCTCCTGCGCGGCGACCTCTACCGCCTGGGCGAGATCAGCGAGTTGACGCAGGCCGTCGACCAGGGACTGCTCGTGCGCTCGGTCCAGTGGCGCACGGGCATCGCGGCCCGCCAGCTCGGCGAGCTGGACAAGGCGCGTACGCAACTCGCCACGGTGGTGGACCTCTACTTCGAGGCGCACCACGACGCTGGCGCCGCGAGGGCGCTCTGCTCCCTGGGCATCACCCTCCACCACCAGGGCAACCTCGTCGACGCGGCGGCGAAGCTCCAGGAGGCCATGGATCTCCAGGCCTCCCCCGAGCTCGCGGCGGACCGCGCCTGGACGATGCACGCGCTGGCTGCGGTGGAACGGGACAGGGCGAGGCTGCGTGAGGCGCTCGACCTGCTGACGAACGCCCTCGTCCTGCACCGCCAGAGCGAGTCCGTGCACGGCGAGGCCTGGGCCCACTTCCAGCTCGGCCAACTCGGCCTGCGCATGGGCGACGTGCCGCGAGCCGAGTCCGAACTCCGGGAGGCCCTCAACCTGTACGGCCGCACCCGTGACCCCCGGGGCGAGGCCTGGGCCCTCACCCAGCTCGCCCGCGCCCGCCTGGTCGACGGCGACCCGTCCTCCGCCGTGGACGGCCTCCGCCAGGCGGCCTCCCGCCACCGCGACAACGAGGACGCGCGCGGCGAGGCGTGGACGGTGTACTACCTGGGCCAGGCCCTGGAGGAGACGGGCAATCTGGACCAGTCGGTCCGTGACCTGGAGCGGTCGAGGACGATGTTCTCCCGGATACGGGACGTGTACGGCTTGGCGTGCGCCCGCCACCACTCGGCACGCGTCACGCGCGACCAACGCGCCGCGCAGACCGGTTCGCTCCGGAACTCGGGCTTCGCCCGCCAGCTCCTGGTGGACGCCCGCGCCGACTTCCAGCGGATCGGCGTCGCCCACGGCGAGGCGTGGACCTGCCTGGAGCTGGCGGTGGTGGACGCGGGCAACGCCCGCACGCAGCCGGCGCTCTCCCTGTGCGACGAGGCGGCGTCCCTGTTCGCCTCGTACGGCGACCGCCGGGGCGAGGACTGGGCCCGCTTCCTGCGCTGCACGCTCCTGCCATATGCCTCACCCGGCGGCATCGAGGTGGGCACGGCCGTCGCCCAGGAGGAGCTGAGCCAGCTGTCCCGCACCAGCCATCGGGTACGGGACGCGAAGTTGGACGACTACATCGAGGCGTATCAGCTGTTGTTGGAGCGAGGGGCCGATCTGGAGGCGGGCTGGCAGGCGTGGCGGCTTGGGATGGTGCCCAATCGGCATGCCAGGGAGATCATGGGAGTGGCGATCTAGGCGGCCTTGGTTGAGTTCGGTGCGGTACCGCGCCCCGTAAGGGGGCGCGGGGCTGTGACACATGCGGCGATGGGGTTTCCCCGCTCATGGGGGTCCCCGGCGATTCCGGCTGGGCGGGGGTGATCCCATGACACCGGGGTGTCACGGGATCGAGCCGTCGAGCCGTACGGCATCACGCCGCCAAGCCGTGCCGTGCCGTGCCGTGCCGTCAAACCATGCCGTCGGGCTCAGCCCTTCGCGGGCGAAGCCTTCCCCCCGGAACCGGAACCGGCCCCCTTGTCGGAGGCACCCTGCTCGGGAGTCTCCTGGAAGTCGACCTTCCCCATGTGCCGGTTCATGCTCTTCATCAGGCCCCACACCGCCAGGGCCATCACCGCGAAGACGATGAAGCCGAGGACACCGGGGGTGACCTTGTTCTCGTCGACCTCCTTGGCGAGGGGGACGAGATGCGTCATTGCCAGGCTTGCGCTTGCGCTCATGTCAGGCATTGTCTCGGATGCCCGCAAAGAGGTCGTCCTCGGGGAGGGACGTATCGACGAGCGACTTCGCCAGCTCGTACTCCTCCGTGGGCCAGACCTCCTTCTGGATCTCCATGGGGACCGTGAACCAGCCGCCGTCGGGGTCGATCTGCGTGGCGTGGGCGATGAGGGCCTTGTCGCGGATCTCGAAGAAGTCGGCGCACGGGACGTGTGTCGTCAGCGTGCGCTCGGTGCGCTGGAACTCGTCCCAGCGCTTCAGCCAGTCCCCGTACGGCGACTCCAGGCCGCGCGACAGCAGGGCCTCGTGCAGCGCCTCGGTGCGCGGGCGGTTGAAGCCCTGGTTGTAGTAGAGCTTCCGCGGCTGGTAGGCCGGGCCGAACTCGGACTCCGGGTACTTCTCGGTGTCCGCCGCGCCCTCGAACGCCACCATCGAGATCTTGTGGGTCATGATGTGGTCGGGGTGCGGGTATCCGCCGTTCTCGTCGTAGGTGGTGATCACCTGGGGACGGAAGGAGCGGATCTTGCGGACCAGCTCGCCCGCCGCCTTGTCGACGTCCTCCAGGCCGAAGCAACCCTCGGGGAGGGGCGGCAGCGGGTCACCCTCGGGCAGGCCCGAGTCCACGAAGCCGAGCCACTCCTGCTTGATGCCGAGGATCTCGCGGGCCTCGTCCATCTCCTTCTTGCGTACCTCGTGGATGTGCTCCTCGACGTACTTGTCGCCCTGAAGTTTTGGATTGAGGATGGAGCCGCGCTCCCCGCCCGTGCAGGTCACCACCAGCACGTCCACCCCCTCGGACACGTACTTCGCCATGGTGGCCGCGCCCTTCGACGACTCGTCGTCGGGGTGGGCGTGGACGGCCATCAGTCGTAGCTGGTCAGTCAAGACTCAATCCTCAGTAAGTCGGCGCCCCTGTGTCGGACGGCGCGATCGGCGCTTCTATAGTGACCGAACCGGCGGGCGAAAAATTCCGGTCCCGGCCCGGCACACCCGCCACGGAAAGGATGATCATGAGTACGGTGCAGCTGCCCGAGGGCCGGTACGGCCGCTCCGCGGACGAGCGCGCCGACCGCAAACTCAAGATCATCGGTGCCGTGCTGGGAGTGGCCCTGATCGCACTGGTCGGCTATTTCGCTTACTACTACGTCGGCGGCAACAAGATCAGCGCCGAGGTCATCACCTTCGAGCCCTCGGACACCGCGGTGAAGGTCCACCTGGAAGTGCGCAAGGACGAGGGCGCGCGCGGCTACTGCACGATCCGCTCACAGGCCGAGGACGGCGCCGAGGTGGGCCGCAGGGACTTCCGCTTCGACCAGGACGCCACCCGCATCGACAAGGTCCTCACGCTCCGCACGACGAGCCGCGGCACGACCGCCGAACTCCTCGGCTGCCACGCCGACTGAGCCCGCGTCCGCCGGTGGCGGGCGTCACCCTCGACGTCTGGTCGCTGACCTGCGTTAACGTATTTCTGATGGCTTATGTCCTCCCCCTTCAGCTCGTGAATTGTTAGGCTCGTGGTTTCGCCCACCTGTGAAGGAACATTCTTCTGGGTAGGGCGATGCTTTGTATTCCCAGTACCTACGAGGAGCACCTGTGACCCAGACCAGCGAGAACGTCACCTGGCTGACCCAGGAGGCGTACAACCAGCTGAAGGCCGAGCTGGAGTACCTGTCTGGTCCCGCGCGCACGGAGATCGCCGCCAAGATCGCGGCCGCGCGCGAGGAGGGCGACCTCCGTGAGAACGGCGGGTACCACGCGGCCAAGGAGGAGCAGGGCAAGCAGGAGCTCCGTGTGCGCCAGCTGACCCAGCTCCTGGAGAACGCCAAGGTGGGCGAGGCCCCGACGGCCGACGGTGCGGTCGCGCCCGGCATGGTCGTGACCATCGCCTTCGACGGCGACGAGGACGACACGATGACGTTCCTGCTCGCCTCTCGCGAGTACGCGAGCTCGGACATCGAGACATACTCGCCGCAGTCCCCGCTGGGCTCCGGCGTGAACGGCAAGAAGATCGGCGACGATGCCCAGTACGAGCTGCCGAACGGCAAGCTCGCCTCCGTGAAGGTCCTCGAAGCCAAGCCGTACGCGGCCTGAACCCGTCCGACGGGCGCCCTGCTTGGCCGGCCGCCCCCGGCGCTCACCGCGCGCCGGGGGCTTCGCCATGTCTGCCTCAGGGACTGCCTCAAGGACTGCTTCAGGGACTGCTTCAGGGACTGCCTCAGGGACTGCCTCAGGCCGTTGCCGAGCGGTACTTGCGCACTGCCAGCGTCCGGAATATGACGATGATCAGGACCGAGTAGATCAGTGAGGCCCAGACCGGGTGCTGCATGGGCCAGGCATCCGACGGTGAGACTCCCGGGTTGCCGAAGAGCTCGCGGCAGGCCTGCACCGTGGCGCTGAAGGGGTTCCAGTCGGCGACGTGCTGCAGCCAGGGGGTCATCCTGCTGGAGTCCACGAACGCGTTCGAGACGAACGTGACCGGGAACAGCCAGATCAGTCCGCCGGAGGTCGCCGCCTCGGGCGTGCGCACGGACAGGCCGATCAGCGCACCGATCCAGGTGAACGCGTACCCGGCCAGGAGCAGCAGCCCGAAGGCTCCGAGCACCTCGCCCGCGCTGGTGTGCGTACGCCAGCCGACCAGCAGGGCGACGACGGCCAGCACGAACAGCGTGAGCGCCGTCTGCACCAGGTCGGCGAGCGTGCGCCCGGTCAGGACCGCGCCGCGTGCCATCGGCAGGGAGCGGAAACGGTCGATGAGGCCCTTGTGCATGTCGTCGGCGATGCCGGCTCCGGCGCCCGCGGTGGCGAAGGTGACGGTCTGCGCGAAGATTCCGGCCATCAGGAATTCCCGGTACGTACCCGAGTCGGTGCTGCCCCCGATGTTCATGGAGCCGCCGAACACGTACGAGAACATCACCACGAACATGATCGGCTGGATGAGCCCGAAGATCACCATCTCGGGGATGCGGGTCATCCGGATCAGGTTGCGCTTGGCGACGACCAGGGAGTCCCGGACGGACTGGCCCAGGAAACCACCTGGGGCCACTCTCCGCCCGGCTTCGGTGACGGCGCTCACTTGGCGGCCTCCTTCTTGCGCTTGTGCGGCTTTGCGTCCTCGACGACGCCGTCGGCGCCGTTCTCTTCGTCCTTCTCCTCCGCGAGGCGTCCCGTCAGTGACAGGAAGACGTCGTCGAGGGTGGGGCGGCGCAGGCCGATGTCGTCGATCTCGATGCCCCGGGTGTCCAGCTCACGGATGACCTCCGCGAGGAGCTTCGCGCCGCCGGTGACGGGCACGGTGAGCTTGCGGGTGTGCTCCTCGACGGTGGTCTCGCCCTTGCCGAAGCCGCGCAGCACCTCGGCCGCGGTCACCATGTGCTCCCGCTCGTGCACGACGACCTCGACGCGTTCCCCGCCGGTCTGCGCCTTGAGCTGGTCCGCGGTACCCCGGGCTATGACGCGGCCGTGGTCGACGACGCAGATGTCGTGCGCGAGGTGGTCGGCCTCTTCGAGGTACTGGGTGGTCAGCAGCAGCGTCGTACCGCCGGAGACCAGGGTCTTGATGACCTCCCACAGCTGCTGGCGGTTGCGCGGGTCGAGACCGGTCGTCGGCTCGTCCATGAACATGACCGGCGGCGAGACGACGAGCGCCGCCGCGAGGTCCAGCCGACGGCGCATACCGCCGGAGTACGTCTTCGCGGGGCGGTCGGCGGCGTCCGTGAGGTTGAACTGCTCGAGCAGCTCGACCGCGCGCACTTTCGCCTCCTTCGCCCGCATCTGGTAGAGCTGGCCGACCATGTGCAGGTTCTCACGGCCCGTCAGGTACTCGTCGACCGCTGCGAACTGGCCGGACAGACCGATCGAGCGCCGCACCTCGTTCGGGTGCTTGAGCACGTCGATGCCCGCGACGACCAGCTTGCCGCTGTCGGGCCGGAGCAGTGTGGTCAGGCAGCGGACGGCGGTGGTCTTGCCCGCGCCGTTGGGCCCGAGCAGGCCGAGGACCGTGCCCTCGGGGACATCGAGATCGACGCCGTCCAGAGCCCTTACATCGCCGAAGGTCTTCACCAGGCCTTCGGCATAGATGGCGCCTGGCATGTGAGTTCTCCCAAAAATCGGTTGGGGATTCTACGAAGTGGGACTAGCTTTTGCCGGGTTTGCACGGCCGGTGAGCAGCACGAAACAGTGCGGACCAGCAGCAATCATCTGACGAGACACACACCATAACGCGATGTATCGCGTTTCTCAACAGATTTTTCCGCCCCGGACGACAAGGGCCCTGACCTCAGTCGATGACGGTGTAACCCGCCTGCCGCAGCGCCAGGTTGACCTCGGCGCAGTGCTCCGGCCCCTTCGTCTCCAGGTGCAGTTCGACCTCCACTTCAGTGAGCCCGAGCCGTGGATCGGTCCGTACGTGGCTCACATCGAGGACGTTAGCGTCCACCACTGACAACACCCCCAGAAGCGTCGCCAGGGCGCCCGGCCGGTCCGTCAACCGCAGCGTGACGGCCAGGTAGCGGCCCCCCGCCGCCATACCGTGCCGCAGGATGCGCTGCATCAGCAGCGGGTCCACGTTGCCGCCGGACAGCACCGCCACGACCGGCCCCTCGAAGGCCTTCGGCTCACTCAGGAGCGCCGCGACGGGGCTCGCACCGGCCGGCTCGACAACCAGCTTGGCCCGCTCCAGACAGAGCAGCAGCGCGCTGGACAGCGCGTCCTCGGAGACCGTACGGACCTCGTCCACCAGGTCGCCGATGATCCCGAACGGCACGTCACCGGGCCGCCCGACCTTGATTCCGTCGGCCATCGTCGCCGGGTTCTCGATCGACAAGGGGCGCCCGGCCGCCAGCGAGGGCGGATACGCGGCCGCGCCCGCCGCCTGCACCCCCACGATCCGTACATCCGGCCGGAGCGCCTTCACCGCGACCGCTATCCCCGCGGCGAGACCGCCCCCGCCGATCCCGACGACGATCGTGCGCACCTCGGGGCACTGCTCCAGGATCTCCAGACCGACCGTGCCCTGCCCGGCGATGATGTCGTGGTGGTCGAAGGGGTGGATGAACACGGCGCCCGTCTCGGCCGCGTACTCCTGCGCCGCGGCCAGCGTCTCGTCCACCACCGTGCCGTGCATGCGCACCTCGGCACCGTAGTGCCGCGTCGCCGCGATCTTCGGCAGCGGGGCGCCGGTGGGCATGAACACCGTGGAGCGCACGCCGAGCAGCGTGGAGGCCAGGGCGACGCCCTGCGCGTGGTTCCCGGCGCTCGCGGCGACCACACCCGCGGCCCGCTCCTCGGGAAGCAGCCCCGCGATACGCACGTACGCGCCGCGCAGCTTGAACGAACCCGTCCGCTGCAGGTTCTCGCACTTGAAGTGAACCGGCGCGCCCACCAGCCCGGACAGGTGTCTGCTGCCCTCCATGGCGGTCATCCGCGCCACACCCGTGAGCATCTTCTGCGCGCCGCGCACGTCGTCGAGGGTCACCCGCGGCAAGGAGTCAGCCGTGCTGTAGCTCATGACCATCAGTCTCGCAGCTCACCCGGCGCCACACCGGCCGTGACCAAGGTCCGAGACTGGTTTGCGCAGCGCCGGTACGGCCCGCCCCCCGTCCGCGTACTCTGTCCCCCAACCCTGCCACCACGCATGAATAGAGCCCCCGGCCATGCCCACAACACCTGAAATGTCGATGGACATGACGACCGTCGGTGACACCGGTCTTCTCGAAGCGCTCCAGCACGAGGTGGCGGTGTTCGCCCGCCGTGCCGAACAGACCCGGCTCGGCGGGGTCGGCCAGGTGCGCAACTCCATGGACCGAGCCGCGTACCTGCTGCTCAACCGCCTCGACAAGGAGGGGCCGATGGGCGTCAAGGCACTCGCCGCAAGCATGGGCATCGACTCCTCGACGGTCACCCGGCAGGTGGCCCCCCTCGTCGACACCGGGCTCGTCAAGCGCACCTCGCACCCGGAGGACGGACGAGCCGTGGTGCTCCAGCTGTCGCCACGCGGGCTCTCCCGCCTGGAGGAAGTACGGTCCTCCAGGCGCCAGTTGATGGCTGAGCTGACCGAGGACTGGGCACCCGAGGAGCGCGAGGCGTTCTGCACACTCCTGACGCGCTTCAACGTCGCCCTCTCCGCCCGGATGGCCGCGTCACCGCCCGTGGAAGCACCGGCGTCCTCCTGAGCGCCCCGCACCACACCTCGTCAACGCCCCGCGCCTCGTCAAACGCCCCACACCGCGTCACACCGCCGCCGCGGCCGACGGGCACCGCGTCATGCCGCCCTCTTGACCAGGGGCCCACGCCAGGTCTCAGATGAGACCGGGCCTTGTGGTACGCGGCTGTCCTCGCCGTACGCCCCCAGGGGCCCTGTTTTCCCCAGTCGGGAGGCGCGGTGCGAGAGCGGCAGGCGTCCCACAGCGCCCGCCGGGCCCGGGAGTTCGAGGCGTTCGTCGCGGGCGCGGCAGGGCGGCTGCTGCATGCCGCCACACTGCTCACAGCGGAGCCCCCGGACGACAACCCGCGCGCGCGACGCCTGCTCACGATGGCCCTCGCCCACACGTACGCCTCCTGGGACCGCCTGCGCGGCGAGGACCCGTACGACCGGACCCGGCAGCATCTGGCCGTGCGCTTCGCGCGCGGAGCCTGGCACCAGTACGGCGGCCTCGGCTGGGCGCACCCCAGGGGCCGCCCGAAATCCGGCGGCGTACTGGACCGGCTCACTCCCCAGGAAAGGCTGATCCTCGTCCTGCGCATGTACGAGGGCGTGGCCGAGGAGCAGGCGGCGGCCCTGCTGGGGCTGCCCGCGGAGCGCGTACGGGCGATCTGTGCCCGCGCCACGGCGACGCTGCTGCATCCGCCGCGGGAGCCCGCTCCGGCGATCGTGAAGGTGGCGCCGTCATGAGCGGGATGAGCCGCAAGGAAGCGGACGTCCGCCGGATCCTGGAGACACCGCAGCCACCCGTACCACCCGATCTGTACACGGACGTGGTGCGGCGGGGCGGACGGATGCTGCGCCGCAGGAGGGCGGCCCGGCGGCTGATGTGGCTGCTGCTGCTCGCGGCGCTCGTGGCCTTCGTGGTGTGGGCGTCGGTCGCCCAACCGTGGGTGGAGCCGCCGTCGGAGACGACTCCACCGCTCACGGGCTGGTAGGGCTCTGGTAGAGCTTTTCGCCGTCTGGGCGGCCTTGGTCGAGTTCGGTGCGGTACCGCGCCCCGTAAGCGGGCGCGGGGCTGTGCCATGTGCGGCTCCGCCGCAGGGCGGGACCAGCCCCCACAGGCCCGCGCCCGCGGCGGAGCCGCACGTCGATACAGCATCACCGTTCTTCCGGTGGAGTCTTCCGGTGGAGCGCTCAGCCCAGGGCCTGTGCGAGGTCCTGGAGGAGATCGTCGACGTTTTCGATGCCTACGGAGAGGCGTACGAGATCGGCGGGCACCTCGAGCGCCGAACCGGCCACGGACGCGTGCGTCATGCGCCCCGGGTGCTCGATCAGGGACTCGACGCCGCCCAGGGACTCGCCCAGCGTGAACACCTTGGCGCGGTTGCAGACCTCGACGGCCGCCTCCTCGCCGCCCTCCACCTGGAAGGAGACCATCCCGCCGAACGCCTTCATCTGCTTGGCGGCGACCTCGTGGCCGGGGTGCTCCGGGAGGCCCGGGTACAGGACGCGCGTCACGCGCGCGTGACGGGTGAGCATCTCGGCGACCTTGGTGGCGTTCTCGCTGTGCCGGTCCATGCGGACGGCGAGCGTCTTGATGCCGCGCAGCACCAGCCAGGAGTCCATGGGCCCGGCGACCGCGCCCATCGCGTTCTGGTGGTACGCCAGCTCCTCGCCGAGCGCCTGGTCACCGACGACGAGCGCGCCGCCGACGACGTCCGAGTGGCCGCCCATGTACTTGGTCAGCGAGTGGACGACGACGTCCGCGCCGAGCGAGAGCGGCTGCTGGAGGTACGGGCTGGCGAAGGTGTTGTCGACGACCAGCTTGGCGCCGGCCTCACGCGCGACCTGCGACAGCGCGGCGATGTCGCTGATACCCAGGAGGGGGTTGGAGGGGGTCTCCACCCAGACCGCCTTGGTCTTCGGGGTGACGGCGGCCCGTACCGCCGCGAGGTCGCTGGTGTCGGCGACGGACCACTCGACACCCCACCGCGACACGACCTTCGCGAAGAGGCGGAACGTACCGCCGTACGCGTCATTGGGGATGACCACGTGGTCGCCCGGACTGAGCAGCGTACGCAACAGGCAGTCCTCGGCCGCCAGTCCCGACGCGAACGCGAGCCCACGGCGACCGCCCTCCAGGGCGGCGAGGTTCTCCTCCAGGGCCGTCCTGGTGGGGTTGGCGCTGCGGCTGTATTCGTAGCCGCCGCGCAGTCCGCCGACGCCGTCCTGCTTGTAGGTCGAGACCTGGTAGATCGGCGGGACGACCGCGCCGGTGAGGGGATCGGCGGTGTTGCCCGCGTGGATCGCCACGGTTTCGAAGTGCTGGCTGATGTGCCTGTCGCTCATGGGCACCGAGGGTAATGCGCTCGCGGGGTCTGGTGACGGCGGACGCCGGTGGGCACATGTCCCGGGCTTCGGTCCGGGCAGTGTCACGGCCTTCGCCCCGGGCTTCGATCCGGGCCTCGATCCGGGCCTCGATCCGGGCAGTGTCACGGCCTTCGTCCCGGGGTTTGTCCACAGCAGGTTGGCCAATTGTCGGACCAGTCTGGTTCGCTTGGGGTATGGAGATTCTCTGGGTCCTGATGGCGCTGGTCATGCTGGGCTTCGTCATCGGGCCGATCATGATGCGCAGGCGTGCCGGTGGTATCCAGCAGGTCGCCCCCGGCGACCCGGACGCCGCCGACCCGGCGAACTACGGCTTCCTGCGCCAGGAGGAGCTGGACATCCGCATGCCCGGCCCCGACCAGGACCTTCTGGAGGTCCTTGACCTGGTGCAGCGCGGCCAGGACTACCGGGCGGCGTCCCAGCTCCTCGCCGGCACCGAGGTGGAAGGCGAGCGGCGCTGGCAGCGCGTGCAGGCCTTCGCGGGCGCCGCGTCGCTGGAGCTGCAGCAGCGGCCCGGCGGGGTGAGCGAGAACCCCGGTGGGCAGTGGCTGCGGGTGTGGCGGACCGAGAAGCCCAAGGACGCGGGCGGCGCCGCCGTGCACGCGGAGTTCCTGGTGCAGCAGGCGTGGCGTACGTCGACGCCGGGGACGGACGAGTTCCGGATCATCATGGAGGAGGCGCGGGCCGCCTGCGGCGAAGCCGCCCTGCTCTCTCCCGGTGACCCGATCCCGTACATCATCGAGCTCTCCGTGGCCCGCGGACTCGCCTACTCCCAGCCGGAGTTCGAGAAGCTCTGGCTGAAGATCCTGGACCGCGCGCCCGCCCACATGGGGGCGCAGCTGGCGGCGCTGCACTACTGGTGCGAGAAGTGGCACGGCTCGCGGGAGATGGCGTACTCGTTCGCGGAGGCGGCGGCAGCCCGGGCCCCCCAGGGGTCCCTGCTGGCCGCGATGCCCCTCTTCGCGGTCTTCGAGCACCTCCCCGAGGTCAACCTCGTCCAGAGCTTCTACCAGAGCGAGGTCGTCACCAAGGCGGTCCACGGCGCGCTCTTCGCGGTCCACGCGGCCCGTCCCGACGACCCGATGCTGGCCCACGTCCGCCACCTGCTGATCTTCTTCCTCGTCCGCGGCGAGCGCTGGGCCGAGGCGATGAACCAGCTCGTCCATGTCGACGGCCATGTGGGCGCCCTGCCGTGGACCCTGACACCGGACCCGGCAGCGGACTACGCGGTGTACCGGGCACTGGCGGTGGCGGGGTACGAGGCGAACGGAGGGAGCCCCGCGACGCTGTCCCACTGACGCTGTGCCACTGATGTCCCACTGAGAGCCCCGCCCGGAATGCCGGAACCAACAGCGTCCGGAATGCCGGCCGGGGCTCGAACGTTCTGGTCACCGGACCCCAGCGCCGAGGAGACCGCATGTTCCTGCACAGCCGTACGCCGCAGCTGCCCACCGCCGAGCAGGCCCTGCGCGGCCGCCCCGAGCCGACGTTCTCGGTCCCGGAGCGGCACACCGTTCTCGGCAACCCGCTCCTCGGCCCCTACCCCGAGGGCCTGGAGATCGCCGATTTCGGCATGGGCTGCTTCTGGGGCGCCGAGCGCAAGTTCTGGCAGCTCCCGGCGGGCGTCTACACGACACTGGTCGGCTACCAGGGCGGCTTCACCGAGCACCCCGCATACGAGGAGGTCTGCTCGGGCCTGACCGGACACACCGAAGCGGTCCGCGTGGTCTACGACCCCGCCGTGATCTCGTACGAGCAGCTCCTGAAGCTCTTCTGGGAGTCCCACAACCCCACCCAGGGCTTCCGCCAGGGCAACGACGTGGGCACCCAGTACCGCTCGGCCATCTACACCCACACTCCCGCCCAGGCAGCCACCGCCGAGGCGTCCCGCGCCGCGTACCAGAAGGTGCTGACGGGCTCGCGCTACGGCACGATCAGCACGGAGATACTCCCCGCGGAGGGGCGGACGTTTTATCCGGCGGAGGGGTATCACCAGCAGTACCTCGACAAGAATCCGGCGGGATACTGCGGGATCGGGGGGACGGGCGTCTCCTGCCCGATCGGCGTGGCACCCGCCGAAGGCTGATCACGAGGCGGCTGCTCCCCAGCCCGGTCCCCCATCCCCGGGGCCCGGTCCGATCTCCGATCCCCGGCAGACTGACAGCTGATGCCACTCGCGGGTTTTGACACGCGATCTCGCGACCGTCCGCCCGGCGGGGTGGGCAGGTCGTCCCTGCCCCAACGCCGGCGGCGCTACGCGCAAACGGACTGCTGTCGTCTGCTGCCGCAGGTCGCCAAGCTGCACCATCTTCGTTGGCCGCTCCGGTCGAGGAACAGCCAGCCGCAGTCCTCGCTGGGGCAGGTGCGGACAGTGAAGCGCCGCGGATCCGCGAGCAGTTCCGCGGCGCTTCGGGCAGTGGCGAGTATGGGTAGTCGCAAGCCCGCGGCGGGAGACAGGCGCCAGTGCGCCAGGCCGTCCTCGCCCCGGGTGAACACGGACACCTTGGCGGCGTCCTGCGCGAGGTCTGCCACCGCCTTGAAGGCGCGGGCGTCGTGCGGATCGGTCAGGCAGGCGTACAGGTTCGTACGGAACTCGCGGGCCTCGTCCAGGGCGGCGGTGGCGTCGTCGGGGTGCTCTCGCGCCTGCTGGAGCAGCCGGGCGACCCGTTGGTCCTCCGCCAGGTCCAGGTAACCGGCCCACACAGCGAGCGTCGAGTATCCCCGCAGCCAGTCCGAGCCCGGCAGTCCGGAGCCTCCCCAGCCCGCGTACGTGTTGCAGAACTCCAGCGCCGGGTGCCCACTCGTGCTCCACGGCAGCCACTCCTCTCCGACCCGCACGGCGTACAGGGGCGCGGGTGGCCGGTCCAGCCGGGGATCACCCTGGAGGATCCGGTCGTGCAGCGTCGTCAGTTCGGTGCCCGGCTCAATGCCCAGCTCGGTCACCAGCGTCTGACGTGTGTGCCGGTAGAGCTGCAGGGCATCGGCCTGGCGGCCGCTGCGGTACAGGGCGATCATCTGGGCGACGACGATTCGTTCACGCCCCGGAAATTCCTGGGCCAGTGGAGTCAGGTCTGCCACGACCCGTTCGTGCAGACCCATGGTGAGCTGGGCCTCGGCCCGCTGCTCCAGCGCGGAAAGACGCAGCTCGCCCAGCCGGCCGCCGAGCCGGTCGCGGAGTTGGTCGTCGACCACGTCGGCGAGCAGCGGGCCACGCCACAACCCCAGCGCCTGGTCGTATCGGCGTACCCGCTCCCCTGGATCGCCCGCGGCGGCCGCCTGTCGGACCAGAGTGAGGAACTCCTGCGCGTCGATCACATGAGGGCCGGGATGGACGGCATAGCCGTCGTGCCGGGTCTCGACGTTCAGCCCGTGCGGTGTGAGGCGGGCGCGCAGCCTGCCGATGTACGTGTGGACGGTGCCGCGTGCCGAGGGGGGCGCGGCACCGTTCCACAGGAGATCGATGAGGCGTGCGGTCGTCACGACCTGGCCGGCGTTCAGCAGGAGGATCGACAGCAGGCATCGCTCCTGGCGACGGCTGCCCACCTGGACGGGCCGGCCCTCGTGGCGGGCCTCGAAGGGACCGAGTAACTGGAACTCCATGGCGGGCGCGAGCCTAGCCGGGTCGTTCCCCGGCCGCAGTGGATGCGGTGGACGCGGTGAATGCGGTGGACGCGGTGGACGCGGTGGACGCGGTGAGAATCTGGTCAGCGGCCGGGGTGAGGCTGAGGTCCGGATCGTCTTCAAGCCTCACCGCAGCAGGGAGAAACCATGCGACGAACCGTCGTTGCTCTGTCCGCACTTGCCGCTGTGCTCCTCGGCGCGGTGCCCGCCTCATCCGCCTCCGCGTCAGCCTCCGCGGACAGGGACACCGCTGCCGCTGGCACTGCCAGTGCCAATGCCGGCGCCGCTGCCAATGCCGTCGCGGACGAAGGCAAGGGCTGGGAACCGGCACCCTCGACGCCGTGGGACGTCCCCTCCGGCTCCCGGTGCGACTTCCCGGTCCATGGCGAACCCATCATCGACAAGGTGGTCCGGCGTGTGCTCGACACCAACTCCGACGGCTCCGCGAAGCGGGTCGCGTACAAGGGCGACCTGGTCGTACGGATCACGAACACCGACACCGGCGCCTACTACGACGCGGACGCCAGTGGCCGGGCCATCGTCGACCACCGCACCGACGGTTCCCAGTTCTGGTCCGTGCACGGCCCCGTACTGGTGGGCTTCGGTGAGAACGGAGGCGCCCTGACCCGCGGCCTCTACATCATCGACGGCGTGTACGCGCTGGACATCAGCGCCACCGGATTCAAGACCCTGACGATGGCGCACGCCACGAGCGAAGACCTCTGCGCCCGCATCGGCTGAGCTCATCCCCCGGGTCTTCGGCGACCGCCGGGGTCGCGGCGGAGCCCGGATCGTCCACGGTCCACATCAAGGTCCTCGGCCGCTTGGGGCCGCGCGGGCGTGGGCGCGTCGAGGGTGTCCTGTACACGTTCGGCACTCTGCACACGAGCTGAGGTTCGGCACCCTGCACACGAGCTGAGGTTCGGCACCCTGCATACGAGCTGAGGGAGTGCGGGCCGTGCCTACACCCCGTCTCCGTCTCCACCGCTGCCCCCACTCCCATAAGGCCGCGTAAGAATCTCCAAGTTGTGCCCGTTCGGGTCGTCGAAGTACGTGCCACGACCCCCGTCGTTCGTGTTGATCTCGTTGACGCGGCGGTGGTACGGGTCCGCCCAGTACGTGAGCCCGGCTGCGCGGACCCGGGCGAAGATCGCGTCGAAGTCGGACTCCGAGACCAGGAAGGCGTAGTGCTGCGGCGGGATGGGCCCGGAGGTGTCCATGTAGTCGAGGGTCACGCCGTTGGGGATCTGGACCGGGATGAACGGGCCGAACGGCGGGCTCACCTCCAGGCCCAGGATGTCGGCGAGGAAGTGGGCCGATGCCTTCTTGTCATGGGCGGCGACGATCGTGTGGTTCAGCTCGACGGTCATCGTGCGGACCTCCTTGGCTCACCGTGAGTGACCTTCAATGGCCTTTCCGTGCCTCAATTCCTGCCCCTTCCAAAGTAAGCGCGGATGCGGCAGGTCGGCAGCCCGCCAAGCCGCCCCGAACACGCAAGGTAAGGTAAGCCTTGCCTAGGGGGTATGAGTGATCCGCCTGATCCGCGTGATCCGAGCGATCTGAACAACGGAGCAAAACTGTGCGCGCACTGGGCTTGAAGGCCGTCCTGGCCATGTCGGTCGTCGGCGGTCTGGTCGCCGGATGCTCGTCGTCGGAGAGTTCCAGCAGCGGTGAGAACAACGGCGGCGCCGGCAAGAGCGGCCGCAACCCCGTCGCCGGAGCCTCCGAAGGCCCCTCCGCCGCCCCCAGCGCCCTCGCCGACGGCATGGGTACGACGTCCGCAGACGGCGAGTTCCCCCGTACCGTCAGCCATTTCAAGGGCAGGACGGAGATCGAAGCGGCGCCGAAGCGGATAGCCGTGCTCAGCACCGGGCAGCTCGACGACCTCCTCACCCTCGGAGTCGTACCGGCCGCCACCACCCGCGCCGACAACGCCGGTCTCGTACCCGACTACCTCGGCGACGCCTTCCCCCAGTACAAGAAGCGGCTCGCGGAGATGACCGACTCGGGCACCCGGGCCGCGCCCAACCTCGAGACGCTCGCCACCGCCAAGCCCGACCTCATCCTCGCCAACGACTCGCTCGGCGAGCTCTACCCCAAGCTGTCGAAGATCGCCCCGACCGTGATCAGCGCGGGCAACGGCATCAACTGGAAGCGTGACCTGCTGCTCGTCGGCGACGCCGTCGGCAAGGGCGAGCAGGCGCAGGGGCTTCTCGACGACCACGCCGAGGAAGCCGCCGCGGCGGGCAAGGAGATCGACGGGAAGGGCGTCGACGGGAAGAACACCGCCGTCTCCATGGTGCGGTTCACTCCCGACCGGACCCGGATGTTCGGTGTCTCCTCCTTCACCGGGTCGATCGCCGTCGACATGGGGCTCGGGCGGCCCAAGTCCCAGCGGTTCACGGCGATTTCGCAGGACATCGGGGCGGAGAGCATCGATGCCGCGGACGGGGACTGGATCTTCTACTCCGTGCAGGGGGCGGAGGACAAGACCGACGCCGGGAGCGTGCTCGCCGGGCCACTGTGGAAGTCGATGAAGGCGGTCGAGGCCGAGCACGCCGTCAAGGTCGACGACGACCCCTGGTACCTCAACGCGGGCCCCACGGCGGCCGACCTGGTCGTGAAGCAGCTCACCGAGTCACTCGGCAAGTAGGCAGGCAGGCAGGTGGGCGACCAGGCAAGCGAACCAAGTACGTGACAGCGCGCACGACGGTAGGCGGCAGCAGCGCACGCACTGCCGCGGTACGTACCAGCAGCGCACGTACGGCAACCGTACGTACCGCCTGGTTGGCCGCCGCCCTCCTCCTCACGCTCACCGCCGTCGCCCTCAGCCTCGCCGTCGGCACCCGCCAGGTGCCCCTGTCCGCCGTGCTCGACGCGCTGCTGGACGGCGGCGGCTCACGAGACGCGCTGGTCGTACGGTCGCTGCGGCTGCCGCGGACCGAGGTCGGGCTCGCCGCGGGGGCCGCGCTCGGGCTCGCCGGAGCCGCGTTGCAGGCCGTCAGCCGCAACCCGCTGGCCGATCCCGGGATCCTCGGGTTGAGCCAGGGGGCCGCGGCCGGAGTGGTGTTCGCCATCTCCGGCGGGCTGGCGAACGGGTTCGGCGGGTACGTCTGGTACGCCTTCGTGGGTGCCGTCGCCGCCGCCTGCCTGGTGTACGCGGTCGCCTCGCGCGGCCGGGGCGGGGCCTCGCCGGTCAAGCTGGCCCTGGCCGGGACCGCGCTGTCCGCGATGGTGGCGGGCGGCACGACCGTGGTGCTGACGTCGAGTTCGGCGACCCTCGACCAGTTCCGATTCTGGCAGGTGGGCGCGTTGAGCGGGCGCGACGCGGGGACGGTCGGGCAGATGCTGCCCTTCCTCGTCGCCGGTGCGCTGCTGGTGCTCGGCTGCGCACGCGGCCTGGACGCGCTCGCCCTCGGCGACGACACCGCACGCGCCCTGGGCCACAAGGTCCAGCTCGTACGGGTCTGTGCGGCACTCGGCGCGACCGTCCTCACCGCCGCCGCGGTGGCCGCCGCCGGACCGATCGCCTTCATCGGCCTCGCCGTACCGCACCTGGCCCGCCGCCTGGTGTCGGGCGGCCACCGCTGGGCCCTCCCGCTCTCCGCCCTCCTCGGCGCCGGCCTGCTGCTCGCGGCGGACGTTGCGGGGCGAGTGGTCCGGGCACCGGCGGAGGTCCCGGCCGGAGTCATGACCGCGCTCGTCGGCGTGCCGGTCCTGGTCGTGCTCGTGCGCCGGAAGGGGGCGGCCTCGTGACGGAGACATCCCCGACCGCGCCACCTGGGCCACCGGGGTCACCCACATCCCCCAAGTCACCCACGCCGCTTGTGTCACCCGTGTCACCTGTGCCCACTACGCCCCCACCGACGTACCCCCGCTCGGCCGGACTCTCCGTACTCCGGCTCGCGCTCCGGCTCCGGCGCCGCTCCCCCTCCCTCTCCCTTCTCCTGCACCGGCGCTCGGCGGCGGTCGCGGGCGTCCTCCTCCTGCTCCTCGCGGGCGTCATGGTGCTCTCGGCGTGTGTCGGGCAGGCGTACGTCTCGCCGGGGGAGGTCTGGCGGGTCCTGCGCGGCCACGGAGGCCCGTACGACCTGATCGTCGGCGAGTTGCGCGTCCCGCGGATCGTGCTCGGCGCGATGGTCGGGGCGGCGCTGGGGCTCTCCGGAGCGCTCGTGCAGACCGTGACGCGCAACCCGCTCGCCAGCCCGGACGTCATCGGCGTCGGGCATGGCGCGGCCGCCGCGACGGTACTGGCCCTCGCCACCGGGACGATCGCCTCCCCCGGCGCGCTCCCGGTGATCGCCGTCACCGGCGGTCTCGCGGCCGCCGCGCTCGTGTACGTGCTGGCCTGGCGGCACGGCATGCAGCCGAGCCGGTTCGTGCTGACCGGGGTCGGGATCGGTGTCGCCCTCTCCGCCGTCGTCCAGCTCTATCTCACCGAGAGCGAGCTGGCCGCCGCCGAGCAGGTCAAACTGTGGCTGACCGGCAGCCTGAACGGCCGCGGCTGGGAGCAGGCGGGCCCGCTCGGCTGGGTCCTGCTCCTCTCCCTGCCCGCCCTGGCCTGGGCGAGCCGGGCCCTGCGGCCGCTCGGTCTGGACTCCGACACGGCCGCCGCGCTCGGCGTCCGCGTGCACCGGACACAACTCGGCCTGACCGTCCTGGGCGTGGTCCTCGCGGCGACCGCCACCGGCGCGGCGGGCCCGATCGGCTTCGTCGCCCTCACCGCGCCCCAGCTGGCCCGCCGCATCACCCGCACGCCTCAACTCCCGCTGGTCGCCTCGGCTTTGACCGGAGCGGTGATCCTGGTCGCGGCGGACCTCGCAGCCCGCACGCTGATGCCCCCACTGGAAATCCCCGTGGGGGCACTCACGGCCTTGGTGGGCGGCCCGTACTTGCTATGGCTCCTGGCGGCCCCGGGAGGACGGGGGCGCTAGCCCCGCCCTCTAGGGGCGCGGGGCTGTGTCGACATGCGGCTCCGCCGCGTGGGCGCGCCCAGCCACAACGAACCCGCGGACGAAATCCGCCCAACCAGCGGAGCTAGATCGTCGCGGTGTCGATCACGAACCGGTAGCGGACGTCACTCGCCAGCACCCGCTCGTACGCGTCGTTGATCTCGGACGCGCTGATCAGCTCGATCTCGGAGCCGAAGCCGTGCTCGGCGCAGAAGTCCAGCATCTCCTGGGTCTCCTGGATGCCGCCGATGCCGGAGCCGGCGAGGGTCTTGCGGCCGCCGATGACGGAGAACAGGTTGAGCGCGACGGGCTCCTCGGGCGCGCCCACGTTCACGAAGGCGCCGTCCGTCTTGAGGAGGGACAGGTAGGCGTCCAGGTCGAGCGGGGCCGAGACCGTGGAGAGGATCAGGTCGAACGTGCCGCGCAGCTCCTCGAAGGTCTTCGGGTCGCTGGTCGCGTAGTAGTGCGAGGCGCCCAGCTTCAGCCCGTCGTCCTTCTTGCGGAGCGACTGCGAGAGCACCGTGACCTCCGCGCCGAGGGCGTGCGCGATCTTGACGCCCATGTGGCCGAGGCCGCCCATGCCGAGGATGGCGACCTTCTTGCCGGGGCCGGCGTTCCAGTGCTTGAGCGGGGAGTACGTGGTGATGCCGGCGCAGAGGAGCGGCGCGGCCTCGTCGAGGGCGATGCCCTCGGGTATGCGGACGGTGTAGTTCTCGTCGACGACGATGTGCGTGGAGTAGCCGCCGTAGGTGGGCTCGCCGTTCTTGTCGAGGGCGTTGTACGTGCCGACGTTGCCCTTGGTGCAGTACTGCTCGAGGCCCGCCTTGCAGTTCTCGCACTCGCGGCAGGAGTCGACCATGCAGCCGACGCCCACGCGGTCGCCGACGGCGAACTTGGTGACGCCGGAGCCGACCTCGGTGACGATGCCGGCGATCTCGTGGCCGGGGACCATCGGGAACATGGCCTTGCCCCAGCCCTCGCGGGCCTGGTGGATGTCGGAGTGGCAGATGCCCGCGAACTTGATGTCGATGAGGACGTCGTGCTCACCGACCGGGCGACGCTCGATGGTGGTGCGCTCCAGCGGAGCCTTGGCGGCGGGGGCGGCGTATGCGGCGACAGTGGTCATGCCGGGGTGCTCCTAGGGAATGGTGCTGCGCCCGGCCTGCCTTCGGGCCGGGTGTGCGTCCAGCTTGCCCTACGGCGCAACAGTCACCCAGGTCACGCTTCTGCGTACGTCGGCTGGTCCTACTACTGGCAAGGGCAGGCTCGTGTGCGTACGACCGTGAATACTGGACGAATGAACGAACAGCCCTCTCAGGAGCCCGCGGGGGAACAGGACACCTCCAGGGGACGGAATCCCTCGGAGGAAGGCGGGCACCCGCTGGACCGGCGAGCCGAGCTCAGCGAGTTCTTGCGCACCCGTCGTGCCCGGCTGAAGCCGGAGGACGTGGGGCTGCCGGACTTCGGGCGGCACCGCCGGGTGCCCGGACTGCGGCGCGAGGAGCTGGCGCAGCTGGCCGGGGTGTCCGTGGCGTACTACACGCGCCTCGAGCAGGGCAACGGGCGGAACGTGTCGGCGGATGTGCTCGACGCGATCGCGCGCGCCCTGCGGCTGACCGGCGCCGAGCACGCGCATCTCACGCATCTCGCGAAGCCGAAGCAGCACAAGAAGAAGCCGTCGGCTCGGCCGCAGCAGGTGCGGGTGGCCTTGCGGCAGCTGGTCGACACCATCGAGAACGTGCCCGCGTACGTCGTGGGGCGGCGTTCGGAGATCCTCATCTGGAACCGGATGGCCGCGGCCGTCTTCGGTGACTGGTCGGAGGTGCCGCCTCAGGAGCGGAACTGGGCGCGGATGGTGTTCCTCAAGCCCGAGTACCGCGAGCTGTTCGTGGAATGGGACCAGAAGGCGTCCGACATCGTGAGTTTCCTGCGCATGGACGCGGGCTGCCATCCCGACGATCCGCGCCTGTCCGCCCTCGTCGGTGAGCTGTCCGTGAAGAGCGAGGAGTTCCGGCGGCTGTGGGCCACGCACGACGTCAAGGAGAAGAACCACGGCGTCAAGCGTCTTCACCACCCACTGGTCGGTGAACTGACCCTCTCCTTCGAGTCGTTCAAGCTCGTCGACGACGAGGAGCAGTCGATGGTCACGTATCACGCGGAACCGGGTTCTCCGTCGGCCGAGGCGCTACGACTCCTGGCGAGCTGGGGCACGGATGCGACCCGGGCGGGCTCGGCGGCGCAGTAGGCGGTTGTCGCCGGGGGGCGAAAAGCCCGGCCCAGCCCTACGGAACAGCCCGGCCCTACGGCTGATACGGCGGGGCCGCCCCCCAGTTCCACTTCGGCACCGGCTGCTCCGCGGGAGACACCGCATCCGGCCCGGAGAAGTACACGGCCAACCGCGTCCCCCACTCCGCATACGCCACGAACGCGGAGCGGAACTCGGCGTCGGTCGGCAGACCGGCCTCGTCCGCCGCGTCCTGGAGGAGGTTGACCCAGCGGCGCCGCTGCGTCTCCGTGATGTTCCTGCCGATGTGCTTGGCGACCATGTGCCCGTGCCCGCCCTGCGTCTCGGAGTAGGCCGCGGGCCCGCCGAAGACCTCGCCGAGCCACATCGCGACATGGGACGCGTGCTCGGGCGCGAGGCCCGCGAAGACCGGCGCGAGGACGTCGTCCTTGAGCACCTTGTCGTAGAAGACCTCGGTGAGCCGGGCGAAGGCCTCGGCGCCACCCGCCCACGCGTACAGCGTGGGCACGGACGCCCCGGTGCCCCGTACCGTCGTCGGCTTGTAGTGGCGCATCTCCTCGATGGAACCGACGTACGGACGGATCTCGGCCAGGAAGTCGTCGAACAGGTCCGACTTGCGGAAGCCCTCGACGTGGTCCTCGGTGGAGGTCCACGTGATGCGAAGCACGAAGTGCTCGAAGTCCTCCTCGCAGCGCGCCAGTTCGTAGTCGACGCACTGCGGGGCCGCCGCGAGCTGGGTGGCGGCCCGGGTGTAGGCGGCCAGGAAGTCCGCCGACTGCTGCTCGGGGATGCGGTACCGGATGTACTCAACGGTGTGCGCGGTCATGCCCCCACACAAACACGGACGGCCCGCGGAAGCTGCACTTCCGACGGGCCATTCGCGTGTATCAGCGCTCAGCGAACCGAGGCCGCCGGATCGGCACGTCGGCACGTCGGCGCGCCAGGTCACTTCGCGTTCGCGTTCGCGTTCTCCTTGACCGTGATCTTTCCCTTGCGGATCGTGGCGAGCCTGGGGGCCTTCTTCGCGATCGCCGAGTCGTGGGTGACCATGATGAAGGTGAGGCCGTGCTCCTTCCACATGGCTTCGAGTACGTCCATGATCTCGTCGCGCATGGACTCGTCGAGGTTTCCGGTCGGTTCGTCGGCGAGCAGCACCTTCGGCTGCTTCACCAGCGCGCGGGCGATGGCGACGCGCTGCTGCTGACCGCCGGACAGCTCGGCGGGCAGATGCGCGAGCCGCTCGGCGAGCCCCACGGACTCCAGCGCCGCCGCGGCCCGTTCACGCCGCTCCTTGACCTTCAGTTTCAGGGGTACGAGGGCGGTCTCCACGTTCTCCTGGGCGGTGAGCGTGGGGATGAGGTTGAAGCTCTGGAAGACGAAGCCGATGTTCTCGCTGCGTACGGTGGTGAGCTTGCTCTCGGACAGTTTCGCGAGATCGGTGCCGTCGAGGTCGACACTGCCGGACGTCGGCCGGTCGAGTCCGCCGAGCATTTGGAGGAGCGTGGACTTGCCGCCGCCGGTGGGGCCCTGGATGACCAGGCGGTCGCCGTCCCCGATGGTCAGGTCGACCCCGTCGAGGGCGTCGACGGTCTCCTTGCCCCGCTTGTAGCGCTTGGTGACGCCTCTGAGTTCGTACATGGTGCAACTCCTGGGATATGTAAGGGGGTTGGCGCGGGTCGCTCCGCGGGGGCGCCGAAAGCTGCGGGTCGTTCGTGATCTGCGGGTCATTCGTGGCCTATCGCGCAGTTCCCCGCGCCTCTGGGAGGGGCGCGGCTTACTCCACTCGCCGCAGGGCGTCCGCCGGCCGCAGCCTGGACGCGCGCCAGCCGCCGAAGGCGCCCGCGATCAGGCCGCCGGCGACGGCGAGGCCGACCGCCACGGTGATCGTGCTGAGGGCGACGGGCGCGGTCAGCGCCACGTCCAGCGCCTTGGTGGCGGCCTGTCGACCGGGGCCGCCCAAGCCTCCGCCGGGGCCGCCCGCTCCCCCGCCCGTGGAGCCGACCTCGGCCTGGAGCGTCGGGCTGATCGCGGTGACGACGTACGCGCCCGTGAGGCCGAGCGCGATGCCGAGGGCGCCGCCGACGAGACCGTTGACGACGGCCTCGCCGACGACCTGCCGGGTCACACGTCCCGACTTCCAGCCGAGCGCCTTGAGGGTGCCGAACTCCCGTACGCGGCGGGAGACGGCCGAGGAGGTGAGCAGTCCGGCGACCAGGAACGCGGCTATGAGCACCGCGATCGACAGCCACTTGCCCACGTTCGAGGCGAGGTCGGAGGCGGTCGAAAGGGAGCCGGAGACCGTGTCGGCCAGGTCGGCGGAGGTGGTGACGGTGGTACCCGAGATGTTCTTCTGGATGGTCGACTTGACGGCGCTGATCTGCTGCGAGTCGGACGCCTGGACGTAGATCGTGGTGACCTTGTCCTTGGAGTCGCTGAGTGTCTGGGCCTGCTTGAGCGGGATGTAGAGGTTGGCCGCCGCGTCGCCGCTGTCGGGCGTCGCGATGCCGATGACCTTGAACTTGACGCCCTTGACGGTGACGGTGTCGCCGAGTGCGAGCTTCTTCTCCTTGGCGTACGACGCGTCGGCGACCACGACCTCGGCATTGGTCTCGGAGGACTCGAAGGTACGTCCGCTGGTGATCTTCGAGGAGGTCAGCGGGCCGAGGGCGGGCTTGGTGACGTCGGTCCCGTAGACGGAGTAGTTGTTGACGTCGAAGTCGGCGCCGCCGCCCTCGACGCGGCCCTGCGGTGGCGCCTGCTCGGCTCCGGGCCCGCCTTCCTGCTGGTTGTCGCCGCCGTTCTGGTCCTGCTGGAACTCGCCCTGCTGGAACTGGCCGCTGACCTTGATGACCTGGAGGCCGAGTCCACCGACGGTGTCCGAAACGCCCTTCTGCGTGCCGACCTTGGCGACCGTGCTCGCGGCCAGTGTCTGGAAGCCCTGCACTATGACGCGGTCGCTGCTCTGCTCCTCGTCCGAGTCACTGCCGCTGGCGTCGAACCGGAAGCGCGGGGGTTCATCCGTGCTCGACTCCGCGGGGGCCGCCTTGGTGACCGTCATGTCCGTACCCAGCCCGTACAGCGACTGGAGGACCTTTCCCTGCGCCTTCTCCATGCCCGACGACACGGAACTGACCACGATGACCAGCGCGATGCCGAGGGCGAGTCCGGAGGCGACGACAAGCGCCGCTTTTCTGCGGCGGCGCAGTTCGCGCCTGAGGTAAGTGAAGAACATGGGCGAAACGTAGGGACGGCGCGTGATCGCGGCATAAGGGCGGCATAAGAGAACGATGAGAAGGTCGTGCGCGTCCGCAGAACCCTGCGAGAACGACGCCATCCCGTGAACGCCACCCTGTGACAACAACGCCGAAGGCGGTTGCTCGCAGAGCAACCGCCTTCGGGACTTCAGGAGGACATGGGGTTCGGGTCAGACCTCCGAACCGGCCTTCCAGGAGGCCCAGTCCATGTTCCAGCCGTTGAGGCCGTTGTCCGGGGCGATGGTCTTGTCGCCGGTGTTCCGCACGTCCACGACGTCACCGATGATCGAGTTGTTGTAGAACCAGGCACCCTCGGTGTCCGGGTCGTTGGCACCCTTGGTGTCGTTCAGACCGACGCATCCGTGGCTGGTGTTGACGCTGCCGAAGATGGAGTCGTCACCCCAGTAGTTGCCGTGGATGAACGTGCCGGAGCTCGACAGGCGGATGGCGTGCGGCACGTCCTTGATGTCGTACTCGCCCTTGCCGTCATCGTCCGTGAAGCCCACGGTCGCGCCGTTCATGCGCGTCTCCGTGAACTTCTCCGACATCACCATCTTGCCCTGATACGTCTTGTTCTCGGGCGAGCCGGCGGAGATCGGGATGGTCTTGATCGTCTTGCCGTCCTGGGTGACCTTCATGGTCTTGGTCTCGGCGTCGACGATCGAGACCTGGTTGCGGCCGATCTTGAAAGTGACCGTCTTCTGCTGCACGCCGTACACGCCGTTCGCGCCCTCGACACCGTCGAGGTTCAGCTTGAGGGTGACGGTGGAGCCGCCCTGCCAGTAGTCCTCGGGGCGGAAGTCGATCCGGTTGGCGTTGAACCAGTGGCCGACGACCTCCTGACCGCTGGTGGAGGAGACGGTGATCCCCTTCTGCACGTCGGCCTTGTTGGTGATCGCCTTGTCGAAGTTGATCGACACCGGCATGCCGACGCCGACGGTGGAACCGTCCTCGGGTGTGAAGTTGCCGATGAAGCTGTTCGACGGGGAGACCGTCGTGAACGACGCGTTCTCGTGGGCCGTGCGGCCGTCGGAGTCCTTGGCCGTCACGGCGACCTTGTAGGTGGTGGCGCGCTCGAGCTGGGCGGAGGGCTTCCAGCTCGTCTTGTCCGCGGATATCTGGCCGGCCACGGCCGTGCCGGACGCCGTCTTCATGGTCACGTCGGTCAGCGTGCCCTTGGACACGGTGACGGCCGCGTCGTTGTTGATGGAGGCGTTGTCGGACCCGTCCTTCGGCGTGATCTTGATCAGGGCCTCGGAGGTCTTCTTGGCGGCCGCCTCGTCGACCTTGGCCTGCGAGCTGCTGCCGTCACCACCCTCGCCGCCCTTGGCGCCGTCGTCCCCCCCGCTGCTGCACGCAGAGAGCACCAGCACCCCGCCGAGCAGTGCGGACGCGACCGTGAGGCCCCTGCGCCGCTTACTGTCCGTCATCACACGCTTCTCCATCGTTGCCGAATCCCCAAACCCTGGGAGTCCCCGTAACACCTGTAAACGCTACGACCGGGTCGTCCCGTTCCACACCCGTCACAGGTGTGGGGCACACCACGTCGCTCCACGTCGCTCCACGCCGGGTCCCATCGACCTCATCGATACGACTGGTGCGGGTGTCGGTCACTGTCACCCCTGAGACGACAGAACCCGGGCGGTGGTTGCCACCCGGGGTCACGATTGTCCCAAGCGGCGTCAGCCGGTCTTTTCTCCCCCGTCTCCGGCGTCATCATCCTCGTCGAGGTCCCAATCCGGCGAATCGGGGTCGTAGTCGATCTGCTCGCTGCTCCACGAGGCCTGCGCGAGATCGACTCCGGGCACCTCGCTGACCAGGTCGAACGGATCCACCAGATACGCGAGGGCCTCGGCAGTGTCTTCCGTCACTGCGCTCTCGGCGTGCGCCCGCTCGCCGCTCGGAATCTCGGGATCCTCGGCGATCCGGTCCAACGCGGCCTTGGTCAGGGCGTTCTCGTCCTCGACCTCAACGACCAATTCGACACGCAACCGCACAAAACGTGATGTCTCAGAAGTGCTCATACGTCGGAGCGTACGGCCCATGGCCACGGTGACTTTCCCACGACCCGCGCCTTTCATTAGCATCGGCTCACACGGCCAATTCACCAGCGCCACAAGGGGATAGATATTCCGTGTACGCCGCTCGTCGATCGCTGCTGACCGCCACCGCCGCGGGAACCCTCCTGGGTGCCCTGTGGTTCGTCCCGTCCGCCAAGGCGACGGGGGACAAGCCCGCGGAGGACAGAGCACACACATCGACGTCCACGGTCCTGCGGGCCAAGACCGGGACTTCGCCGGAGAGCTCGTCCGAGACCTCGTCCGAAACATCAGCGACCACCGAACAGACCGAACTGGCAGACACGGGAAGCTTCGACACGACCCCGTACGTGGTCGGCGGGACGCTGTTCCTGAGCATGGGAGCGGGGTTCGTGGTGTATTCGGTGCGCCGGGAACGTACGACTGCCTACTGAGCATTCCCGGCATGACATACGGATCGTACTGATCGGAGCCACCGGGATGCTCAGCAGCCCGGTAGCCGCCGAGGCCGGCGGCCGGGGGCATGAGGTCACCGGTGTCAGCCGCGGCGGGAAGGACGGCACCCGGGCGGCGGACGCGAGCAGGGCGCACACCGTCGCGCAGCTGACGGTCGGCCACCACACGGTGGTGCCGGCGGTGTCGCCACCACGCGGCGGCACCGAGGCCACGGAGTCCCTCCTGGAGGTGGGCCGGGCGCGTGCGGCGCGCACCGCGCTCCGTAACACCGCTCAGAACTTGGCGATCAGCGCTACTTGCTCTCCCCCGGGCCCTCTCCCCTGGCCAGAGTTTCTACAACTCCTCGCCGGACGTGCGGTCCTGTCCTGTCCGGTCCGACCGGTAAGGACCATGGCGCCAAGGATGCCCCTCGGCGCCTTCCGAAGCGCGCTGTTCGCCGAGTCGCGTCTCCTAGGCCGCCCTGCGGCCGCCGCCCTGGCCACCCTGGCCGCCCTGACCTCCGCGCGTGCCACGGTTGCCGGTGCCGCCGGAGCGCGCACCCGCGCCACCACGGCCGCGCGCGCCCGCACCGGAACCGGAGCGAGTGCCTCCGCTGCCGGCGCCGCCACCGGACCTGGCACCGGCCCCGGCACCCGCCGCCCCACGCCCGCCACCCCGTCGCGACCGCGACTGCGACTGCGACTTCGGCTGGGCAGCCACCGGCTCGGGTACGGGAATGGCGACCGGAACACCGGACGGCTCCCGCGCGCCGGTGATCCGTACGAGTTCCTCGTCGCTGGACTTGATGCGGACGGTGTTCGGGCTGATGCCCGCGTCCGCCATCAGACGGGTCATCTCGCGCTTCTGCTCGGGCAGGACGAGCGTGACGACGCTGCCGGACTCGCCCGCGCGCGCGGTGCGTCCGCCGCGGTGGAGGTAGTCCTTGTGGTCGGTCGGCGGGTCGATGTTCACGACGAGGTCGAGGTCGTCGACGTGGATGCCGCGGGCCGCGACGTTCGTGGCGACGAGCGCGGTGACCTGGCCGGTCTTGAACTGGTCGAGCGTGCGGTTGCGCTGCGGCTGCGAGCGGCCGCCGTGCAGCGCCGAGGCGAGCACGCCGTTGGCCAGCAGGCGCTTGGCGAAGCGGTCGGCCGAGCGCTTGGTGTCAACGAAGAGGATGACGCGCCCGTCGCGGGCCGCGATCCGCAGCGCGACGGCCTTCTTGTCGGTCTCGTCGGCGACGTGCAGCACGTGGTGCTCCATCGTCGTCACCGCTCCCGCCGAGGGGTCGACGGAGTGCACGACGGGGTCCGTGAGGTACATCCGTACGAGCTTGTCGATGTTCTTGTCCAGCGTCGCCGAGAACAGCATCCGCTGTCCGTCCGGCTCGACCTGGTTGAGCAGCGCGGTGACCTGGGGCATGAACCCCATGTCGGCCATCTGGTCGGCCTCGTCGAGGACGGTGATCCCGACCCGGGCGAGCGTGCAGTCGCCGCGGTCTATGAGGTCCTTGAGCCGCCCGGGCGTGGCCACGAGCACCTCGGCACCGCGTCGCAGCAGGCCCGCCTGCTTGCCGATCGACATCCCGCCGACGACGGTCGCGAGGCGCAGGTTCACGGCTGTGGCGTACGGCGTGAGCGCGTCGGTCACCTGCTGCGCGAGTTCACGCGTGGGCACCAGGACGAGCGCGAGCGGCGCCTTGGGCTCGGCGCGACGGCCGGCCGTGCGGGCGAGCAGCGCGAGGCCGAAGGCGAGGGTCTTGCCCGAGCCGGTCCGGCCCCGGCCGAGAATGTCGCGCCCGGCAAGGGAGTTGGGGAGCGTCGCGCCCTGGATCGGGAACGGCTCGATGACCCCCTGCGCGGTGAGGGTCTTGCCCAGCGCGGCCGGCATGTCCAGCGCGTCGAAGGACTCGACGGCGGGCAGCGCGGGCGTCAGCGTCTGCGGCAGGGTGAACTCGCGCGGCGCGGTGGACTGTTGGGTCGGTTTCTTGCGTACGTTCCTGCTGCCGCCGTTGACGGAAGCCGCCGGGGCTCCGCCGCGCGTGCCACGAGAGCCACGGGATCCCCGAGAATTCGCCGGTCGTTTGCCGGCGGGTCGTTCAGGACGTTCAAATCGAGTCATGCTGGATCTGGAATTCCTTCCTGGGCCTCACGGTTCCCCGTGCTCAAGGACACACGGACAGCACAAGCCGGGGCCCGCACCCGAAGGTGCGGGCCCCGGCTCGCGTGTTACGCGTCCCGGAATTAGGCGGGGACGATGTTCTCCGCCTGCGGGCCCTTCTGGCCCTGCGTGACGTCGAAGGAGACCTTCTGGCCTTCCTGGAGCTCACGGAAGCCAGAGGTGGCGATGTTGGAGTAGTGGGCGAAGACGTCGGCGCCGCCGCCGTCCTGCTCGATGAAGCCGAAGCCCTTTTCCGCGTTGAACCACTTCACGGTGCCAGTTGCCATGTCATTCCCTAAGATAGGTGGCTCCCATCCGGAAATGACCGGAAAAACAAAACGCGCCTGAGAGAGGATTCCTTTCAGGCGCACAAAGTTAATGGGTACCAAAAACGTTTCGTTAGGAACCCTAGCACAGATACCGGCGGGGGCGCCGTCAGCCGACGTGCCCCCCGCTCACACGCTCCAACGGACCCCTGAAACCCTTACGCCAGCGGGCCCGTCACGGGCTCGACCGCCGCGACCAGATGGCCGCCGCGCACGAAGGCGTCAGCGGCCGCCAGGTCGGGGGAGAGGAAGCGGTCCGGGCCGGGGCCCGCCACTCCGGCGGCGCGGACGGCGGCGATCGCGGCCTGCGAGGCCGGGGCCGGCGTGAGACCGGCCCGCAGCTCGACGGCGCGCGTGGCGGCGTACAGCTCGATGGCGACGATGCGGGTCAGGTTGTCGACGGCCGTACGGAGCTTGCGGGCGGCCGACCAGCCCATGGAAACGTGGTCCTCCTGCATCGCGGAGGACGGGATGGAGTCGGCCGAGGCGGGGACGGCGAGCCGCTTCATCTCGCTCACCAGGGCCGCCTGCGTGTACTGGGCGATCATCAGGCCCGAGTCGACGCCCGGGTCGTCCGCGAGGAACGGCGGCAGGCCGTGGCTGCGGTTCTTGTCGAGGAGGCGGTCCGTGCGGCGCTCGGCGATGGAGCCGAGATCGGCGGCGGCGATGGCGAGGAAGTCGAGAACGTACGCGACCGGGGCGCCGTGGAAGTTGCCGTTGGACTCGACGCGGCCGTCGGGGAGGACGACGGGGTTGTCGACGGCGGAGGCGAGCTCACGGTCGGCGACCAGGCGGGCGTGGGTCATGGTGTCGCGCCCGGCGCCCGCGACCTGGGGGGCGCAGCGCACGGAGTACGCGTCCTGGACCCGCGGGGCGTCGTCCTGGTGGTGCCCGGTGAGTTCGGAGCCCTTCAGTACGGCGAGCATGTTGGCGGCGCTGGCGCCCTGGCCCGGGTGGGGGCGGATGGCGTGCAGTTCGGGGGCGAGGACCCGGTCCGTCCCGAGGAGCGCTTCGAGGGACAGGGCGGCCGTGATGTCTGCCGACTTGTACAGCGTCTCCAGGTCGGCGAGGGCCATGACCAGCATGCCGAGCATGCCGTCGGTGCCGTTGAGGAGGGCCAGCCCCTCCTTCTCGCGCAGTTCGACGGGCGTGATGCCGTGCTCGGCGAGGAGTTCCCCGGCGGGGCGGACGGTGCCGTCGGGCCCTTCGGCCTCCCCCTCGCCCATCAGCGTCAGGGCGCAGTGGGACAGCGGTGCCAGGTCGCCGGAGCAGCCGAGGGAGCCGAACTCGTGGACGACCGGGGTGATGCCGGCGTTCAGGATGTCGGCCATGGTCTGCGCGACGGACGGGCGTACGCCGGTGCGGCCGGAGCAGACGGTCTTCAGGCGCAGGAACATCAGGGCGCGGACGACTTCGCGCTCGACGCGCGGGCCCATCCCGGCGGCGTGCGAGCGGACGATGTTGCGCTGCAGCTGGGCGCGTAGTTCCGGGCTGATGTGCCGGGTCGCGAGGGCTCCGAATCCGGTGGAGACCCCGTACACGGGTTCCGGCTTGGCCGCCAGCGCGTCCACGATCTCCCTGGCCGCGGCGAGCGCCGCCACCGCCTCGCCGGAGAGCTCGACCCGGGCGCCGCCGCGCGCCACGGCGAGAACGTCGGACGCGGTGACACCGGTCGTCCCCACCACCACAGTGTGCATATCCATATTCAGGATCGTAGGGTCTGAATCTCGGAATGTCACGACCGATCACGGCAGGGACTCCTTACGCCCCGACCCCGCCCTCCAAGGCACCGGTTGCGCTACGGCCGGTGTCCACGCAGGCGGCGCCGCTCACCCGTCGGCGAGGGAGCCGCCGGGGGCCGGTCGGCGAGGCGGACGACCGGGTCGTCCGGGCCCTCCCGGCCCGCCACCACCGGCTTCGGGGAGCGCACGGCCTTCGCCTGGTACTGCGCCGCGTCCGCCAGGCGGAACAGGCGGCGCGGCGACCGTACGGCGCCGATCGGGTCCTCCGTCGACGCCACCCCGCACGCGACGCCCTCGCCCAGCTCCAACTCCGCCGCCCTTCGGCAGAGTTCGTCGGCGACCTGGACCACGTCGTCCGCCGGGGGCCCCACGGCCAGCAGGCAGAACTCGTCACCGCCGAGCCGTGCGGCCAGCGCGCCGGGCAGCATCGCCCCGCAGAGGGACAGCACCGAACCGAACCGCTCCAGAAGCCGGTCGCCGACCGCGTGACCCTGGGTGTCGTTGACGTACTTGAGACCGTTCAGGTCGCACACGACGAGGCTCACGACCGCACCCCGGGCGCGATGGCGCTCGATGGCCTCGTCCAGGCGCATGTCCACGGCACGGCGGTTCGCGAGGCCGGTGAGCGCGTCGGTGAAGGCGAGACGGCGGGCCTCCTCCAGGCGTTCGGTCTGGGCGATCCCGGCCGCGACGACCGAGGCGAGGACGGTCGCGAAGTCGGCGTCGGCCCGGTCGAAGACGGGAGCTCCGGCCGCGCGGGCCACGTACAGCTCGCCCCACGCTCGGCCGTGCAGCACGATCGGCGCGACCACACAGCAGCCGCGGCCGCGCCTGCGCAGCGCGGCGACCCGCTGATGGCAGTACCCGGCGCGGCGCCCCCCGGCCGGCCCCTCCGCCGTCTCGACCCAGGCGCTGGGCCCACCGCCGCCCACCCAGCGCTCGTGCAGGAACTCGGTGATCTCCGGGAACTGGTGCACGGGGTACGCCTCGCCGTCCGGGAACTCCTCCTCGTCCGCCGCCCGCTCGCCCACGTTCGCCAGCACGCGCAGCCGCCCGCGCCCCCGCTCCCACACGGACAGCGCCCCGAAGCTCCCGGACAGCGCCCGGCAGGCGCCGTCCGCAGCCGCCCCCCACGACTCCCGCGAGGTGTGCGCGGCGGCCATACCCTGCGCCAGCGCCACCACGGCCCTCAGCCGCACATCGTCACCGCCCATCACTCCAGGTTAGGTAGGTTTGCGGCGGTTTGGGACATCGAAGCGGCGAACAGTGGCGCACCGGGGACAACCCGGGGGCGGACCTTCCCCCGGAGGTGCCCTGCTGGAATGATCGAGGCGACGGAAGTTAACCCACGTTAACCGGGAGGGTGTCATGCCGGAGCAGGGCGCGGAGGGCGCGGAACAGCGGTTCGGGGAGTACGTAGCGGTACGGCGCCATGCTCACGTCGCGGAGCTCGCCCTCGACCGGCCCAAGGCCATGAACGCCGTGTCGACGCAGATGGCCCGCTCGATCGCCGCCGCCTGCGAGACGCTGGCCGGCGACCAGGACGTACGCGCGGTCGTGCTCACCTCGACCCACGAGCGCGCCTTCTGCGTCGGCGCCGACCTCAAGGAGCGCAACTCCCTCACGGACGCCGAGCTGGTCCGCCAGCGTCCGGTCGCACGCGCCGCGTACACCGGCGTTCTGGAGCTGCCGATGCCCACCGTCGCCGCCGTGCACGGCTTCGCGCTGGGCGGCGGCTTCGAGCTCGCCCTGTCCTGCGACCTGATCGTGGCGGACCGTACGGCCGTGGTGGGCCTGCCCGAGGTGTCCGTCGGCGTCATCCCCGGCGGCGGCGGTACGCAGCTGCTGCCGCGCCGGGTCGGTGCGGCCCGCGCCGCCGAACTGATCTTCTCGGCGCGACGCGTGGAGGCCGCGGAGGCAAGGGAGTTGGGCCTGGTCGACGAGCTGGTCCCGGAGGGCCGGGACCGTGCCGAGGCACTCGCCCTTGCCACCCGGATCGCCGCGAACTCCCCCGTCGGCCTCCGTGCCGCCAAACGCGCCCTCCGCCTGGGCCACGGCCTCGACCTCCGCGCGGGCCTGGAGGTCGAGGACGCGGCCTGGCGCTCGGTCGCCTTCTCCGGCGACCGAGCGGAGGGAGTCGCGGCCTTCAACCAGAAGCGCACGCCGGAGTGGCCGGGCGAGTAGTTCTTCGCCCCCGCCGCCCCTACCGTCCCATCCTTCTGGGGCTCCCCCCCAGACCCCGCTTCGGGGGGCCGTCCCCCCGA